>JAGWPY010000202.1 GCA_028870275.1 Gammaproteobacteria bacterium | reverse complement strand
TTGGCCGCGCTTACAACACTGTCGTTCCGTCATCGGGCAAAGTGCTGACCGGCGGCGTGGACGCCAACGCCTTGCAACGGCCCAAGCGCTTCTTCGGCGCCGCCCGCAACATCGAAGAAGGCGGCAGCCTCACGATCCTCGCGACCGCGCTGGTGGATACGGGCTCGAAGATGGACGACGTGATCTTCGAGGAGTTCAAGGGCACGGGCAACTCGGAAATCCACCTCGACCGGCGCATCGCCGAGAAGCGGGTATTCCCCTCGATCAACATCAACCGTTCGGGCACGCGCAAGGAAGAGCTGATCACCGACCCGGCGGAGCTGTCCAAGATGTGGATCCTGCGCAAGCTCCTGCATCCGATGGACGAGCTCGCGGCGATCGAATTCCTGCTCGACAAGATGAAGGACACGAAGACCAACGCGGACTTCTTCGACGCGATGAAGCGCTGAAGGAGCGCCGCTCGGGTCGCAGCGGTCCCCACGGGGAAAGCCGATGCAGTGGTGGGCGTGGATCGCGGTCGGTGCGATTCTGCTGGGCGCGGAGCTCGCCTTCGTGGACGCGCAGTTCTACCTGGTGTTCGTCGGCGCGGCCGCCCTGCTCGTCGGGGCGGCCGCGCTCGCCGGGCTCCTCGCCGCCGACTGGCTGCAGTGGCTCTGTTTCGTGCTGCTGGCCGTGTTCGGCATGCTCACGTTCAGGCGGCGCATCTACGAGCGTATCCGCAGGGTGCTGCCGGCGGTTCGCTCCGGCCCCGCCGGCGACACCGTCATCCTGGCCGCGCCCCTCGCCCCCGGCGAGGGTGGGCGGCTCGAGTACCGCGGCACCACCTGGAACGCTCTGAACGGCGGCACCGAGCCGATCGCGGCCGGCGCCCGCGCCCGCATCGAACGCGTCGAGGGGCTCACCCTCGTGTTGCGCCGGCACGATTGATGCTCCGGCGGCGCCGGGGCGCGCCACGGGATCGCGGACCGCCGCGACGAATTTTCACAAGGAGGGGATTCGCGTGAACAGCCCGATCGGATATCTCGCCATCGCCGTCGCGATCGTCGTCGTGATCGTGCTCGCCAGGACCGCGACCGTGGTCCCCCAGCAGAGCGCCTTCGTCGTCGAGTACCTCGGCAAGTACAGCCGCACGCTGCAGGCCGGATTCCACATCCTCGTGCCCTTCGTCGAGCGCGTCGCCTATCGCCACAGCCTCAAGGAGATCGCGATCGACATCCCGGAGCAGATATGCATCACGCGCGACAACGTCCAGGTGGGAGTCGATGGCGTGCTGTACATGCAGGTGCTCGATCCGCATCTCGCCTCCTACGGGATCGCCAACTACGGTTTCGCGATCACCCAATTGGCGCAGACCACGCTGCGCAGCGAGATCGGCAAGATCGAACTGGACCGTACCTTCGAGGCGCGGGGGCTGATCAACGCGAACGTGGTCAGCGAGCTCGACAAGGCCTCGGCGCCCTGGGGCGTGAAGGTGTTGCGCTACGAGATCAAGAACATCACTCCGCCGAAGGACGTGCTGTCGGCGATGGAGAAGCAGATGCGCGCGGAGCGCGAGAAGCGCGCCGTGGTGCTCACTTCCGAGGGCGAGCGCGACGCGAAGATCAATTCCGCCGAGGGTGAGAAGCAGCGGGTGATCAAACAGTCCGAGGCGACCAAGCAGCAGCAGATCAACGAAGCCGAGGGACAGGCGCAGGCGATCCTCTCGGTCGCCACCGCGACCGCCGAGGGCCTGCGCCGGGTCGGTGCGGCGCTTTCGGAACGCGGCGGAATCGAGGCCATGCAGCTGCGCGTCGGCGAGGAATACGTCCGCCAGTTCGGCAAGCTCGCCCAATCGGGCACGACCCTGGTGGTGCCCGCCAACCTGAGCGATCTCGCCTCGGTCGTGCAGATGGCGACCAGCATCGTGCGCAAGGGCGAGGCCGCCACCGGCGTGCGCGGCGGATGATGCGGGCCAGGCATGCGGCGCCTCGGGGGCGATGGCGGTGCCTCGTCCATCCCGTCTGCGCGGGTCTGTTCGCCGTGCTCGCCGCGGCGGCGGCCGGCGCCGGGCCCGCTCGGGCCACCACGCTCGCCGCGCTCAGCAATCACGAGGCCGCGCAGGGACTGAAACAGGCGTTGGGCCGCGGGATCGACGCGGCGGTCGCCAAGCTCGGCGTCGCGAACGGCTTTCTCGACGATCCGCGCGTGCGCATACCCCTGCCTCCGGCGCTCGCCAGGGCCGACCGCCTGCTACGCCTGGTCGGTCTCGGGCGCCAGAGCGACGCGCTCGTGGCGGCGATGAACCATGCGGCCGAGGCCGCGGTACCCGAGGGCAAGGCGGTTCTCGAACAGGCCTTGCGGCAGATGACGATCGCCGACGCGAAACAGATCCTCACGGGCGGTGACGATGCCGGGACGCAGTATTTCCGGCGGGTGGCTTACGATCGCCTGGAGCGGCGTTTCGAGCCGGTGGTCGCGCAGCAGACGCGCCGCGTCGGGCTCGCCCAACAGTACGATGCGCTCGCGGCCAAGGGCGCCGCGCTCGGCCTGATGCAGCCGGGCGACGCGAGCATCGAGGCCTACGTGACGCGCAAGGCGCTCGACGGATTGTTCCTGAAAATGGCCGACGAGGAGCGCTCGATTCGCAGGGACCCTCTCGGTCAGGCGAGTTCGCTGCTGCGCAAGGTTTTCGGCGCGGTCCGCTAGGCTCCCGACACGGCGCGCGCCTTCGCCCGCCGGCTCACAGAACGAGGGGCAGCAGTCCGAGCGCGGCCAGCGCGAGCAGCATGGCGAGGCTCTCCCGCCCCGCGCGGCGCGAGGACCAGGCATAGGCGTAGACCCCCTTGATCGCATTGTTGCTCGCCGCTGCGATCAGGATCGCCGCCGCGGCGACCGGTAGCGGTGTCAACGCCGGCGCGGACTGGGTGAGCCCGAGTATGAACGGGTCGACGTCGGTCACCCCCATGATACCGGCGAGCGAGTAGACGCCGGCGTCCCCGAGGAAGCGGATCGCCAGATGCGTCGCCACCAGCATCGCGACGAACAGCAGCGCGAACAGCAGAGCGGTGCCGAGTTCGAGTGGATTGCGCGGCTCAAGATTTCCGGCCGCGGCCGCCGCATCGCTCTCGCGCCGCCTGGACCAGAAGGCACCGAAACCGAGCGCAAGCGCCGCGAGCCCGAGGAAGGCGGGGCCAAGCCTCGTCAGGAGCCCGCGGTTGAACAGCGCGAGCAGGGCGGCGAGCCGCAGGTACATGATCCCGGAGGCCATCAAGGTCGCGCCCGAGGACAGGTGCGGGCGGTCGTCCTCGGCCGAACGCCGGGCGATCACCACCGTCGTGACCGTGGAGGAATACGCTCCGCCGAGCAGCGCCGCGAGCACGATGCCGCCACGCCCGCGCGCGAGCCGCTGGCACAGGTAGCTCGCGTAGGAGACCGCGCTGACCGCGACCACGACCAGCCAGGTGCGGAACGGATTGATCGCGAATGGACCGAAGGACGCGTCTGGCAGCAGGGGCAGTACCACCGCCGCGAGCAGCAGGAACTTGGCGAGCGTGAGCACGTCCGTGGTGTCGATGCGCCGCGCGAGAGTCTCCAGCCGAACCTTCAGCTCGAGCAGCAGCACGCTCGCCACCGTGAGCGTGGTGGCCATCCAGAACGACTGGCGGTAGATCAGCGCGCCGACCAGGTAGGTGGCGAGTCCCGACATCTCCGTGGTCACGCCGGCGAATCCCGAGGCGCCGAGATTGTGCCGGTAGGACATCAGCAGGAACGCGCCGACCACCGCGAACCCGGTCGCCGGCAGCACCAGCGAGCCTGCGGACAGGAGGGCGCAGGCATAGCCGATCATGCCGATCAGGGGAAAGGTGCGCACGCCACCGAAGGCGAAGCGGTCGTCCGGTGCCCGGTGCTCTTCGCGCTCCAGCCCCACCAGGAAGGACAGGAACAGCACGAACAGGATCTGCGTCCCCTCGGCGGGCATCCAGTTCAGGTATTTCATCGTTCCATCGCTCCGCCCCGCTCGAGGGCACCGATCCCGCACGCGTCGTTGCGCAGACGGGTAAGATACGCCCGAAGTGCCTCGATGACAGCATGCGCGGGGTACGACCAGAGGCGAGGTACGTCCAGATGAAGCCCGTCCATGCGCTCGGTCCGGAGATCGCGTACCAAAGCGACGAATTTCTCGCGAGCGACGCGGCCAGGCCGATCCGTATCCTCGCCGAGTACCTCGAACCGCTCGAGGCGTTTCGCCGGGCGCGCCTGCACGACACGATCGTCTTCTTCGGTTCGGCCAGGCTCTCGCCCGACGGGCCGTTCGGCCGCTACTACGACGAGGCTCGCGAGCTCGCGCGGCTGATCACGGTCTGGGCAAGGACCCTGTCGACCCGCGCCCAGCGGTTCGTGATCTGTTCGGGCGGCGGCGGCGGAATCATGGAGGCGGCCAATCGCGGCGCCGCGGACGGTGGCGGCCGCAGCGTCGGGCTCAACATCAGCCTGCCGCACGAACAGCGGCCGAATCCTTACATCAGCGCCGATCTGAGCTTCGAGTTCCACTACTTCTTCATGCGCAAGCTCTGGTTCGCCCATCTGGCGCGCGGCCTCGTGGTCTTTCCGGGCGGCTTCGGCACGCTCGATGAGCTCACCGAGATCCTCACCCTGGCCCAGACCAAGAAGCTCGCGACGCGAATCCCGGTGTTGCTCTACGGCCGCGCCTACTGGAACGAGATCATCAACTTCGAGGCGCTCGCGCGCCATGGCATGATCTCCCCGGAGGATCTGACCTTGTTCGAGTACGTCGATCAGCCGGAAGAAGCTTTCCAGCGATTGCGCACGGCGCTCGAGCCGGTGCAGGAGATCGAGGCGCCGGCCTTCGCTCATTCGCGTACCGCGGCATCGGAACCGCGATGAGCGCCGATTCCTCGCCGCCGCCGGGAACCACGCTGCTTCTGGTCGAGGACAACCGTCTGGTCCGCAACACCCTGGTCTCGATGCTCGGCGGGCTGGGATATCGCGTGCTCGCGGCGGAACAGGGCGCGGCCGCGCGCGAGATCCTCGAGGGAACCGAGCGAATCGACGTGCTGTTCACCGATCTGCGGCTGCCGGCCCCGCCCGACGGCGCCGAGCTCGCGCGGATCGCCCGCGAGCTGCGCCCGTCGATCCGCGTGCTGATCACCTCGGGCATGGTGGCCGAGTCCGCGCTTGCTCCGGGCGATCACTTCCTGATGAAGCCCTATGACTTCGACGAGCTGCGCACGATGCTCGCAGCGTTGAGCCGCGGCTGAGCGGTTCCCCGGGGCGCTCGCCTAGAATCGCAGCGACAGGCAGCTCAAGCCGCCGTCGAGCTTGCGGAACTCGCTGACGTCCAGGGCGAGTGTCGCGTAGCCGCGAGCCTCGAGCATCCGGGCGGTTCCCGCGAAGCCCCGAGCGACCAGCAGTCGGTCGTTGATCCGCACGGCGTTGGCCGCGTAGGTCTCCTCCGCCGGGACCTCCAGCCATTCGAACCTCGTGAGTTCGGGAGTCCGCGGCAGGCCCGGGGCCGCGAGCAACCGGCCCTCGCCGAGATAGGCGACGCCCGATTTCAGGTGCAGCAGCAGGGGATTGGTCCGGATGTCGACGGTCGAGGCCGTGTAGCCCGCGGCGCGCACCGCCTCGCAGAACTGGCCTGCGCCTTCGGGGTTGGTGCGAGCGGACACGCCCACGAAGAAGTGGTCCTCCGCCTGGCAGACATCGCCCCCATCGAGTGTGCCGGGGGCGCGGATCTGCGCGATGGTGGAGCGCATGCCGCGCAGGCATTCGAGGATCGAGCGTTCCTCGCCGAGGCGGCTGGCGGCGCCCGGGCGGGCGATCACCGCGACGCGCCCGGCGATCACCGCGGTGTCCTCGACGAACGTCGCATCCGGATGACGCTCCTCGGCCGGGAGCGTGATCACCTCAAGCCCGCAGGCGCGCAGAGCATCGCAGTACGCGGCGTGTTGCGCGAACGCGAGCGCGAGGTCCGGTCTGCCGAGGCCGGCGGAGCTGATACCCTCGGCGAGATTCGCGCTCGGCACCCGGACGATCGCTTGCGTGAACCGGTTCATCGTCGTTCATCTCCCATGGCTGATTGCGAGGCGGTTTCGGGCTCCACCGGCGGCAGCAGCCGCGACAGACGCGGCGGTGTGGCGCCGCGGACCCAGGCGTAGGCGACGATGTGCTCGGCGATGTGCTGCAGGTATTCGCGGGTCTCGAGGTAAGGGATGTTCTCGATCCAGACGTCGGCGTCCATCGAGTGCGGTGGCCGCCAGCGGGCAAGCGCACCGGGGCCGGCGTTGTAGGCCGCCAGCGTCGGTCCAAGCGCGCCTGCGTAGCGGTCGAGCAGCTCGCGCAGATACGCCGCACCGAGCCTCAGGGCCGTGGCCGGATCGAGCAGTGCCTCGGCCGTAGGACGTGCGAGGTGCGAGCGTCTGGCGACCCGCCGCGCCGTCTCGAGGCGCAGCTGCATGAGGCCGCGTGCGTCGGCGGGGGAAATCGCCTCGGCGTCGAACAGGCTCTCCTGCCGCATGATCGCGAACAGCCAGTCGGCCGGCACGTGTGCGCGCCGGCTCGCCGCGAGCACGGCTGCGCGGTAGGGGCGAGGGTAGCGCAGCCGCACGTCGTCCCAGGCGTTCGCCCGCTTCAAGGTGAGAATCGCCTGCCGATACCAACCCCAACGCGAGGCGATCTCGGCGGCCTGCACGAAGGTCCCGGGATCGGCGTCGGCGAGCGCCGCCGTCCACTCCGCACTCGCCTGCGCCTGCATGGCGCAGCGAACCAGCTCGTGCGCGCGCACCAGGCCCGGTCTTGCGGCGAGGCGCCGCTGCAGCCGGCGGTCGACCGGCGAGCGGCGGTACTGCAGCGAATAGGGGCGGTGCAGGCGATCCGCGGCGAGATAGCCGTAGAAATCACGCAGTCCGGCGATCTGCGCGTACAGCGGCCGGGCCGCCGCGAAACCGGTGGTCGCATCGATCGCGCGCGCATACCAGTAGCGCCAGCGCGGCTCGGCGCCGAGTGCCGGCGGAAGATGCAGGATCCAGGGCAGTGCGCCGGCGTAGTCCCCCGCCCAGAGGGCGGCGCGTATGCGCCACTCGGCCGCCGCCGGGTCGATCTCCTCGGGCGGTACCTCGGCGAACGCCGCGAGCGTGCCGGGATCGTGGTCGTAGGCCTCGCCGAGTGCCACGTCCAGCCGCAGTCTCGCGGCGAGATCCGCGGTCGTGCCGACGCGTGCGAGCAGACGCGGCAGCAGGGCGGCGGCCGCGGCCCCATCGCGGCGGGACAATCGCAGGAAGCCGGCATCGACGGCCTCGTCCGGCAGATCGACCGCACCCTTGCCGAGCAAGGTCTCGAACCCCGCCTGCGGATCGGCGAGGAGCCGCGCCCAGAGGAGGAGCGGCGCCGCTCGCTCCGGCGGCAACTGGGCGGCGAATTGCACGGCGAGAGCCGGCTCGCCGGCCGCGAGCGCGGCCCGGGTGCGCAGCTCGCGCAGGTCCGCGCTCAGCAGGCCGAGACGGCGCAGCCAATCGAACACCTTGGCGCATTCCGGCGGCGCGGCGCGCGGCTGCAACCAGCGTGCGATCGCCGCCGCCGGCAGATCGACCGAGTCGCCGGTCGCGATCCGGCCCGCGAGACGATCGCATTGCAGGGCCGGGTCGTTCGTGCCGTCGCTGCGTGCGAGGAACGGGCCCCAGAGACCGCGGTTGGCGAGACTCGCGAGCCAGGCGCGCTCGAGCGCGCGGCCGACCGGCTCGCCCGGGTGAGCCTGCAGGAATGCCTCGATCCGCTCGTCGAGCGCTTCGTCCGCGTGACTCGCGAGGTCGCGCTGCAGACGCGCGGCGACCAGATAGCCGTAGAGCGGATAGCGCCGCAGACTGGCCGGATCCCGGTGATCGGCAGCCGAGCCCGCCACGCGGAGCATCGCCGCGCGGAATTCCGCGCGACCGCGTGCGAGCTCGTCGGCTCGAACGTGCGTGCCGAGGCCGAGCGCGGCGAGCGCGCAGATCGCGAGGCGGATCCGGTGATGGAATGTGTGCATCGATCGAAGGGCCCAAGCCGCGTTCGCCGCGGAGGCCGCGGAACCTTGACAAAAATACACGAAGCGCGCCGCTTGAGGGCGCGAGATTTCGGTTAGAGTACCCAAGGACCGTGATCCGGCACGGCCTCGATTTGCGATCACGCATGCCCGCGACCCGATATTCTCTCCAAGTCCAATGAACGAGCCCCAGCCCGGCGCGTTCGCATCGACGGCCGCGCCGCGCCGGCGCCGCGGATGGGTGATCGTCGCCATGCTCGCGGTGCTGCTGCTCGCGGTGTTCCTGAGGCTGCATCATGCCGTCAGGCGCGGCGGTCACGGCGCTCTCGCCGCGTCGGCCGCCGCGGTCCCCGTGGCGGTGGCGGCCGTTGCGCGCGCCGACGTCAGTGTGCGCCTCGATGCGCTTGGTGCGGTCACGCCGCTCGCGACCGTCACGGTGCGCACCCAGATCAGCGGCCAACTGCAGAAGATCGGCTTCGCCGAAGGCCAGATGGTTCGGGCGGGGCAGTTCCTCGCGCAGATCGACCCACGACCCTACCAGGCCGCCCTCGAGCAGGCGCAGGCATCGCTCGACCGGGATTCCGCGGTGCTCGACAACGCCAGAATGGATCTGCGCCGCTACCTCACGTTGATCGCCCGCCACGCGATCGCCGCGCAACAGCTCGACACGCAGCGCTCGCTCGTCAAGCAGTACGAGGGCACGGTGGAATTCGACCGGGCCCAGGTGCGTACGGCGGCTCTGAACCTGCAATACGCGCACATCGTCGCGCCGGTCGCCGGCCGCGTCGGGCTGCGCCAGGTCGACGCCGGCAACTACGTGACGCCCGCGGACGCGAACGGGATCGTGGTGATCACCCGCCTGCAGCCGATCTCAGTGATCTTCACGCTGCCCGAGGACGACGTCGACGAGGTTCTGGGCGCCATGCGCGGCGGTCCGGCGCTCGCTCTGGAGGCCTACGATCGGACCGGCCGCACGCGCCTCGCGACCGGACGGCTGCTGACGATGGACAACCAGATCGACCCGTCCACCGGAACGGTCAAGCTGCGCGGCGAATTCGACAACCGGGACGGGGCGCTCTTTCCGAACCAGTTCGTGAATGTGCGCCTGCTGGTCGGGGTGCTGCGCGATCAGCTGGTCATACCCTTGTCCGCGGTCCAGCACGGCGCGCCGAACGGCGTGCCCGGGACCTTCGTCTACGTGACCGGCGCGGATCACCGGGCGAAGGTGCGTACGGTTTCGCTCGGCACCACGGCCGGCGATCGCGTCGTGGTCGCGAGCGGCCTCGCCGCCGGCGAACTCGTCGTGACCGAGGGCGCCGACCGCTTGCGCGACGGTGCCGCGGTACGCTGGTCCGGCGCGAGGTCGGGAGCCGGTGGCGGCAAGGCACAACGGGGCGCGCGGCGCGCGGGAAAGGGCTGACGAGGTCCGCGCGGGCGCTGGCCGAAGACCATGAATCCGTCGCGTCCGTTCATCGAGCGACCCGTCGCGACCACGCTGCTGATGGCGGCGATCCTCTGCGTCGGGCTGATTGCCTACCGCACACTGCCGTTGTCGGCGCTTCCGGAGGTCGCATATCCGACCATCCAGGTCGAGACCTTCGATCCGGGCGCGAGTCCCGAGGTCGTCACCTCGGCAATCACCTCGCCGCTCGAAAAGCAGCTCGGCACGATGGCGGGGCTTGCGCAGATGTCCTCGGCGAGCTCGGCCGGCGCTTCGGTGATCACGCTGCAGTTCGACCTTTCCCTGCCGATCGACGTGGCCGAACAGGAGGTGCAGGCGGCAATCGCCGCGGCGCAGAGCCTTCTGCCACAGGATCTGCCCGCGCCGCCGGTCTACGCGAAGGTCAATCCGGCGGATGCGCCCATCCTCACGATCGGCGTCAGCTCGCGGGTCATGCCGCTCACCGAAGTCGAGGATCTGGTCGATACCCGGATCGCGCAAAAGCTCTCGCAGGTGCGCGGCGTCGGCGTGGTGACGATCGCGGGTGGACAGCGGCCCGCGGTCCGGGTAGTCGTGAACCCGCGGGCCCTGGCCGCCTATGGGCTGAATATCGACGATCTTCGCACGACGATCGCCGTGGCCAACCAGAACGGTCCGAAGGGCTCGTTCGACGGGCCGACGCTCGCCTATACGATCGACGCGAACGATCAGCTGCGCAGCGCCGCGCAATACGCCGACATCGTCGTCGCCTACCGCAACGGCGCGGCGGTGCGCCTGCGCGATGTCGCGACACTCCTCGAGAGCGCCGAGAACACCCGCCTCGCCGGATGGATGAACCGCACGCCCGCCCTGATCGTGAACGTCCAGCGCCAGCCAGGCGCGAACGTCGTGCAGGTGGTGCGCGGCATCCAGGCGATCCTGCCCTCGCTGCGCTCCTCGCTGCCGGCGGGCGTCGACCTTCAGGTGCTCACCGACCGCACCCGGACCATCGAGGCCTCGGTGAAGGACGTCCAGTTCGAGCTGGTGCTGGCGGTGGCCCTGGTGGTGCTGGTCATCTTCCTGTTCCTGCGCAATCTTCCGGCGACGCTGATACCGAGCCTTTCCGTGCCGTTGTCCATCGTCGGCACCTTCGGGGTGATGTACCTCGCCGGATTCAGTCTCAACAACCTCTCGCTGATGGCGCTCACCATCGCCACGGGCTTCGTGGTCGACGATGCGATCGTGATGATCGAGAACGTCGCGCGGCACGTCGAGGGCGGCGCCTCGCCGCGGCAGGCCGCTCTCGAGGGTGCGGGTCAGATCGGCTTCACGATCATCTCGCTGACCGTATCGCTGATCGCGGTGCTGATCCCTCTGCTCTTCATGCAGGACGTGGTGGGTCGCCTGTTCCGCGAGTTCGCCGTGACCCTCGCGGTGACGATCCTGATTTCCGCCGTCGTGTCTCTGACCCTCGTGCCGATGCTCTGCGCGAAGATGCTGCGCCGGAACGACCAGCGCGGATCGCCGGGCGGCGGCGGCTGGTTCGCCCGGCTCCTCGCCGCTTACGAGCGCGCCCTGGACTGGGTGCTCGACCGACAGCGGGCGACGCTCTACGTGGCCGGCGCGACGCTCGCTCTCACGGCGGTTCTGTACGCGCTGATCCCCAAGGGATTCTTCCCCGACCAGGACATCGGCCTGATCGAGGGATTCTCACGGGCCGACGACAACGTCTCCTATGCGCAGATGGCCGATCGACAACAGGCCCTCGCCGCCGCCGTACTCGAGGATCCGGACGTCCTCAGCCTGTCCTCGTTCATCGGAGTGGACGGCACGAACCAGACGCTCAATTCCGGCCGGTTGCTGATCAACCTGAAGCCGCGGAGCGCGCGCCGTTCGAGCGCGAGCGAGATCGTCCGGCGCCTGCAGCGCGAAACGGCCGGGGTGCCGGGCATCCGCCTGTACATGCATCCGGCACAGGATCTCACCCTCGACGCGACCACGAGTCCCGCGGACTATCACTTCACCCTGGAGAGCGCCGACGGCGCGGCGCTCGCCACGTGGACCGGGAAACTGGTCGCCGCGCTCGAACACGAGAAGGCGCTCGCCGGCGTGAGCAGCGACGAGGAGAACGACGGTCTCGGCGTTCAGGTGACGATCGACCGTGACAGCGCCGCGAGGCTCGGCATCAGCGTCGGTACGGTCGACAACGTCCTCTACGACGCCTTCGGGCAGCGCATCGTCTCGACGATCTTCACGCAGTCGAATCAATATCGCGTGATCATGCAGGCCGATCCGCATGCCTATTCGTCGATCGCGTCGCTCGGTTCGCTGTACCTGCCGTCGGCGGCGGGCGGGCAGGTGCCGCTGTCGGCGATCGCCAAGTTCTCGCTGGTCGGCAAACCGCTGTTGATCGACCATCTCGCCCAGTTCCCGGCGAGCAACGTCTCCTTCAATCTCGCCTCCGGCGCCTCGCTCGGCGCCGCGGTCGACGCGATCGAGCGCGCGGAGCGCCAGATCGGCCTGCCGGCGGCGATCAGCACGCACTTCCAGGGCGCCGCGCTCGCGTTCCGCAACAACCTCGACAACGAGCTGATCCTGCTGCTCGCCGCGGTGCTGGTGATGTACATCGTGCTCGGCGTGCTCTACGAGAGCTTCGTGCATCCGGTGACGATCCTCTCGACGCTGCCGTCCGCGGGTATCGGCGCGCTACTCGCCTTGATTCTCGCCGGCGACGATCTGACCATCATCGCCCTGATCGGCATCGTGCTGCTGATCGGCATCGTCAAGAAGAACGCCATCCTGATGATCGACTTCGCGATCGACGCCGAACGCAATCACGGGCTGGCGGCGCGCGAGGCGATTCGGCAGGCCTGCCTGCTTCGCTTCCGTCCGATCCTGATGACCACTTTCGCGGCGATGTTCGGCGCCCTGCCGCTGATGTTCGGCAGCGGCTACGGCGCCGAGCTGCGCCGGCCGCTAGGCGTGTCGATCGTCGGCGGTCTGGTCGTGAGCCAGTTGTTGACCTTGTTCACGACCCCGGTCGTCTATCTGGCGTTCGACCGGCTCACGGGAGGCCGGCGCCGCGGGCGGGTGATGACGGCCGGGGATGCCGCGGGCGACCAGGCGTGAGCTTTTCGGCGCCGTTCATCGCCCGACCGGTCGCGACGACGCTGTTGACGGTGGGCGTGGCGCTCGCCGGGATCGCCGCGTTCAGGCTGCTGCCGGTCGCGCCGTTGCCGAACATCGACGTCCCGGCGATCTTCGTGTCGGCGTCGTTGCCGGGCGCCAGCCCGGAAGTGATGGCCCGCACGGTCGCCACGCCTCTCGAACGCAGGCTCGGTGCCATCGCCGACGTCGACGACATGACGTCGAGCAGCGGCGTCGGCTCGACCAGCATCCAGCTCACGTTCGGGTTGGACCGCGATCTGAACGGCGCCGCACGCGACGTCGAAGCGGCCATCGAGGCCGCGCGGCCGGATCTACCGGCGGCGATGACCCGCAACCCCAGCTACTTCAAGCTCAACAGTTCGCTGTTCCCGGTGCTCGCGCTCACGATGACCTCGAGCGAGCTCACCCAGGGCCAGATCTACGACGCCGCCGACGCGATCCTCTCGCAGCGGCTCGCCCAGATCCCGGGCGTCGGCGGGGTCAACGTCTCGGGCAGTGCCCTGCCGGCCGTGCGGGTCGAGGTCGATCCGAACGCGCTCGCCAAGTACGGAATCGGCCTGCAGGACATTCGCGCGGCGATCTCCAACGCGAATGCCAACGCTCCGAAGGGCGCGATCGAGACGCGAGGACTGCATTTCCAGATCTATACGAACGACAACGCCCGCACGGCCGACCAGTACCGCAACCTCATCGTCGCGAGGCGCAACGGCTCCGTGACGCGCCTCGCCGACGTCGCTACGGTGCTCGACATGCGCGACGGGGCCACCGAGAACGAGCGCACCTACGGCACCTACGACGGCAAGCCGGCCGTGAGCGTACTCGTGTTCCAGCAGCCGGGTGCCAACGTGATCGATGTGGTCGACCGCATCCGGGCCGAGCTGCCCCGCCTCGAACAGCTCATCGATCCGAAGATCGATCTGGCGGTCATCATGGATCGCTCGGTCACCATTCGCGCCTCGCTGCGCCAGATCGAACAGACGCTCCTGGTCGCGATCGCAATGGTGATCCTGGTGGTCTATTTCTTCCTCGACAGCTGGCGTGCCGCGCTGATTCCCGCGGTCGCGGTGCCGGTGTCGCTGATCGGCACGTTCGGCGCGATGTACCTGCTCGGCTACACGCTCGACAACTTCTCGTTGATGGCGCTCACCATCGCCACGGGCTTCGTGGTCGACGATGCGATCGTCGTGATGGAGAACACCGCCCGCCACATCGAGACGGGCATGCCGGCGATGCGTGCGGCCTATCTCGGCGCCCGGGAGGTGGGTTTCACGGTGCTGTCGATGAGCCTGTCTCTGGTCGCCGTGTTCGTCCCCTTCGAACTGTCGGGCGGCATCGTCGGACGGCTGTTCGGCGAGTTCACCAATACGCTCGCGGTGTCGATCCTGATCTCCCTGGTGATCTCGCTGACCACGACGCCGATGATGTGCGCCCGTCTGCTGGGCCGTGAGGCGAGTGGCGGCCCGCGCCGGCCGACCCGTTCCTTCGACCGGGCGTTCGCCGCGCTCGCCGGGACCTATCGCCGCACGCTCGAGGTCGCGCTCGACCACCCGCGCTCGACGCTCTGGCTGCTGCTGGCGACGATCGGCCTGAATTTCTACCTGTACGTGGCGATCCCCAAGGGGTTCTTCCCGCAGCAGGACACCGGTCAGTTGCGTGGCGCGATACGCGGACCCCCGACGGCCTCATTCGCGTACATGAAGCGCAAGCTCGACGAGGTCGCGGCGATCGTCGAGCATGACCGGGCGGTCGAGCACGTCGCCGGCGCCGTCGGCGGCTTCGGCTTCGGCCCATCGGGCGGCCCGCTGGCGACCTTCAGCATCACGCTGAAGCCGCTGTCCTCGGGGCGGGCGCCCGCGCAGACGGTCATCGACCGGCTGAGGCCGCGTTTCGCGCGGATCACGGGCGCGTCCGTGTACCTGCAGTCGGCTCAGGACATCGGCGGGGGAGGCGGACGCTCGGCCAATTCGCAGTATCAGTACACGCTGCTCGGCGACGACCTGTCGCAGCTCCAGCTCTGGACGGCGCGGCTGCGAACGGCCCTGCAGCGCGTCCCCGAAATCACCGACGTCGACACCGATCTGCAACCGGGCGGGCTGCAGTCGGACGTGATCGTCGATCGCGATACCGCGGCGCGGCTCGGTCTCACTGAAAGTCAGATCGACCAGACGCTCGCCGACGCCTTCGCGCAGTCGCCGGTGTCGACGATCTACGATCCGGACAGCCCGCAGCAATATCACGTCGTGATGGAACTCGCGCCGAAGTTCCAGCGCGATCCGCGGGTGCTGCGCCAGATCTACGTGAGCACGGCCGGCGCGCCGGTGAGCGGCACCCAGGCGACCCAGGCGGTCGCGGGAACGACGCGATTCGCGGCCACCTCGCCTGCGTCGGCCGCGACCGCAGCGGCCGCGGTCGCGGCCGACGCGGCGCGCAACCTCGCCGCGAATGCGCTCGCGAACGCGGGCCGGGGCAACACCTCGACCGGCTCGGCGGTCAGCGTCGTCAAGGAGACGGTCGTGCCGCTGGCCGCGTTCGCGCGGTTCGCCACCTCGACCACCCCGGTGAGCGTGGAGCACACCGGCAGCTCGGTCTCCAATTCGATTTCGTTCAATCTGGCGCGCGGCGTCTCCCTCGAGGCGGGGCTGGCGGCGATCGAGCGGACCATGGCCGAGATCCACGTGCCGATCGCGATTCGCGGCGTCCCCTACGGGACGGCCAAGCTGTTCCGTCAGAGCGCCGGCAGCGAACCGCTGATGCTGCTCGGCGCGCTGGTGGCGATCTACGTGGTGCTCGGCATGCTCTACGAGAGCTACGGTCAGCCTCTCACGATCCTCTCGACGCTGCCTTCGGCCGGTCTCGGGGCTCTTGTTGCCTTGATCGTCACCGGAACGGAGTTCAGCCTGATCGCGTTCCTCGGCATCCTCTTGCTGATCGGTATCGTCAAGAAGAACGCGATCATGATGGTGGACTTCGCGTTGTACGCCGAACGCCGGCTGGGACTCGAGCCGCGGGCGGCGATCGCGCATGCCTGCGACCTGCGGTTTCGGCCGATCATGATGACCACCTGCGCGGCCATCGCCGGGGCCTTGCCGCTCGCCATTGCAGCCGGCGACGGAACGGAGCTGCGCCGGCCGCTCGGCATCTCGATCGTCGGCGGGCTGATCGTGAGTCAGCTCCTCACTCTTTATACGACGCCGGTGGTCTATCTCTACGTGCGGCGGTTCGGGCGTCGCGCGCGTCCCGGCGATCGCGCGGTCCACGTGCAAGCTTCGGCGCCCACGGGCTCATAGAGCCACGGCGAGTTGCGCCTCCGGTCAGGCTCCCCGTGCGAGGGCGCGATGGCCGATGTCGCGCCGATACTGCATCGAATCCCAGTGTATCGCCTCGACGAGCGCATAAGCCTGGCGCTGCGCGCTGCTGACCGTGGATCCGAGACCGACGGCGCAGAGCACGCGCCCGCCGTTGGTGAGCACCTGATCGCCGCGCAAGGTGGTGCCGGCATGGAAGATCTTGCCCGGCAGGCGCGCAGCCGCCTCGAGGCCGGTGATCCTCTCGCCCTTCGGATAGGCGTCGGGATAGCCCGTGGCAGCGACGACGACCCCCACGGCCGCGCGCGGATCCCAACTGACTTCGGCGCGGGCCAGATCGCCGGCGATCGCCGCCTCGCACAACGAGGGCAGGTCGCTTTGCAGGCGCATCATGATCGGCTGCGTTTCGGGATCGCCCAGCCGGCAGTTGAACTCGAGCACATTCGGCGTGCCGTCGGGCGCGATCATCAGCCCCGCATAGAGGAAGCCGGTGTAGGCGATGCCGTCGGCATGCAATCCGTAGAGGGTCGGCTGGATCACTTCGCGCATGATCCTCGCGTGCAGGGCCGGCGTCACCAGCGGTGCGGGCGAATAGGCCCCCATACCGCCGGTGTTCGGTCCCCGGTCGCCGTCGTCGCGACGCTTGTGGTCTTGGGAGGAGGCGAGCGGCAAGGCCGTGCGGCCGCTCGCGAGGACGATGAAGCTCACTTCCTCGCCCTGCAGGAACTCCTCGACGACGATCGCCTCGCCGGCGGCACCAAATGCGCCGCCGAGCATGCGCTCGGCCACCTCAAGCACCTGTTGGTGCGTCTCGCAGATCACCACGCCCTTGCCCGCGGCGAGGCCATCGGCCTTGACGACGATCGGCAGCCGGCAGCCGAGCAGGTACTGTGGATCGAAGTCGTCGCGCGTGAAGCGCCGGTAGGCCGCTGTCGGTATGTGGTGGCGGGTCAGGAAGTCCTTCGCGAACCCCTTGGAGCCCTCGAGCCGCGCACCGGCCCGTCCGGGCCCGAAACACAAGAGCCCGGCGGCGCCAAAGCGTTCGGTGATGCCGGCGACCAGAGGCGCCTCGGGTCCGACGATCGTGAGGTCGATGCGCTCACCCGCGGCGAAGCTCGTCAGCGCTTCGACGTCGTCGGCCTCGATCGCGACGTTGCGTACCTTCGGCTCGAGCGCCGTGCCGGCATTGCCGGGCGCCACGAACACGGCATCGACGCGCGTGGACTGCGCGCATTTCCAGGCGAGCGCGTGTTCGCGGCCGCCGCCGCCGACGATCAGCACTTTCATCGTGCGGCCTCAGTGGCGGAAGTGGCGCATGCCGGTGAACACCATCGCGATGCCGCGCTCATCGGCCGCGGCGATCACATCGGCGTCCTGTTTCGAACCGCCCGGCTGGATCACCGCGGCGACGCCGTAGTCGGCGATCGCCTCCAGGCCGTCGCGGAACGGGAAGAATGCGTCCGAGGCGACCGCGCCGCCTTCACAGGACAGGCCCGCATCGCGCGCCTTCATCGCCACGATCCGGCTGCTGACCACGCGGCTCATCTGGCCCGCACCGATGCCGATCGAGGCGCGATCTTTCACGCAGACGATCGCGTTCGATTTGACATATTTCGCGATGCGCCAGGCGCAGAGCAGGTCGTCGAGCTGGGCCGCAGTCGGCGTCCGCCGGGTGACGATGCGCAGGTCGGAGGCCGCGATCCGACCCTCGTCCCGCGTCTGGACGAGAAGTCCGCCGGTCACGCTGCGGTACTCGAGCAGTTGCTCTGTCGGACGGGCGAGGTCGCCGACCGCCATGACGCGCACGTTCTCCTTGGCCGCGAGCAGGGCCACCGCTTCGTCCTCGATCTGCGGCGCGAGAATCACCTCGACGAACTGACGCGCGGTGATCGCCCGCGCGGTCGCCGCATTCAGCGGCCGGTTGAAGGCGATGATGCCGCCGAACGCCGAAGTCGGATCGGTGCGATAGGCGAGTTCATAGGCCGCGAGGATGTCAGACGCGATCGCGACGCCACAGGGGTTCGCATGCTTGACGATCACGCAGGCAGGCTCGTCGAACTGGCGCACGCACTCGACCGCGGTGTCGGCGTCGGCGATGTTGTTGTAGGAGAGCGCCTTGCCCTGCAGCTGTTTCGCCGCGGCGACCGAAGCGCCGATCGCGCGTGGATCGGCGTAGAACGCCGCCTGCTGATGGGGGTTCTCGCCGTAGCGCAGATCGAGGCGCTTGCGGAACGAGAGGTTCAGGTCGTCGGGAAAACTCGCCGGCTCGGCGCCGATCGCCGCCGTGAAGTATGCGGAGACCATCGCGTCGTATTGCGCGGTGTGCGCGTAGGCCTTGGCGGCGAGTCGCTGACGGATCGCCAGATGCGTGCCGCCCTGGTTCGCGGACATCTCATCGAGCAGGGCGCGATAATCGCCCGGATCGACGACCACGGTCACCGATGCGTGATTCTTCGCGGCGGCCCGCACCATCGCCGGACCGCCGATGTCGATGTTCTCGACCGCTTCCTCGTAGGTGCAGCCCGCGCGCGCGACGGTCGCTGCGAACGGATAGAGGTTCACCGCGAGCAGGTCGATCGGCAGGATGTCGTGCTCCTGCATCACCGCCTCGTCGATCCCGCGTCGGCCGAGAAGGCCGCCGTGGATTCGCGGATGCAGCGTCTTCACACGGCCGTCCATGATCTCCGGGAAGCCCGTGTGTTCGGCGACTTCCTTCACCGTGATGCCGTGCTGCATCAGCAGTTTCGCGGTGCCGCCGGTCGACAGCAGTTCGACGCCGCGCTCCTTCAGCGCGCGCGCGAATTCGACGATTCCCTGCTTGTCGGAGACGCTGAGGAGTGCGCGGCGGATGGTCGTCAGCAAGGTCGCTTCACTCGGCGAAGCCGAACTCCTTGAGCTTCTTGCGCAGGGTACCGCGGTTGATGCCAAGGATCGTTGCGGCACGGCTCTGATTGCCGTCCACGTGGTCCATGACCACCTTGAACAGCGGCTCCTCGACTTCGCGCATCACGAGTTCGTAAAGATGCGCGGGATTGTGGCCGTTCAAGGTCTCGAAATAACTCTGCAGGGCCTCCTCGGCCTGAGTGCGCAGCGGCACGCCCTTGCCGTTGACCTTGAGGTCGCGCCCGTCGAACTGCGGCGACGATTCCTTGCGGATTCGCGTTTTCTTTCGTGCGGCCATAGACGTCCGAGTTCGCAGTTCCCTTGATCTTTATTGTCTCGCGCCCGGTCATGCGGCCCGATCGACGCCTGCGTCGAAGAGGTCGAGCGCCGCGCTCAGTTGTTCGCGCGGCGTGGTTTCCCGCATCGCTCTGGTGCGCAATGCCTCGGGTCCCGGGTGTCGACGGCAATACCAACTCATGTGTTTTCGCGCCACCCGGACGCCGGTCTCGTCGCCGTAGAACGAGTACAGCTCTTCGAGGTGGGCGCGCATGATATCACGGACGTTTTGCGGCGGAAGATCGTCGCGAGTTTCGCCTCGCGTCAGGAAAAAATTGACTTCGTCGAAGATCCATGGCTTGCCCTGCGCCGCGCGGCCGATCATCACGCCGTCGCAGCCGGTCTCGGCGAGTACGGCGCGCGCGCGCGCGGCGCAGTCGATGTCACCGTTCGCGAAAACCGGAATCGCGACGGCATGTTTGATCGCGCGCACCGTGGCGAATTCCGCCTGGCCGCCGTACAAGTCCGCGCGCGTGCGGCCGTGGATCGCGAGCGCACGAATTCCCGCGCTCTCGGCGATCTGCGCAATGCGCACGCCATTGCGATGCGCTGCGTCCCATCCGGTACGCGTCTTGAGCGTCACCGGCGCCTCGACCGCGCGCACCACGGTCTCCAGGATCCTGCCGACCAGCGATTCGTCGCGCAGCAGAGCCGATCCGGCGGCGCGGTTGCAGACTTTCTTCGCCGGACAGCCCATGTTCACGTCGATGATCTCGGCGCCCGCATCGACACAGCGTCGCGCCGCCTCGGCCATCATCTGTGGGTCGTAGCCGGCGATCTGCACCACGCGCGGACTTGGTTCGCCGGAATGATCCATGCGGCGCCGCGACTTCGGCGTGTTCCAGAGGCGCACGTCCGCAGTCAGCATCTCGGAGGCCGCGAGACCCGCGCCGAGGCGCCGGCACAACATGCGAAACGGCCGATCGGTCACGCCCGCCATCGGTGCGAGCAGCACGTTGGAGGCGAGCCGATACGGTCCGATACGGATTTCGTTCATCGCGAACGCGGCCGCAAATCGTTGGCGCAACGCACGCCGCCGGAGCTCTCACGCAGGCAAACGTCGATTTCGAAACCCTCCGCGTCCTTGCCGGGATCCACGATGCTGACGGTCACGTCGGCGCGCTGTCCCGGACGCATCAGGTCCGCCACACGTCCGAGATACTCGCGCGGTTCGAGGTCGCGCGTGCCGACGCGATTGCCGAACCGGTCGGTCAGCGTCACGCGCAGCAGGGGATAAGGCTGAAACCGCTTCGAGCCGTTCAGAATGCTCGCCCGCACGCGCAGCACGCCATTCGCGGCCGGGTCGCCGGTCACGCCCCATTGACGCAGTTCGTATGCGCCGAGATCACCCGGCACCGGCAATGAGACGCCGAGCATCGCATAAGTACGGCGCAAGGCCTCGCCGAACGGCGTGCGGGTGAGAATGTAGTCGCGTTCGTGATCGACGATCTGCGCCGCGAGCAGCAGTGCGAGTAGCAGCGCCACGACCGCGTACAAGATCACGCGCAGCGTCCGCCTCGGCGCAAACTCTTCGAGATCGGCTGGCTCGAGATCGGCCGGTTCGGGTGTGGCCGGTTCGCGTTCAACTGGCTCGCGCGCTTGCCGTTCTTCGTCGTGCAGCAGGCGTTCATCGCCCACGGCCATTGGCTCGACGGGCTCGACGGGCTCCACGGGTTCGACCGGTTCGACCGGTTCGACCATGGACAAAGAACGAGGGGGCGCGAGGTCGGTCGGGGCGAACTCGAACTCCGCGATCTCGGAGGCGGCCGCCTCCAGGGCGAGGCGCCCTTCGCCCCCGGTGTGCTCGACCTCCGAGGTCGGCTCGCCGAGAGCGCTTGGTTCGGCCGCCGCGCCGGTCTCCTGCGGTTCCGGTGCCTCGTCGAGCGCCGATCGAGGATGGGGTCGTGCCGGCGCGAGTGCCGCGGCGACGAATACGCGATCGAGCTCGCCGGGCGGCAGCGAGAATTCCATCGACGCGTCTTCGACCGGTGCCGCCGAGCCCGCTCGCGAAGAGGACGGTGCCGGTGGCGGCGAGGGGGGCGGCGCTGGGGACGACGCGCGGGGCGGCGTGGGGGACGACGCGGGGGGCGGCGCGGGTCGGCCCTGCGCCTCCGGGTTGGCCGCGAACGTGTCCGGATGCTCGGCGATGCGGGCGAGCGCATTGAACGCCGCGCCGCAACGCCCGCAGCGTACTTGTCCCGCCGCGGTACGCAGCACCTCCGCCGAAACGCGGAAGACCGTCTGACAACGCGGGCACTGGGTATACATGGGCGCGCTACTTATTCGGCTGCATCGTGGCCCGCGATGCGACGGCGCGCCTGCAGGCAGCTCCAGTCCTCGCGGCGAACGGCCTTCACCATAGCAAATCCCGGCTGGTAGGCCTCGATCACGCGCTGTTCCTGGGTCTCGAGGATTCCTGAGAGCAGGAGCGTGCCACCGGGCCGGCAGGCCGCCGTGAGGCGGGCGCTATTGTCGATGAGCGGGGCGGCGAGGATGTTCGCGAGCACGACGTCGAACCCGCCTGAATCGAACGCGGCATCCGCGGTTGCAAGTCGTTCGGCGACACCGTTGGCGGCGGCGTTCGTCCGAGTCGCGAGGAGCGCCTGCGGATCGATGTCGACGCACAAAGCCCGGATTGCACCGAGCTTCAACGCGGCAATCGCCAGGATGCCCGAGCCGCAGCCGAAGTCGAGCACCGACCGTCCGGCCAGATCGAGCTCCGCGAGCGCCTCGAGGCACATCGCCGTGGTCGGGTGCGTGCCCGTGCCGAACGCGAGACCGGGGTCGAGCCGCACGACGACCGCGTCCGGATCCGCAGGCGGATCGGCGGTCGTGGGACAGACCCACAGTCGCGCGCCGAAACGCATCGCGTGCCAGTCGTTCAGCCATTCACGCTCCCAGGCGCGGTCGGCGACCGCGCGCCAGGAGGCTTCGGCCGCGAGTCCCGGATCGATCAGTGCGCCGAGCCGGGCGAGCGAGGCGATCGGATCGGCGTCCGCGGGGAACAGCGAGCGAACCAGCGTGTCGCGCCACAGCCGTACCTCGCCCGGCAGCGGTTCGAGCACCGGATCGTCGGCGCGGTCGAAGAACGCGACCGAGACCGCCCCGCATTCGAAGAGCGCCGCTTCGACGGTCTCGGCGGTGCGCCGACCGAGCGGAAATTCGAGTTCGAGGACAGGCATCGCGCCGGCGGACTCCGCGGTCTCATTTGATTCCGAGACGACGCTCCAGGTAATGGATGTCGGTGCCGCCCTGGCGGAAGGCCGAGTGCGTGAAGATCTCCTGGTGTAGGGGGATGTTCGTCTTGATGCCCTCGACGACCATCTCGGCGAGGGCGTTGCGCATGCGCGCCACCGCCGTTTCGCGCGAGTCGCCGTATGCGATCAGCTTGCCCACCATCGAATCGTAATACGGCGGCACGGTGTAGCCCGTGTACACGTGGCTGTCGACCCGGATTCCAGGTCCGCCCGGCGGGTGCCACAGCTTGACCGGCCCCGGCGAGGGAGTGAAGTTCTTCGGATCCTCGGCGTTGATGCGACACTCGATCGCGTGCCCGCGGATCTCGATGTCTTCCTGTTTGAAAGGCAGGGGCTCGCCGGCCGCGATCAAAAGCTGAGTCTTGACGATGTCCACGCCGGTGACGAGCTCGGTCACCGGGTGCTCGACCTGGACCCGCGTGTTCATCTCGATGAAGTAGAACTCTCCGTCCTGGTAGAGGAATTCCAGCGTTCCGGCGCTACGGTAGCCGACTTCGCGGCAAGCCCGGGCGCAGCGCTCGCCCATGGTCTTGCGTTGTTTCGCGGTCAGGCCCGGCGCGGGCGCCTCCTCGATGACCTTCTGGTGGCGCCGCTGCATCGAGCAGTCGCGTTCCCCGAGGTGCACGACGTTGCCGAAGCTGTCCGCGATCACCTGGAACTCGATGTGCCGCGGCTTCTCCAGGAATTTCTCCATGTAGACCTGATCGTTGCCGAAGGCCGACAGCGCCTCCGACTTGGTCACGGCGATGGCATTCAGGAGCGACGCATCCGTGTGGACCACCCGCATGCCACGCCCGCCGCCGCCCCCCGAGGCCTTGATGATCACGGGATAGCCGATGTCCTTGGCGATGCGGAAGTTCTCGTCGGGGTCGGGGCCGAGCGGACCATCGGAGCCGGGTACGCAGGGAACGCCGGCCGCTTTCATCACCTTGATGGCCGAGACCTTGTCGCCCATCATGCGGATGGTCTCGGCTCGTGGCCCGACGAAGATGAAGCCGCTCTTCTCGACGCGCTCGGCGAAGTCGGCGTTCTCCGAGAGGAATCCGTAGCCGGGGTGAATCGCCACCGCGTCCGTGACTTCGGCGGCGCTGATGATCGCCGGCATGTTGAGGTAAGAGGCCGCCGATTGCGGCGGGCCGATGCACACCGTCTCGTCGGCGAGCAGCACGTGCTTGGTGTTGAAATCCGCGGTCGAGTGCACCGCGACCGTCTTGATGCCGAGTTCGCGGCAGGCACGCAGGATCCGCAGTGCGATCTCGCCGCGGTTCGCGATGACGACTTTCTCGAGCATCGCGGCTATTCGATCACGAACAAGGGCTGGCCGAATTCGACCGGATCGCCGTTCTTGGCGAGGATCGCGGTGAGACGGCCCGCCTTGTCGGACTCGATCTGGTTCATCATCTTCATGGCCTCGATGATGCACAGCGTCTGGCCGACCTTCACTTCCTGGCCGAGCTCGACGAAGGGCTTCGCGCCGGGCGAGGAGGACGCGTAGTAGGTCCCGACCATCGGCGAGGTCACGGTCTTGTCGTCGGCGGGCTTGATGGCCGGCGTCGCGGTGGCCGGTGCCGACGCCGTCGGCGCCGCGGCGACCAGGGTCTGGGCGGCGGGCAAGGCGGCCGGCAGCGCGGCCGGTGCGGCAACCGTCACGGCGCCGCGCGGATGGCGGCTGATCCTGACCGATTCCTCCCCCTCCGAGATCTCGAGTTCCGAAATGCCGGATTCCTCCAGCAACTCGATCAGCTTTTTGACCTTGCGAATGTCCATCTACAGATCCCCTTGAAAAGCTTCAGCGTGTAGGTGCGGCGGACAGGCGCTGCGCGGCCGCGTCGAGCGCGAACTCATAGCCCTGGGCGCCGAGTCCGAAGATGCAACCGACGGCGATGTCGGAGAAATAGGAATGGTGTCGAAACTCCTCGCGGGAGAAGACGTTGCTCAGATGCACTTCGATGAACGGCAGGTTCACGCCGAGAATGGCATCGCGTAGGGCGATGCTCGTATGGGTGAAAGCACCGGGGTTCAAGATCATGAATCGCACGTTCTCGCGCGGGGCGGCGTGGATCTTGGCGATCAGTTCATGTTCGGCGTTGCTCTGCAGGCAGAGCAGTTCGAGCCCCTGCGAGACGGCGCGGGCGGCGAGTTGCTGCTCTATTTGCGCGAGCGTGGTCCTGCCGTAGACCTCGGGTTCGCGCGATCCGAGCAGGTTCAAGTTCGGACCGTTCAGGAGCAATATACGGGTCATCGTGGCGGCGGCCGGTCGGGCTCTTCATTGTCGAAGGAGCGCGATCATAACCCCTAAAGCCCGCGAATAGGCAAGCTTCGTCGGCGAACATCGCCGATTCAGCAATTGTTCAGGCTGCTTCGAGATGCTCGAGGCCCCGGCGGATCTCGGTGCGAGCGGCCGCCAGATCCAGGGTCCCGGCGTTGACGCGCCGCACCACGCCCAGAATGAGCTGGAGCTCGGGGTGCTGCAACTCACCCAGATAGACGGCGACGATCCGTCGATGCGCGTCCGTGAAGACCGTGAACGGGAACGCGGGATCGGCGACTCCGAGCGAGGCCGCAACCGCGAGCGCATCGTCTTCACCGACCAGCAGAGGATAGGAAATGCCCATCCGCCGCGCGTACTCGACGACCGCGCTGCGATGGTCGACGGCGACGCCGACGACCTGCAGATCGTGATCGGCCGGGGTCTTCGCCACCGATTCGAGCAGCGGGATTTCCTGTCGGCAGGGTCCGCACCAGGTCGCCCAGAAATTCAGGATCAGCGAGCGGCCTGCGAAGCGCGCGATCGGAGTCGGACGGCCGTCGAGAGCGGTCAGCGTGAACGGCGGGAGGTCCACCGGGATCCGCGGGCCGCCGACCAGCGAGGCCTCGGGTATGCGGTCGGCCGGGCTCGCGGGACTGGCTTCGCCGGCGGGCACGGCCATCGGATGCGCGGCCGGTGGCGCTGCCCGATGCACGCCTGCGCCACGCAGCGCGAACCAGGCGGTCGCACCCAGCGCGGCGAACGCGGCGAGCGACACGATCGCTCGATTCATGAGCCGATGCGCGCGGACCCGCGGGAGCGGCGAGCGAGCAGTCCGGCCAGCAGGAACGCGACCAGTCCGGCACCGATCGCGAACCATTCATCGGTCGCGGTCGGCGGGTGGAGGGGAGCGGTCGCCGATGCGGCCGGCAACGGACCTTTCGTGGGCGCCACCGGAGCCTCGTCCGGAAACAGCACCTTGACGATGGGTGGATAGCAGAGCCCGGCCTCGGCGCACCCCTGATAGGTGATCTTGATCTCGACGGGGTGAGCGCCGAAATCGCTGCGGCGCAACGAGGCTCTGGCCACGACCCGGTGTCGATAGATCTCCTGGGTGCCGAAATACTGGTCATGCACCTCTTCGCCGGCCGGAAGGAGCAGGGGCCCGACCTCGAGGTCGGGGCTGGCGGCCTCGATGCGCATTCTGCTGCGATAGAGGTAATAGCCGTCGGCAATCTCCCAGTCCACCCGAACCTCGGAGCCCGCGACCTGCGCGCTGGCGCGAAATGCCTGATCCGGCGGCAGGAATCCATCACCCGAGGCACCGGTCCCACGCAGCCACCAGGGCGAGGCCAGTGCCGAGGTCGATACCAGAAAGGCGCAGAGCGTGGCAGTCATCGCAAGGATGCTGCGAGACAAGCGAACAAGTGACATCCAAACACTCTAACCCAAGATCGCGGCCTCCCGCAGCGGCTCGGGTGGTCCAACCCGATGTCGGACCCGCCGATGGTGCGATGCATCATGGGGCGGGCCGGGACCGATTCTTCGGGCGGCCCTTGAATCGCAAAAATCCGTCGCTATGATTAGCAGCCAAGTGAGTGGAGTGCTAACAGGCCCCCTCCCTTGCGAATACCCGAACCCATCAAGCTTTAGGAGTCTTGTCCTATGAAGATTCGTCCCCTTCATGACCGTGTCATCGTCAAGAGAGAGGAAGAGGAGCGCAAGTCTCCGGGCGGGATCGTGATCCCCGACACCGCGACCGAGAAGCCGATCTTCGGCAAGGTCCTCGCGGTCGGCAAAGGCAAGATCCTCGAGAACGGCGAAGTGCGCCCGCTCGACCTCAAGGTCGGCGACAAGGTGCTGTTCGGCAAGTACAGCGGCACCGAAGTGAAGATGGATGGCGACGAACTGGTCGTCATGCGCGAAGAAGACGTGATGGCGGTCGTCGAGAGCAAGTAAGCGACGTCCTCCCCAAGAACCTTATCGAAGAATCAACCGGATACTGAGCAGAGGTAATCTCCAAATGGCAGCTAAAGACGTACGTTTCAGCGACGATGCCCGGCAACGCATGTTCAAGGGCGTCAACATCCTGGCGAACGCCGTCAAGGTGACGCTCGGCCCGAAGGGCCGCAACGCGGTTCTCGACAAGAGCTTCGGCGCTCCGACCGTCACCAAGGACGGCGTCTCGGTCGCGAAAGAGATCGAGCTGAAGGACAAGTTCGAGAACATGGGCGCGCAGATGGTCAAGGAAGTGGCCTCCAACGTCTCCGACGAGGCGGGCGATGGCACCACGACCGCGACCGTGCTCGCGCAGGCGATCATCCGTGAAGGCCTCAAGGCCGTGGCCGCCGGGCACAACCCGATGGACATCAAGCGCGGTATCGACCATGCCGTCGCCGCCGCCACCGAGGAACTGAAGAAGCTCTCCAAGCCCTGCAAGGACCCGAAGTCGATCGCCCAGGTCGGCACGATCTCGGCGAACTCGGACGAGAGCATCGGCAAGACCATCGCCGACGCGATGGCGAAGGTCGGCAAGGAAGGCGTGATCACGGTCGAGGAAGGCTCGGGACTCGAGAACGAACTCGAGGTCGTCGAGGGCATGCAGTTCGACCGCGGCTACCTCTCGCCGTACTTCATCAACAACCAGCAGAGCCAGAGCGCCGAGCTCGACAAGCCGCTCATCCTCCTGGTCGACAAGAAGATCTCCAACATCCGCGAGCTGCTGCCGCTGCTCGAGGG
>JAGWPY010000201.1 GCA_028870275.1 Gammaproteobacteria bacterium | reverse complement strand
GCGGTGCCGGGCAAGCTCGGCACGGTGCTCGGCAACACGGAGCTGCTGCGACTCGACTTCGGCATTTTCGCGCTGCACGCGATGCTGACCGCGAGTTTTCTCGCGATCCCACAAATGTTCGCACGCACGCTGCACCTTGGCGCCGGACGAGACTGGATGGTCTACCTTCCGGTGCTGCTCGTCTCGGTTGCGGTCATGGTGCCGGCCATCGTGATCGCCGAGAAACGCCGGCGCATGAAATCGGTGCTGGTCGGGTCTGTAATCGCGCTCGGCTTGGGCAATTTGCTGTTGTTCGCGGACGGCGGCCACGCGCCGGCATTGCTGGTCGCGCTCGCGCTGTTTTTCTCCGGATTCAACGTGATGGAAGCCACGCTCCCGTCGCTGGTCACCAAGACGGCGCCGGTCGAGGCGAAGGGTACGGCGACCGGCGTCTACTCGAGCTCGCAGTTCATCGGCATATTCTTCGGAGGCGTGGTCGGCGGCTGGGTGCACCAGCGCTTCGGCACGCCGGCCGTGTTCCTGCTGTCGGTCGGCGTGGCCGCACTCTGGCTGCTGGTCGCGGCGACCATGCGGCCGCCCCGCTACCTGGCGACCCGCACGCTGCAAGTTTCGGATCTGCACTCCCGCGACCCCGAAGCGCTGACGGCGCGACTACTGGCGGTCGCCGGCGTCGCCGAAGCGGTGCTCGCACCCGAGGAGGATGCGGTGTACCTGCGGGTCGATTCCGCGACCTACGACGCGGCTAAGGCGCTCGCGGCGGTTCAATGATCGCTGGGCGTGGTCCCGCGATCCCGAGGCGCGGCATTTCGATGGCTGGGCAACGGTCCATGATCACGTCGAGGCCGGCCGCTGCGGCCCGTGCGGCCGCGGCTTCGTGACGGACGCCGATCTGCAGCCACAGTGCAGGGGCACCGATGCGGATCGCCGACTCGACGATCTCGGGAACCGCCGCCGAGGCGCGGAATACGTCGACCAGATCGACTGGCGAAGCGATCGATTCGAGGCTTGCGACGCAGGGTTCGCCGAACAGGACGTTGCCGAGCGACTGCGGATTCACCGGGATCAGACGGTAGCCGGCCGCATGCAGGAAAGCCATGACGCGATGGCTGGGACGCCGGGGGTCGGGACTCGCGCCGACCACGGCGATGCTGCGCGCTCGTTCGAGGATCCTGCGGATGCGTTGATCCTCGGTCTCGCCGGGGTTCGCGCTTCTCATGCGAAGATCGACCGTGCAGGCCGGCGCACCGCTAGAGGGCGTTGAAGATGCTGCCGACCAGGTCGCTCGCGAGCCCGAAGCCCGCCCCGAGGCCGAGACCCGAGACCACGTTGCCCATGAAGCCGCCACCGGAACCCGCGTACGGCTGAGCGCTCCAACCGCGCGTTGGCATGGCGGGCATCTGCTGCACGGCCGCCTGCGGCAGGGCGGCGACATGGCTCTCGAGGGAGTGAATGTACTGGGCCATCTGTTCGATCAGCAGGGTGGTGGTCTGGTTCTGCTTCTGCACGGCGAGCGCCGCCTCGCGCAGATCGAGCACGAGTTCGCGAGCCAGGTCCGCGTCGGCGACCTTGGCCTGAAGTTTCTCGGCCAGCGCCTTGATGCCCTGGGCGACCTGATCCGCCTGATTCTGCAGCTGGATGGCTTGGGACTCCGCAGTCTGGTAATCCATGTCACGCTCCGATGGGTTGTCCGCGGCGCCATCGGGTCGATGGGCCACGTCCATTCGATGGGCCGCCACGCGGATAGTTCCGCCGCCCGCTCAATTGGCTGGAGCGTGCCCGAGTCTCAACCACTCGGCGAATTGCCGGGCAGGAACGGCACGGCTCCAGAGGAAGCCCTGCGCGAGCCGGCAGCCGCTGTCGGCGAGGAATTTCGCCTGGGAGGGAGTCTCCACCCCCTCGGCGACGACCTCGATGCCGAGATGATGCGCGAGGCTCAGGACCGCGCGCACGATCGCCACGTCGTGCTCGGCCGCGGGCAGCCCGCCGACGAACGAGCGGTCGATCTTCAGCTGATGCACCGGCAGTTGCTTCAGGTAGCTCAGACTCGAGAATCCGGTGCCGAAGTCATCGAGCGCGATTCGCACCCCGCATTGCACCAGGCGCCGCATCGCCGCGTCCAGCAGCTCCGGCTGGCGAAGCAGCATCGACTCGGTGATCTCCAGACATAGAGCGTCTCCGCTCAGCCGATGCCTCTCCAGACATTCGGCGACGCGCGATACGAACTCCGGGCGCTCGATTTGCAGGGCCGAGACGTTCACGGCGACCGGCACGGTGGGCAGTCCGGCCGCGCGCCAGGCCTGTTGCTGCCGACAGACCTGTTCCAGAACCCAGTCGCCGATCGCACCGACCAGCCCGCAGTCCTCGGCCACCGGCATGAACTCGCTCGGCGCGATGGGACCGCAGGCAGGATCGCTCCAGCGGATCAGCGCCTCGGCACCGACCAGGGTGTCGCCGTCGAGACCGATCTGCGGCTGGAAGTGCAGATCGAAATCGTTGTTCTCGAGCGCCCGCCGCAGACCGTCCTCGATCCGCGCGCGCTCACGGGCCGCATAGGTCATCGAGGGATTGAATACCTGCACGCCGCCGCGGCCGAGATGCTTGGCATGCCGCAGGGCGAGGTTCGCGTGCTTCTGCAGCTCGGCGGCCGTGCGGCCATGCGCCGGATAGGTGGCGATGCCGGCGCCCGCGGTGAGCTTGACGCGCACGCCCTCGACCGAAAATGGCCGTTCGAGCTGAGCGCAAAGGGATTCGGACATGCGCACCGCGCGCTCCCGGGCCGCAGTCGGAGCGAGCACGACGAATTCGTTGCCGCCGTAACGCGACACCGTCGCCTCGGCGGGCAGCGCCCGCAGCAGGCGTGCGGCCACCTCATTCAGGACGAGATCCCCGACCGCGTGCCCGAAGGTGGTGTTGATCTGATTGAAGCGATCGATGTCGATACAGATCAACGAGAATGGATCCTGCGACTCTTCGCTCTGGGCGATCACCGCGTTCAGGCGCTCGCCGAGCAGGGAGCGATTGGGCAATCCGGTGACGCCGTCATATTGCGCGAGATAGCTGATGCGCGCCTGTGCGTTCTTGTAACTGGTGATGTCGGCGGCAATGCTGATATAGCGCTCCACGGAGCCGGAGGTTCCGCGTACGGCGGTGATCGACAACCACTGATCGAAGACTTCGCCGGATTTGCGCCGACTGCTGAGACATCCTTGCCAGTAGCCGACCGCGTCGACATCGGACCAGATCTTGGCGTAGAAGGCGGCGTCATGCGCTCCGGAACGCAGCGTGTCCGCGGAGCGCCCGAGTATCTCTTCGGCGCCGTAGCCGGTCATGGTCGTGAATGCCGGATTGACGAACAGCACGCAGCGCACCGGGTCGGTCACCATGATCGATTCGCGGCAGCGCTCGAACACCTCCGTCGCGATGCGCAAGGAGCCCTCCATGCGCTTCTGCTCGGTGACGTCGGTACTGATGCCGATCACGCCGCGGCCGCCGACCGGCATCGCGACGGTGCGCAGCACGCGGTGGATCCCCGAAGCGTCCGTCATCACGTGTTCCGGCAGCTGCACGGGCTCCAGATTCTCGATGGCTCGCGGATCGGGTACGCGAAACCGCCCCGTGTCTGCGAGCGCCGGGGAGAGCTCGGATTCGTGCCGTCCGATCAGCTCCCCCACGGTGGTGCCGAGCGCGCGCGCCGCGGCCCGGTTGGCGTAGATGAAGCGGCCCGAGTCGTCCTTGCCGAATACGATGTCGGGCAGTCCGTCGATGATCCTGCGCATCACGTCCGCCGTGGGCCCGTCCTCGCCGACGAGTGCCGGATCCGGCGATTCCTCGGCGACGAGCAGCGGCTCGGCAACCCCGCCCGAGCCATCGATCAACCGACTGACGGTCCAGGCGACGGTTTCTCCGGAGGGCAGCGTCACGAGCCTCGATCGCTGCTCGTCGACACCGAGCGAGCCGGAGTCGAACGCCAGTTCGTCGATGCCGGTTCCCTCGATTCCGAGGAGCGGCTGGCCGAACAGAGCCGCCGCCCGACGGTTGGCGACCAGCACCGTGCCCTGAGCGTCGATGAGCAGCACCGCGCGCGGCAAATGATCCAGCAGGTATCGCGTCAGCACGGAGGAGCCCTGCGAAACTTGCGATGCCATGAATTCAACGGCCATCACCGAGTCGTTTGGTCCGTCGGGACGGTTCCGAATGGTCCGCTGGGCAGTCGGCGTTCGGTATTCAAGCTCGGCTCCTGCTCTGGTCCGCTGAAAGATGAGACCCGTCGGCAGGGGCGAATCAATCGGCCGACGGTCGCCCGGCGTCGACCGCATGACCTAGACGGGAATGGGTTCGATGCGTACGGGTGGCGGCGTGGCGCCAATCCCCGCATTCCTTCACGTTCCCTGGGTCACGCGTTTGCGCAATTGGATCCTCAGCTCGCCCGGGGTGCTCGTGTCGTAATCGAAGCGGGTGGTCGCCATCACGGCGTCGAGGGCCTGGCGGGGGGTCAGCCCGGAGATGCTGCCGCTCAGGATCGTCCGCTCGACTTGTGGTCGCGACAGCGGCGGGACCAGCACGAGTCGCAGCCCCTCTTCACGCGCGTACCAGTCGAGGAAGGCCGAGAGCGGCCGACCGTCGATCGCGAAATCCGGCAGAAGTCTTCCGACCCACTCCCAGCTCGCGTCGGTCGGTGAGACCGCGAGCCTCGTGACCGCGCCTCCGGCGGCGACGTCGACGCCCTGACCTCGCGTGATGCGCTGGCCGCGACCGGCACCATCGAGAATCACGACCGATCCTTCACGCACGCTGACGCTGAGCAACCGCGACGGATCGAGTCGGACCTGGAATTCCGTGCCCAGGTGGGTGACCCGCCCAAGCGGCGTATCGACGACCACGCGCTGCGCGTGATCGGCCGGACCGCCGCTATCGACGTAGACGCGACCCCGATCGAGTCGCACCTGCCCATCCGAGTCGAGCACGACCGTCGTCGCGGGACCGATGCGCAGAGCGACCGAGCCCAGATTGACCAGTACCTCGCCGGTCCCGCCGGTCGAGATCGAGGTACCGGCCTCGAGCGCGTCCCCCGCGACGATCAATCCGCGCGCTCCTAGCGGAGCCACCTGCACCGGACCACGAGCCGCCACGAACACCCCGACAGGCCCCGCAACTGCGGGATCCTGTCGAAAGTCCCGCCAACCGAGCAGCAAGGCCATGCCAGCGAGCGAAGCCGCCAACAGCCGCTTGAGCCCGCGCCGACGGCGTCGCTGGGCGCCCTGCTCCTGCCACGCTTGTTCGACGGCCGCGAACACCGTCGCGCGCACCCGCGCGTCGACTTCCGGGCGCCTTCCTGCGCTCGCGATCAACGCACCGACCTCGTCCTCGAGGAGACCCTCCGGGCCGGTCTGCGGGCTTGGACTCATGGCTTCGCTCCTTGCGCGCCGAACACGCTCTCGCCGCGTGGATCGTTACGGCCGAGGCTCGGCAGCAGCGAACTGCTCGCCTCGCGAAAGGCCGTCCGGGCGCGAGCGAGCAATGACTGAACGGCGATCGCGGTGACGCCCAGACGTTCGGCGATCGACTCGACCGGCAGATCCTCGAGATACTTCATTTCCAGCACCTGCGCGTAGCGGTGTGGCAGGTAATCGAGAGCCGCATGCACGAGCGAGGCGACGTCGTCGCGCTCGCGCTGATTTTCGGGCTCGGTTTCGGCCGAGGCGGGGATCGACTCGAGAATCGCACGTGTCTGAGGATCGTCCTCGAGATCGACCAGACGGCGCACGTAGATCTCCTGGCGCCGGTTGCGGGCCAGGTAGTCGGAGAGAGCATGGCGCCCGATTTGACATATCCAGGTGAACAGACTCGCCTCCCCCCGATACGACTCGAGATGCCGCACCGCCTTGATCAGCGCCGCCTGCGCCACGTCGCGTGCGGCTTCGGAGTCTCCCTGCAGGCGACGCAGGACGAACCGATACAGACGCGGGAAATAGTCGTCGAAGAACGCGCGAAAGGCTTCCTGGTCCTGACGGATCAGCTTGCCGACGAGTTGCAGATCGTCCTCGTATGTCATGGATTCGCCGACGCCTCGTCGATTACGGCGGTTGGACCGCTCGCCCGCGCAAAACCAATCGTCCCGCAAATGGCCGGTCGTGACCGCGCGCGTCTCCGCGGGTTCGGACGGGGATGGGGATGGCAGCGGCGGTGGCGGCGCGGTCGGCGGACGGATCAACGTCAAGGCCTGAGGTGAGCGTCGGCGCCCGGGTCGACCCGAAGGTCGGCCCGGGCCCGATGGGCCGCTGCGATAACCGCTGCGCCTGGCGAGGACCGCGCGGCCCTCGCGGCCGAATCACTCGCCTGCGCGGCCGTGAAGCCTCGCCACCAGATCCGCCTCGCCACGGCTCAAGCCGAACCGTTCGGTCAGATTGGTGACCGTGGCGCCGCGTCGGGCCGAGTCGATCGCGCGATCGAAGGAGCGACCGTCGCCCTTCGATTCGAGCGCGCCGATACGACCGGTGAGCCGGGACTGCTGCGCCTCGAGCCGTTCGATCCGCCGTTCCGCGTGCATTGCGAATGTCGCGGCCGGATCGAGGCTCCGCTGCAGCTCCTGCATTTCCGCCGCAAGCGACGCGCATCGCAGGACGGCGATCCGCGCCGAACGGCGCGCCAGCGAGGTCAGAACGATCGAGATGGCGGCGACCACCAGGGCCGCCGCGGCGATTGCCAGGTCGGGGCCTGCGAGACTCTGCAGTTCGATGTGCATCAGGCGTACTCGTCGATGAGGGATTTCGGAATTCGATGTCTGGCGGTTTCGCTCGTGTCGGCGGGCTCCGCTCCGGCCGCCGGCCCCGGCCGTTCGTGGTGGTTCGCCTCGCCCTGCGAGGATGGCGGATGCTCCTCCCGCCGGCTACGGCGCTCGGCGATCGGCAGGGCCGGATACAGGCCCGAATTGCTCAGTCGATCGACTTCGCTCATGGCGGACTCCGTGCGACTTCGGCCCCGGTCGCGGTGGCGGTGGCGGTAGCGCCTGGGACGGAGTGCGGCTCGGCCTGGGCCGGAGGCGAGCCCGTGATCGTTGCGGCGGCGCCTGCGGGCGTCGGCGGCTGCGCTGGATCGGTGTTCAACATCACGTCGCGTTGCTGCTGCGACATCGAGTCGGTGGACTTGACCGCTTCGAGGATCAGGATGGAGACGCGGCGATTGGCATTGCGCCCCGCCGCGGTCGCATTCGACTCGATCGGATGAAACTCGCCGAAGCCGACGATCTCGAGACGTAGCGGGTCGACCCCGTCACGGGTGAATTCGTGCACGACCGTGGCGGCCCGCGCCGCGGACAACTCCCAGTTGGATGGAAACTGCGCGGTGTGGATCGGTCGGTCGTCGGTATGTCCTTCGACGCGGATGCGGTTCGGAAAGGGCTTCAGCACCGCCGCAAGCTTCTGCAGGACCGGCAGCGCCTGCGGCGAGAAGGCATCCGAGCCGCTCGGGAAGAGGATGTCGGTGTTGATCTCGACTTCCAGCCACAGGTCGCGCCGCGTGACCGTCACCAGCTTGGCATCGATCAGCGACTTCAGCGCATCCTGCACCTCGTGCTGCAGCTGGACGAGCACGGCGGGTCCGCCCCCGGCCTGGGCGGCCGCCTCGGCACCATGTCCTGCCGTCTGCGCGCCATGATCGGCCGGTGACTGCTGCCGATTGGGCAGCGCCATCAGAGCGGTCGGCGCGATGCCCGAGATCCCGTTCGTGGTCTTGTTGCCGACCTTTCCGGTCGCCGGTTTGCCCATGTCGATCGGTTGCATGGTGCGAGGCGTACCGCGGAACGCCGCGATCAGTGAATCCGACAGCACGCGCAGCTTGCCCTCGTTGACCGAGGACAGCGCGTACATCACGGTGAACAGCGCAAAGAGCAGCGTCACCAGGTCGCCATAGGGGATCGCCCAGGCCTCGGTATTGACGTGCTCTTCGTGTTTCTTTTTGCGCGCCATGGTGACCTAGTGGTGGAAATAGCCCTTGAGCTTGCTCTCGATGTTGCGCGGGTTCTCGCCCTGCGCGATCGCAATGATTCCCTCGATCACCATCGTGCGCAGCTGCACCTGGTCGTGCAGGATCGACTTGAGCTTGTTGCCCATCGGCAGCAGCAGGAGGTTGGCGAAGCCGATGCCGTACACCGTCGATACGAACGCGGCTGCAATGCCCGCGCCGAGCTTGGACGGATCGGCGAGATGCTCCATGACCGCCATCAGACCCATCACCGCACCGATGATCCCGAGGGTCGGTGAATAGATCCCCATGCCCTCGAACACCTTGGCGGCCTGGAGGTCGAAATGCTCCATGGCCTCCAGTTCGATCTCCATGCTCGAACGGATCGCGTCCGGTTCACCGCCGTCCACGAGCGACTGCAGTCCCTTCTTCAGGAAGTTGTCCTTCTCCTGCTCGACGGCCGACTCGAGCCCGAGCAGGCCCTGCTTGCGCGCGATGTTGCTCCACTCGACGATCTTGCCGATCATCGCGTTGGGGTCGGTGACCGGCGGTTTGAACACCCAGGGCACGATCTTGAACGCGCGCAGAAAGGTCTGCAGACGGGTCTGCATGAGGATCGCGGCGAACGTTCCGAGGATCACGATCACGAACGCGGCGGCGCTCACCAGCGCCTCGGCACTGCTGCCCTTCAGGATCGCGCCACCGATCACCGCGATCAGCGCAAGCACGATCGAGACCATGCTGAGGAAGTCCATCGCCTACCGGTCCACGGTCAGCCATTCCGACAAACGCGCGCGCAGGCGCACCAGCGCCTGGCCGTGAATCTGGCAGACCCGCGATTCGGAGACCTCGAGCACCTCGCCGATCTCGCGCAAGTTCATCTCCTCGTCGTAGTACAGCGCCATCACCAGCTTCTCCCGTTCCGGGAGTTGTTCGATCGCCTGCGCGAGCGCCACGCGGAAGCCCTCGTCCTCGATCTGTTCGAACGGTCCCATCTGCTCGTCGCGCGCCTGGTTCGACGGCGCCGATTCGTCGTCCGTGGATCCGATCTGATCGAAGCTGAACAGGCGGCAGCTGGCCGCGTCCTGAACGAGCTTGTGGTACTCATCGAGCGGGATCCCGAGGGCGTCGGCCACCTCGCTCGCCTGGGCATCGCGGCCCGACTCGTTCTCCAGCTTGCGGATCACCTCGGCCATGGCCCGCATGCTGCGGTGCACCGAGCGCGGCGTCCAATCCGACTTGCGAACCTCATCGAGCATGGCACCGCGGATGCGAATGCCGGCATAGGTCTCGAAGTTCGCGCCCTTGTTCGGCGAGTAGTGCTTCGCGGCGTCCAGCAGGCCGATCATGCCCGCCTGGATGAGATCGTCGACCTCGACGTTCGGCGGCATCCGGCTCACCAGATGATAGGCGATGCGCTTGACCAGGTCGGCGTGCCGCAGGACCAGTTCCTGTTGAGGCACCTGATCGATCGGCAGCGGATCGCCACCCTGCAGCGGATTCCGCGGCGCTGCGCTCGTGTACTGTGTGCTTGCTCTCATTGCAATACCGTCGAAGGAGCCGTCCCGGCTCCCAGCATGCGTTCGACGAAGAACTCCAGATGGCCGCGTGCGCCTTTCGGCACAGGCCACTTATCGGCCCGGGCGGCGACATTCTTGAGGGCCAGCGATGAAATCGAGGTCGGATAGGCCTCGACGACCGCCGTCTGCCGCTGCACCGCCCGGCGCAGGTACTCGTCATAGGGCACCGAGCCGGCGAATTCGAGCTGAACATTGAGAAACCGGTCACAGACGCGCTGGATCTTCTGGAAGAGCTCCGGCCCCTCCCCGGAACGGCGGGTCTGGTTGGCGAGGATCTGAAACCGCTGCACGCCGTGCTCCCGGCTCAGCACCTTGATCAGGCCATAGGCATCGGTGATCGACGCGGGTTCGTCGCAGACCACCACGAGCACGTGGTGAGCGGCCTGAGCGAAGGTCACGACGCTGTCGTGGAGTCCGGCCGGCGTGTCGATGAGCATGACGTCGACGCGATGGTAGAGATCGCTGAACGCCCGGATCAGGCCGGCATGCTCGGCGTTGCTCAGATTCGCCATGCGCTTGCTGCCGGAGGCGGCCGGCACGATCTGCAGGCCGTGCGGCCCCGTCACGATCACGTCCTCGAGAGCGCGCTCGCCGGAGATCACGTGACCGAGGTGGAACCGCGTGTGCAGGCCGAGGATCACGTCGACGTTGGCGAGTCCGAGATCGGCATCGACGAGCATCACGTCCCGTCCGGTCGCGGCGATCGAGATGCCGAGGTTGGCCGAGACCGTGGTCTTGCCGACCCCGCCCTTGCCGCCGGTGACCGCCACGACCTTCACCGGCCGCTCCGAGTTCAATCGCGACAGGGTTTCGGCCTGATGGCGCGGGAGTTTGGATTCATGCATGGGACTCGACTCCGGAGAAATGCCTGGCGAAATAATGATCGTCCCGTCGCGTCGGGGAGCCTCTGCGCAATTGCGATGCGGCGCGCACCAGCCAGACCCGTCGACGATGCGCCGAGTGCAGGTCCTCCGGCACGCGCTGTCCGTTGCACAGATAGGCGATCGGCAGCGCGTGCCGGATCGCGGTCGACAGGGCGGCGCCGAGGCTCGCGGCCTCGTCGATCTTCGTGAGGATGCAGGCGGCCGGGGCCAGCGGCGCAAACGCGTTGACCGCGTCCTCGAGCGCGTGCGCCTCGCCCTGGGCCGGAAGCGCGAGCAGACGCCGGGCGCGTGGCGCACCGCTCTTCAGCATCTCGATCTGCTCGAGGAGTCGTCGATCGCGGGGGCCGAAGCCGGCCGTGTCGATCAGCACGAGGCGCTTCTGACGAAGTCGGTCGAGCAGATGGCCGAGCTCGCGAGCCCCGTCCGCGGCGTGCATCGGCACGCCGAGGATGCGCGCGTAGGTGGCGAGTTGCTCGCGTGCGCCGATCCGGTAACCGTCGGCGCTCACCAGGGCGATCTCGTCGGCGCCGTGGCGCATGCACCAACGGGCCGCGAGCTTGGCGACCGTGGTGGTCTTGCCGACGCCCGTTGGACCGACGACCGCGGTCACGCCGCCGCTCTCGCAGGTACCATCCTCGGCGAGCGGCAGGTGCCTGGCGAGCAGGGCGAGCGGGATCGCCGAAGGATCGGCGACCCTACTTGCCGGGGGCGCGAGCTTCGCGAGCCTCGCCGCCACGTCGGGCGTCACGTCCAGCGCGCTGAGCTCCTCGATCACTCTCGCCTTGAGCGGCTCGTGTGCGCGTGCGTCCTGCCAGCCGAGATTCGCGAGACCTCCTGCGAGGAGCCGGCGCATGTCCTCGATCTCGCGGCGCATCGCCAGATAAGCCGGATCCGGCTGCGCCCGCGTGACCGCGCGCGCGGGTTCGGCCGCGGGGACCTTCTCGCCCGCCTCGCCCGCCTGGTCCACACCGGAGGCGGCGGCGGGCCGTGCGCGTGCCGTCGGCGTACGCGCTGCCGGCGCGCCCGCCGGTTCCTGGCGGCGTCCGCCCTCGGCGAGCAGCGACTCGTCGTAATCGACCGCGGCGATGACCTCCACGCCCTCCTCGAGGCGCCGGCTCGACAGGATCACGGCCTCCGGCCCCTGCTCCTCGCGTACTTTCGCGAGCGCGAGCCGCATACTCGCGGCAATGTAGCGGTTGATCTTCATGCGCCTCTCTCCAGGTTCCTCATTGCGTTCAGCGGCCGACCGCGGCGATCACGCGGATCCGGCGGTTCTCCGGGACTTCGTTGTAGGCCAGTACGGCAAGATTCGGCGTGGCATGGCGCATCAGCCGCGCGATCCACGGTCGGATGCGGGGCGCAACCAGCAGCACGGCCGGTTCGCCGACCGCCTCCTGACGGCGCGCGCTGTCGGCGAGCGAGCGCTGGATCCGATCCGCGAGCCCCGGCTCGAAGCCGGGCGCGGATTCGACGTTGCCCGCCATCGAGTCCTGCAGCGTCTGTTCGAGCCCCGGGTCGAGCGTGATCACGGGCAATTCCTCGCGCAGTCCACCGACGCTCTGCACGATGCTGCGGCCCAGGGCGACTCGAGCGGCGGCGACCAACGCGGCCGGATCCTGGGTCTTGGGCGCGACCTCGGCCAGCGCCTCGCAGATCGAGCGGATGTTGCGGATCGGCACGCGCTCCTGCAGCAGGCTCTGCAGAACCTTGACCACGACGCTCATCGGCAGCGCCTTCGGCACCAGATCCTCGATCAGCTTCGGCGCGGATTTGGCCAAGCGGTTCAGCAACTGCTGGACCTCCTCATGGCCGAGCAGCTCGTGCGCGTGGGTCTGCAGGAGATGGCTGAGATGCGTGGCGATCACACTGCTGGCGTCGACCACCGTGTAGCCCTGGGCCTGAGCCTGTTCGCGGCGCGCCTTGTCGATCCAGACCGCGGCGAGGCCGAAGGCCGGATCCCTGGTCGCCGTGCCCTGTATTGGCCCGGATACCTGCCCGGGGTCGATGGCAAGCTCGCGGTCCGGGAACACTTCGGCTTCCCCGACCGGCGCCCCGAGCAAGGTGATCCGATAGGCATTCGGCGCGAGTTCGAGGTTGTCGCGGATATGCACGGCCTGCACCAGGAAGCCGAGTTCCTCGGAGAGCTTCTTGCGCACTCCCTTGATCCGCGCCATCAGCTCACCGCCCTGGTTGCGATCGACCAGCGGGATCAGCCGATAGCCCACCTCGAGCCCGATCAGGTCGACCGGCTCGACGTCGTCCCAGGACAGCTCGCGCTGGTCGGCCGGGGCCTGCGCGGCCTGAGCGGGCGCGGCGGCCGCGGCGGCCTTTTCCGCGGCGCGACGCTTCGCCATCCAGTAGGCACCGCCACCGCAGATCGAGGCCATGGCGAGAAACACCAGATTCGGCATGCCCGGGATCACGCCGAGCAGCGTGAGAATGCCCGCGGTGACCGCGAGCGCACGTGGCTGGCCGAGCACCTGCGAGGTGATCTGTTGGCCCATGTCGTGCGGCCTGGACACCCGCGTCACCAGGATCGCGACCGCCACGGACAGCAGCAGCGAGGGGATCTGCGCCACCAGGCCGTCGCCAATCGTGAGCAGTGCGTAGGTCTTGCCGGCGTCGGCGAGCGAGAGTCCGTGCTGGGTCGCGCCGATCACCGTGCCGCCGAACATGTTGATGAACACGATCAGGATGCCGGCCACCGCGTCGCCGCGCACGAATTTGCTCGCGCCGTCCATCGCGCCGTAGAAGTCGGCCTCCTCGCGGACCTCCTGCCGGCGGACGACCGCCTCGTTCTGCGTGATGATGCCCGCGTTCAGATCGGCGTCGATCGCCATCTGCCGGCCAGGCATGGCGTCCAGGGTGAAGCGGGCGCTGACTTCGGAGATGCGGCCGGCACCCTTGGTGATCACCACGAAATTGATGATCACGAGCACGATGAACACGACCATGCCGACCGCGTAGTCGCCGCCGACCACGAATTGACCGAAGGCGGCGATCACGTTGCCGGCGGCGTGCGCCCCGGTATGCCCGTTGAGCAGCACGACCCGCGTCGAGGCGACGTTCAGTCCGAGGCGCAGCAACGTCGCACCGAGCAGCACGGTCGGAAAGGCGGCGAACTCGAGCGCGCGGCGCACGTACATCACCGCGAGCAGGATCACCAGGGAGAGCGAGATGTTGAACGTGAACAGGATGTCGAGGACGAACGGCGGCAGAGGCAGCACCATCATCGCCAGGACGACCATGACGATCAGGGGCACGCCGAGACCGTTGCGCGCGAATTCTGCGAATGTGGCGAACGCCCCCTTCATGGTCAGACGTCCGCGAACTCTTCACCGAGCACGGGCTCGGGCCGCTTGAGCCGGGCGGCCGCCGTCGCCGAGAGCGTCCGCAAGCGGAATACGTAGGACAGCACCTGCGCGACCGCGGTGTACAGCCCCGGCGGGATCTCACGATCGAGGTCCGTCGAGCGGTGCAGGGCGCGGGCCAACTTCGGCGATTCGAACACCGGCACGCGGTTTTCCTCGGCGATCCGGCGGATGTTCAGGGCGACCAGATCGACACCCTTGGCGAGCACCCGCGGGGCGCGCATCTTCTTCGGGTCGTACTTGAGTGCGACCGCGAAGTGGGTCGGATTGGCGATCACCACGTCCGCCTGGGGAACCCGCTGCATCATGCGGCGGCGCGCGACCTGCTGCTGCATCTGGCGGATGCGCTGGCGCGTCTCGGGCCGGCCTTCGGTCTCCTTGGCCTCGTCGCGCAGTTCCTGGCGGGTCATGCGCAGAGACCGATGGAACTGGAAGATCTGCAGCGGCACATCGACCAGCGCGACCGGCGCGAGCGAGGCCGAGAGCGCCAGCAGCGCCCAACCGAGCAGGCGCGCGCCGCGGCCGATCGCGGCGTCGGGGCTCATCCCGCCGAGCGAGAGCACGTCGGCGAAGACATGCACGGCGATCCCGGCGCAGACCCCGCCGACGATGACCACCTTCAGCAGGTCCTTGACCACCTCGGTGAAGCCCTGCAGGCCGAACACCCGACGCAGTCCGGAGGCCGGGCTCAGTCGTGAGAAGTCGGGCGCGAACGCGCTTGTCGAGAAATTCCAGCCGCCGACTGCGATGCCGCCGAGCGCGATCAGCGCGATCAGCGCGCCGAACAGCGGGAGTAGCGCAATGGTGGCCGCACCGGCACCGCGGGTGAGCGCCGCGCCCATGGCGCCGACACTGTCGAGGTCGGCGGCCCCGAAGGTGAGACCGTTGCGCAGGATCCCGGCGAGGTGCGCCGCCAGCGAGGTGCCGCCGGCAAACAGCACGGCGGCGCCGCCGAAGGTGGTCGCGAATGTGACCAGTTCGCGCGAGCGGGGCACCTGCCCGCGCTCGCGCGCCTCCTGCAGGCGCCGTTGCGAAGGTTCTTCGGTGCGTTCGCCCTGGTCGGTTTCGGATTCGGCCATCAGTGCACCCGGATCGGCGCGGCCGTCATCGCCGCGACCGCCTCGAGGGCCTCGCGCAAGATGCCGCCCATGCCTTCGACGATCCCGCCCAGGCCGGCGAACAACACCAGATATCCGGCCAGCAGCGTGATCGGGAATCCGACGCCGAACAGGTTCAGCTGCGGAGCGGCGCGAGTGACCACGCCGAGGGCGATATTGACGATGATCAGGGCGACGACCGCCGGCAATGCGATCAGCAGACCGGCCTGGAAGATCGTGGCGCCGCGAAGCACCACGGCGAACAGCAGGCCCTGATCCTCCGCGCCGCGACCGATCGGCAACGCCCGAAAACTGTTGGCGAGCTCGCCGAGCAGCAGCAGGTGACCGTCGGCCGAGAGGTAGGCGAGTGTCGCGAGAACCATCAGGAACTGGCCGATCACGGTCGTGTTCGCACCACGGACCGGATCGACGAGATTCGCGAATCCGAGACCCATGGTCATGCCGACCAACTGCCCGCCGAAGGAGAACGCCTCGAACGCGAGCTGCACGACCAGACCGATGGCCACGCCGACCAGCAGTTCGCTTGCCGCGGCGACCAGGCCGGCGCCGGAGAATATCGACAAGCCGGCGGGCACCGACGCCGCGGGGGCGAGCAGGAAGGTGATCGCAAGCGTGAGTACGACGCGGATGCGCGCCGGGACCGTGCCGGCGCTGACGATCGGGGCCGCTGCGATGAAACCGCCGACTCTCAGCACCGGCCACCAGAGCCCGGCGGCCGCGGCGGCGATACTCGAGGCGTCGATCACCATGGGTTGCATCGCGGCGTCCTCGCTCAGCCGACCATGGCTGGGATGCCGGCGAACAGGCCGCGCGTGAAGGAGACCAGCACCCGGATCATCCAGGGACCGGCGACCACCAGGGTGAGCACGAGGCACAACAGCTTCGGAATGAAGCTCAAGGTGGCTTCGTGAATCTGGGTGGCCGCCTGCAGCATGCCGATCACCAGACCCGCAACCAGAGCCACGAGCAGCAGCGGCGCGGCGATCAGAGAGGTCACGAACAGCGCGCGATGCGCGAGATCCATCACGGTTTCCGGGGTCATGGGTGGAAGCTCGCGGCGAGGGAGCCGATCAGCAGCGTCCAGCCGTCGACCAGCACGAAGAGCATGATCTTGAACGGCAGCGACACGAGCATCGGCGAGAGCATCATCATGCCCATCGACATCAACACACTCGCGACCACCAGATCGATCACCAGGAAGGGGATGTAGACCATGAAGCCGATCTGGAACGCGGTCTTCAGTTCGCTGGTCATGAACGTCGGGATCAGTACCGTCAGCGGCACGTCGTCGGGGCTCGCGTAGGGCCCGCGCCCGGCGAGCTTGGTGAACAGACGCAGGTCGTTCTCGCGCGTCTGCGCGAGCATGAAGTGCTTCAAGGGACGCACGCTGCGATCGAAGGCGACCTCGCCGGCGAGCTGCCCGTCCAGATAGGGCTTGATCCCGTTCACGTACGCACGATCGAGCGTCGAGCTCATCACGAAGAAAGTGAGGAACAACGCCAGACCGGTGAGCACCTGGTTCGAGGGCGTCGTCGCCATGCCGAGCGCCTGGCGGAGGATGGCCAGCACGACGATGATGCGCGTGAACGCGGTCGTGGCGAGGAGCAGCGCCGGCAGCAGCGTGAGCACGGTCATCAGGATCAGGACCTGAACCGTCAACGAGTAGCTTTGCGCGCCATTGGCGCCCGTCTTGATGGTGAGCGCCGGCAGCACGGCCTGCGCCGCGGCCGGATGCGAGAACGCCGCGACCAGCGCCAGAGCGAGCAGCGTCGACGCGCCGACCCGGAATCGCGCCCGGAATCGCGCCAGCAATCGACCGGCTGTCGAGAGTCCCGGGTTCACTTGGTGGCACCGGCGCGCGCGAGCAGGTCGCGGAACTGGCTGGCGATACCACCCGGGGATTGTGGATCGCGCAGCCCCGCGATGGGCACGGCGAGCGGCGCGAGCGCCACGATGCCGCCGGCGCCGACGCCGATCAGCACCTGCGCATCGCCGACTCTCACCAGCATCACCCGTTCGCGCGGCCCAACCACGACTTCCTCCAGCACGGCGGCGCGGCCGTGGCCGGCTCCGGTGCCGAACCGCAGTCGTTTCAGCAGCCACGAGATCGCCAGGATCAGACCGACGATCAGCAGGAGGCTGAGCGCGACCTGCGCGAGGCTGCCCGCCGACATCGGCGAGCCCGTCTGGGCCGCAGCGATCATCCCACCTGCTCCATGCGCTCGGCGGCGCTGACGACCTCGGTCAGGCGGATGCCGAACTTGTCGTCGACCACGACCAGCTCACCGCGCGCGATGCGCACGCCGTTTGCGAGAACGTCGAGTGGCTCGTTGGCGAGGCGGTTCAGCTCGACCACCGCGCCCGGGGCGAGCTGCAGCAGTTCCCGTACCGGCATGCGCACCCGACCGACCTCGAGGGACAGCGTGACCATGACGTCGCGGATCAGGTCGAGATTGACTTCCTGTGCTGGCACACCGCTCGGGGCATTCGGTCCGAGTTCGCCGAATTGCGCGCGGGTGGCGCCGGCAACCTTGTTCTCTGTCGCGTTCATGCCGGACCTCGTGAGACGATCTTGATGGCGTTGCGGCCGCGGGACAGCCCGAATCGGCCTTGATAGAGCGGCACGTCACCGGCCAGCAACCGCACCTGCGAAGGCGCGTCGACCGGAATCACGTCGCCGGGCGCGAGCCGCACCAGCTCGCCGAGGCTGATGCGCGCCTCGGCGAGAATGGCGCGGGTCTCGAGATCGGCGACCTGCAGTGCGGCGGCAATGACCGGCGTCCAGGGCACGCCGCCCGGCGCGGGGGTCCGCCCCGAATCCGCCGCGAGCGCCGCTCGGACCGGCGCCAGAGCGGCTTCCGGCACGTACCAGTGGAGGCTGCCTGCATGCGCGGCGAACTCCACGCCGAAGCGGGCGACCAGCACGCTGTCCAGCGGATCGCCGAAATCGAGCAGTCGAGGGTTCGATTCGATACGCGCGAATTCGAATTCGACCGGCGCCGCCTGCTGCCACGCGGCCTTCAGTTCCACGGCCAGTGATCGCGCGGTCAAGCCCAGGAAGCGCTGCGCGGCCGGGGCGATCGCGGCCTGGGGATCGGCGATCACGCGACCGCTGCCGCCGAAAAAGCCGTCGAGCAGCGCGAGCAGCAGCGACGGCTCGACGCCGAGAAAGGACTCGCCGGCGAGCGGCTTACCCGCCAACACCGCGATCGCGGATGGTGAAGGCAGGGTCGCGAGCACGTCGACGGCCTTGGTCCGCTGCACACCCTCGAATCGGACGCCGACCGCGCGATTCACCATGGCCGCAAGGCCGGTCGAGGCACGCTCGGCGAATGCCTTGCACACCTGATCGAGCACCGGCAGCTCGGTGTGGCTGATCCGGCGTGTCGACAGGTCGAAGGGCCGGGGACCTGAGGCCGATCCACCCTTCTCGAGCAGCGCGGACACCTCCTCGTCGGAGATCGCCGCACGTGCCTGCACTTCTGCGGATTCGGCGGCCATCACTGCACGACGAAACTGGTGAACAGCAGATCCTCGACCGGCGGATCGCCATTCTGTTTCTCGACCGCCTGGATCGCCCCGAGCGCCTCCTGACGCAGCTGCTCCTTGCCCTGGCGCGTCATCAGCACTTTGTAGTCCCGGTTGCTCATGAGCAGCAGCAGGTTGTTGCGGATCAACGGCAGGTTCTTCTTGACCCCGTCGATCGCTTTCTGGTCGCGCGCCATCGCCTCCATGCTCACCTGCAGGAAGCGCACCGCGTCGCCGTCCTGGAAATTCACCACGAGCGGCGGATCGAGCGCGAAATAGATCGCCGGCTTGCCGGCATCGGCACTCGCGGCGGCGGCCGGGGCAGCGACCGCCGTGATCGTGCCGTCCTTGCCCAGCTTGAGTTCCGGCATGGGATGCAGGGTTGCGTTCACGTAGCCGCCGGCCACCACCGCCGCCAGACAGACGACGAAGATGCCGATCGCGTTGATCAGCTTGCCGCCGATGCCGCCGGACTTCTTGGCGGCGGCGGGGGCGTTCTCTGGAGCCTCGGCCATGATGTCGATCCCTCACGCGGCCGGATGCCGCAACCAGGAATCGAGCAAATTCCATGCCATGGCGGCATGGATTATTTTTTATTTATTTATCAGATGGTTACGACACAGGCCCGCAGGCAGGTGCGGAGCCGGGCGCGGCGAACGTCGAATTCTTGACGCCGCCACGCCCGCTCTGGATCTCACCAGATCGACACCCGCTGATCCGGCGGCAGATACATCCGGTCGCCCGGCTTGACGTCGAAGGCGGAGTAAAAGCCCGCCTGGTTGCGCAACGGCGCCGTACCACGCACCGCGAAGGGCGAGTGCGGATCGCTTTTCAGCCAAAGCACTTCCTGGGCCGAACGGACCTTGCCGCGCCAGACCTGGACGAAGCCGTAGTAGAACCGCTGATCGCCGCTCATGCCGTCGATCACCGGCGCGGCACGGCCGGCGAGCGCGAGGTGATAGGCCTTGTAGGCGATCGCGAGTCCCGAGTTGTCGGCGATGTTTTCGCCGAGCGTGAGCTTGCCGTTCACGTGGAAGCCGGGGATGGGTTCGTAGGCGGCGTATTGGGCGACCAGCGCGCGGGT
>JAGWPY010000200.1 GCA_028870275.1 Gammaproteobacteria bacterium | reverse complement strand
CGTCGCCGGTCATGAGTCCACCCTTATCCCAGAGATCCCCAGCGACCGTGCCGCCGCTGGTCCAGATCGCGTCGATCGAACCAACGGGGTCGCCGGCACCGACGACCGCGGAGGCGAGCTCGGCCGGCGCGCGATAGAACGTGTCGACGATCAGTGAGTCGTAGAGCCATAGGTGCAGGCCGACGCCGAGCACGAGAGCGATCAGGAGGATGCGACGCAGCCCCTCGCCGACCGGCTCCGCGACCTTGCCGGCCATGTGCAAATACCCCCAGGCCATCACATAGAGGGTGACCAGCGTGACCACCGCTGGCTCGATGACATGGGCGAGCCGCGCCGTGTTGTCGCCAATGTAACTGGCTAGGTTGGTGTTCAGCCAAGTCCAGAAAGTCGCGAAAAACCCCACGACACCCCCCATCCACGCAATCAGGGCGTGGGTTCGAATCGAGCCGCGAATCGACCCTGGCCGGCGACCACCGACTCCCTCTCCTGCATCGCGAGCGCCGACGCATCGGCGCGTTCGGTGGCCGACAACGCGAACAGCTTGTTCTGCTCGTTTTGCAACATGAGCGCCTCGGCACCTATCCGCGCCTCGAGGTCCAGGATCGCTTTCGGGTCTGTTGCGCGCGCAATCTCGTCGATCAGACTCTGTAGCGTCGCAAATCGACCACTGGTCGTTTGGAACGCCGAGCGGAATACGGCCTGGGCAGTGGCGACTTGGTCGCGATGCCGGTCGATTGAGCTGCGGTCCGAAACGGATAGAGCGCCGAGATCGGCATCGCTGAGCACGGCATTGGCGCTACGCAATGCCCGGGCATCGCTGCCGAGAGCCGCATAGGTCGACGACGCATTGGTCAAAATCCCCTGCATCGCGGCCCAATCCGCCGGGAGGTAATTACGCGGAGCACCGGCCAGCAGGCGCTCCATGCCCCGCCCCCCGCTCAAGGCCTGGAGCATCGCTCGCGCTTGCGTGAGTTGCGCCTCGGCGGTGGTGAGCGATCGCTGAAGTGTCGTCACTTCCTGTGCGAGGCGGGCGACGGCCTGGACGTCGATCACCGCCCACTGCGCCCGTGCGGCCGGCGCCAGACCGAGAGCGACCAGGAAGACTGCGCACAGAGTACGGCGAGAAGTCATGATCATGAGATCCTCCGCGGGCTCGTTTCGACGTTCTGCAGGAATTCGCTCAGCCAGGCGTCAGGAGCCTCGCCGTGCTGCTCGATCAAGGATCGCATCAGGGACAGACTCGACTGGCGACCCGAAATGACGCGCAGCGCCGCGGGCAATCCCGACAGGTCGAGTTGGCAGACCAGCGACTCGCCCGACTGCTTCACCATGAACCTCCTCGAGCCGGAGGCGATATGGTGCTTCAGGACTCGGAATTCGCGCCGGCTCATGCCGAGACCCTGCACATACTCACCGGAATCGGCGTCGAGATTGGGGAACAGAATCTTGGTCGGAGTCTGTTCGATCAGCGTTCGGCTGATGGAACTCGACAGGACGTCACTCACGCTTTGAGTCGCGAGACACATCACCGCGTTGAGCTTGCGCCAGGTCTTGGGGCCGTCCTTGGCGAACTCCTCGAACGCGGAGTCGGCGATCAGGCGCCAGAACTCGTCGATCCAGCACACCAGGCGACGTCCATCGAGCATCGAGCGAACGAGGTGCAGCAGATACAGCGTAATGGCGGGTCGGACCACTTCGTTTGCGAGGAAATCGGTAACGTCAAAGGCCACGACAGCCTGACCCGACATGCGCGGAACGACGGTATCGGCGGCATTGTCGAAAGCCCACGCGTAATCGCCTCCAGACACCTCCGCCCAGCGGGCGAGGCGCCCATGAGGACCTTCCGGGTCGGTCGGATCGAGGTATTCGATCAGCCGCGAAAGGCGTCGATCGGCCCGATCGAGGGTCAGTGTCCCCTGCAATGCCCGGTCCAGATCGGCCTGCGCGCGCGCCGTGATGGCACCTCGCGACGCGCCTCCCGCGTTGACCAGACACAGCAACCAATGCTTGAGAAATTCCACATTCGCCGGCGACGTCGGCAACTGCAGCGGGTTGAATCCCGTCGGCGTTCGATCGGCAACCGCCTGATACGCGCCTCCGAGCGCTCTTACGAGGATCTCGAGACCTCGATCCTTGTCGAATATGACCTGGGTCACGCCGCGACGAAATAGCAGCGCGACCAGAAATCCGATGAGGACAGTCTTGCCAGAACCGGTGGGACCACAAATCAGCGTATGTCCGGTCTCGGCGCGGCCGCCATGGCCGTTCACGGCATCATCGGCGTGCAATGAAAAATGGTAGGGCGTGAGCGCCGGCGTCACCAGGACGGTGAGGGCTTCGCCCCAATGATGACCGGTCGCCCGACCCGTCGGATAGTTGTGGAAGGGAGCCATCGCCGCGAAGTTCCGCGAGGTGATCGGTGCCTTGCGTGGCCTCATCGCAAAGTGTCCGGGCAGCTGTGCCCAAAAAGCGGCCTCGATGGCCAGATCTTCCCGAGCCACCAGCATTCCCGTATCGGCGAGAACGCTGCGCGCCAGCGCGACACGGTCGTTCAAGTTGCGCAGTCTCGCCTCCGGCAGGAGCGAACCGCCATCCGTCCCGACATCGGCGAGCACCTGCAGGGAAAAATGATGTTCGCCCATGACGAAGTCGTTGCTGGTCAGCGCATCGAGCGCCTCCTTGAGTTCGTCGGCCTGGGACACGGCAAAGTCACCGGCGTTCACCATCCGGTTGTACTGCCGCTGCAACAGGGCCTGGGCGGAGGCTTTCGGGATGAACGCAAACGATTGGGTAGCGATGAGCGGAAACGGTGCCGACAGGAGCCGATCGAACTGACCAACGTAGGAAGGAGTGGGATATTCCTTGATCCCCAGGAATGCGGCCACACGTGACCGGTCGGGCATCCGGTACTCGATCGCTTCGTTTCCGAACAGCAGCCGTGTGGTGACCAGCGTCGCGGCGATCGGCCCCCGCGGCAACGGCATGCGTTGCCACTCGCCGTTGACGAGCCGACCGAGGAATTCGAGCAATGAAGAGCACCGCACAGGCGCGCAGTCATAAACACCGAGCGGTCTCGGATCGTAAGGGGCCAGGGAGACCTGCAGTTCCCGGGCGATCTTGGCGCACGCGTCCAGTGCGTCTCTTTGGTCCAGCAGGCCCATGGCCGGATCCCGGCGTTGGATCATGCCACCCACACGATTCGCGGTGGCCGAACCCGGACGATGGACGAACGTGACATACAGATCGTTCGAGAGCAGCCGTTCCGCCGCGACCTCCTTTCGATACGCGCTCTCCAGGCGCTCCGCGAAGTCCGAGCCGCAGGCTAGTTGCGGACCGCCGAACCCGATCGTCGGGTGATCCCCAGCGCCCCGGCGCGGCGCACGGCCGTGATCGCGGATGAGATGCACCCAGAGAGCGAGGTTCGGACTCGCGAGGTTGCGCCAGAGCTGGTTAAGACGCTCGTGCATGCCATTCAGATAGCCATCATCGGCGCATTCGAAGCCGATGCCGCGCAACTGATGCGTTACGAGGTAGTGCCCGGCCGCCGTCTTGACGACCCGATCGCCGACATGCGCCACATAGGGAATTCGCGTGGCCGCAATCGACTCCCGCCCGATCACAGGGCTACGTCCGAGGCTTAGCATGGCTCGCGCTCCACGCCGATCGAGCGAACCAGCGGATCCTCGGACTGCCGTCGCCGGGACTTCGCAACTCGTGGGAGTTCCAGGGTCAGGGGGCTGTAACTGCTCGCGTGCCACCAGCGGCCGTTTGCGAGCAGCGTGGGCAACCTGGTCCTCGCCCACAGCCCGATCAGATCGAAGGACCTAGGGTCACGGGCGCAAAGTAAGGCGCACACCCCGTGGATCGGCAGACAGATCAACAGGGTCAGCAGATTGCGGGTGACCAGAAAGAACTCCATGGTCAAAACCAGGTTGACCAGAAGTGCCGAGTAGGTCACGCCCCAGCGCATGGGCGGCCGGGTCGCGCCAACGAACAGCACGTCCGCGGCGAGTCCCTCCCCGCCTTCGGTACGGTTACGTTCAGACACCGAACATCCCTCGGACCCAGCTCACGATTTGCGGCGCTCCAAACGCGATCGCAATGCCCAATATCGCGCCGAGCGCCCACCCCCAGGACATCCGGTTCGCCATGGCCATTCCCCCGAGAACCATCACTAGAATGATGGCGATCGGGGTGAGCCACGCGAGCAGGTTGGCCTGCAAGGCGGTCGCGCCGGTCATGAAGGGCGAAGCCTGCGCGAACACGGCCATCGGCAACAGCGAGAGGGACAGCGCCACGAGGATCGCAGAGGCGGCTTTCGCACGACGCCCGGGGGCGGATGCAGCCGTCTCCTTGGGAGGGTCGAGGATGCGCTTGAATCTCATGACGGCGACCATCGCAGGACTCACGCATCCACGCCGGCCGACTCGGAGCGCTGCTCGTCCCGACGGGCGGCGAGCTCCTCACGCTTTTGCTTACCAGGCGCACCAAAGCGAAAACTCTGGACGACGTAAGAATGGTCGTACTGCTTCTCGCCTTCCCGGTCGGTCCAGTTGTTCGAGCGCACCTGCGCCACGACGATCAGCTGATCGCCCTTGCGAGCATTCTTCGCAATCACTTCGCCGAGCGCGTCGAACGCGGTGAACCACAGGCTGGTGACGGTCTCACGGGCGTTTCCGGATTCGTCCTTGCCGATGTAGTCGTTACCGACCAGGCAGAAGCGCGTGTAGGACACGTCGCCCTTGACCGTCAGTTCGGGATTTTTGGCGAGCTGACCGACCGCGGTGATGGAAAAGCTGTTCATCGATGTTCTCCTCGAGATGGGTAACGGGGATCGGTGATTGGGTTCACGGACAATGTGCACCGGGATCACGTCGGCGCCCATGCTAGTAACCGACGTGATCGAAGAGATTTGAAGCGCTGTGCCCAAATGCGCCGTGGACGCGCAGAATCACGATCCGCGGGGCCAACGGTGCCGTTTTCGAATAAAATGCGGCTTGACCCGCAACGCTCGCGCCGACCACCTCCGAAGCACGCATAGCCGCGATCATGACCGAGCAATCACTCGAACACGCCGGCGTACATGTGCTCGCCGTGAACCGCCTCAACAAGCGCTACGCAGCGGTCACAGCCGTAGCGGACGTCTCGTTTTCGGTTCACGAAGGCGAGATCGTCGGCCTCTTGGGGCCGAACGGCGCCGGCAAGACCACGACCATCAACATGGTGCTCGGGCTCCTGGAACCGACCTCGGGGTCGGTGCGGATCGGCGACATCGATCTGCGCCAACATCGGGAGCGTGCGCTGGCGCAGACGAACTTCGCGGCGGTCTACTCCGCGATGCCGGGTAATCTCACCGTACGCCAGAACCTGCGCTTCTTCGCGCTGCTGTATGACGTGCCGCGCTTCGCCGCGCGGGTCGATGCCTTGATCGAGGAATTCGATCTGGCGCGCCTGGTCGACACCAAGTGCGGGCTGCTGTCCTCGGGCGAACAGACCCGCGTCGCGCTCGCCAAGGCGCTGATCAACGACCCGCGTCTGCTGCTGCTTGATGAGCCGACCGCCTCGCTCGACCCGTCGGCCGCGCTGACGGTGCGCGAGCGCATTCGCGCGCTCGCCCGCGAGCGGCGCTGCGGGATTCTCTGGACCTCGCACAACATGTACGAGGTCGAGGCGGTCTGCGATCGCGTGCTGTTCCTCTCGCACGGCCGGGTGCTGCTCGAGGGGGATCCGCGCGCCCTGCCGGCCGAGCACGGCGCGAAGAGCCTGGAGGAACTGTTCATCCGCGTCGCGCGCGAGCCCTTGTCGATGCCCGGGGCGGTGCTCTCGTGAGGTGGCGTCCGATCGCCGGCGTGCTGCTGCGCCAGATCTACCTGTTGCGCGGCAGCCCAGTGCGGTTGTTCCCGATGATCACCTGGGTCGCGATCGACGTGGTGCTCTGGGGATTCATCACGCGCTATCTCAATTCGGTCGAAGGCCACGGCATGAATTTCGTGCCGACCCTGCTCGGCGCGGTGCTGCTCTGGGATTTCTGCACGCGCATCATGCAGGGCGTGAGTACGGCGTTTCTGGAGGACGTCTGGTCGCGCAATTTCCTGAACCTGTTCGCCTCGCCTCTGACCATCGGCGAATACGTCGTGGGGCTGATCCTGACCAGCATACTCACCAGCAGCTTAGGGCTCGTCGTGATGCTCCTGCTCGCGACCCTGGTGTTCGGCCTGCAGTTCTTCTCGCTCGGCGCCATGCTGATCGCGTTCCTCTTGATCCTGTTCGTCTTCGGCGTGACGCTCGGCATCTTCGGCACGGCGATCGTGCTGCGCCATGGACCGGCCTCCGAGTGGCTGCTCTGGCCGATCCCCGCGCTGCTCGCGCCGTTCGCGGCGGTGTTCTATCCGGTCTCGGTACTGCCTGGGTGGATGCAGGTGGTCGCGCACGCCCTGCCGCCGGCCTACGTGTTCGAGGGGATGCGCACCGTGCTCGCCGGGCGAGCGATGCCGATGCATCTGCTCGGCACCGGGGCGTTGCTCGCACTCGCCCTGCTCGCACTCGCCGCCTGGACCTATGCACGCGTCTACCGGCGCGCGGTGCGCAGCGGACTGCTGGCGCGCTACAGCGCCGAGAGCGCCGGCTGATCGATTCGACGCCAGGTGCGGCGGTAAGGACCTCGACCCGGCCGCCGGCCCCGATCAGTGATACAGCGGCCCGATCGGCGGATCCTTCGCCTCGCTCGCGGCCCGCGATTTAGGCAGCTCCGCCAGCAGTGCGGCGAGCGCGGCGCCGTCCCACTCGCCGCCCGCATAACAGGCCCGATCGAGATCGGCGAGCGCCGCGGCGAGGCGCGGATCGGCGAAGCGCGTCGCGAGCGCCTGCAATCCGGACACGCGCGGCTCCTTCCAGGCGGCTGCGGCCCAGGCGAGCAAAGCCTGTCGCGCCCCGTCCGCGTCGTTGCGCCGGCAAGCGTCCTGAAACACGGTGCGCGCCTTCGCGGGGCTCGGACGAGCGTCGCGCGACTCGGCCGGCGCAGCCCCGGCACGGCCGGCGGCGGCACCGGGCTGGGTCGCGGCGACGGTGGCGTCGACCGGCTTGGGTTCTGGCCCCGCGCCCGTGGCACCGGGCGCACCGACATCGGCGCCGGCGCGGGGCGCCGGTCGGCGCCGCGAGGCCCACCAGCCGATCAGGGTGCCGATCCACAGGAGCGCGAGCGCCGCGCTCAGCGCGATCCAGCGCAGATCGCCGCGCAACCAGTTCGATGCGCCCGTCGCACCGCCGGTCGCATGCGGCGGTCCGCCCGTTTTGCCCGCCTCCGGGCTCGCACCGCTTCCAGTCCCCGCGGCGGGCGGCGCGGCGTTTGCACTGCCCGGCGCCACCGGCGCGACCTCGATCGTCTGCGCGGGGAGATCGACGCTGCGCGCCTGATCGGCTTTCGTGTCCCACCACGCGAGATGCAGCGCCGGGATCGTATAGCGTCCGGGCCGATCGGCGATCAGCGCGAGCGTCTGGTCGCGCGTGCCGACCACGTCCTCGCCCTGCCCCCCGTTCTCGAGCTTCGGCGCATCCGGATAGGCCTTCAGCCCCGCAGGCAACGCCAGCATCGGCACGACGTCCGGGAGCTGCGCGGCGGTGAGTCCGTTTGCTTTCAGACGCAGATCGAGCGTGAGCGGATCGCCCGCCGCGACGTGCAGCGAGGGCGGCTGCCAGGTCGCGCTCAGCGCAACGTCGGTCGCCGGCAGCCAGGGTCCGTTGCCCGCCGCCGCGGGCCGCGGCCGCACCTCGAGCGTGATCGGATCGGCGCGCACGCGAATCGGCTTGGTGCCGTTCATCATGCCGGCGCCGCCGAGCAGATTCGCGAACGGGTCGTCGCCGCCGAAGGGATCGCCCGCCATGCGCACCGCGACCTGGCCGTCGAGCTCGTCGCCCGGCACGTCGATCGAGCCACTGCGCTGCGGGAACAGCACGTAGTGCCGCTCGACGACCTGGTACTGCGTGCCGTTGCGGACCGCAGTGTAATGCGCGTCGGATCCGACCTGCTGGATTAGGAGATCGCGGTCGCTCGGGAAATTGAGGCTCGCCTGATAGAGCTGCTCGCTCGTGTAGAGCCGGACCGTGACCGGCACGGCCGCCTGCACGTAAGGGTTGCGCTCATCGATCTGGGTCTCGAGGAACACCGGCGCCCCGGCATGCGCGACGCTGCCGCCGCCGGCCGCCGACCCGGACGGCGCAGCGCTCGCACCGCTGGCGCCGCTCCCGCCGTTGCCGCCGCCGCCATTCGTCACGACGAGCGTGAGCGGCTGGCTCGATTCGCCGCCCCAGTCGATCGGTGGGACCGTCAGCTGGCCCGCGTGCTTCGGCGAGAGGATGACCTGGGCCTGGGTCTGCGAGGACATGTGCCCGTTGATGATCTGGATGCTGCTGCTCGTGCCGACCGACAGCACATCGAAGTCTTGTTTGAGCGGCGCGAGGTTTGGTTGTTGATCGGACTGGCCATCCCGCTGCAACGTGAGCTGCACCGAGTCGCCGACACCGATCTGCGTGCTGCCGAGCGAGGCGCGCACCGCCGCCTGTACGTAGGCGGCGGCCAGTAACCCGGCGATCGCGAAGACCGCGCGCGCGCCCCTCATGGTCGCGAACCCTCTTGCTGCAGCATGTGCTCGATCATGAACTTGCGCCGCAGGAGTCCGCCCGGATCGTCTGGAATCCAGCGCAACCATTGCTGCAGCGACATCTGTTGCTCCGTGGGCGGATGCGCGGGCGGGGGATTGCGAGGACCCACCTGGGTCGGCGCCCGGCCGAGCGCCGCCTCGGCGTCGCGCTGCGCACGCTCACGCGCGGACGCCTCGCCGCCGGTGGTGTTCGCACCCGCCGGCGCGCTTTCTGCGCCGCTCGACTGGGGACTCGCCGCGCTTGCCGGGGCACCGGCGGCTGCGCTCGCGGCCGCGCTGGCCGCGGCGCTCGCGGGCGGCGGCGTGTTGTTCGCCGCACCGCCCTGCGCGCTCGCCCCAGCGCTTGGCGTGCGGTTCGCGCCATTCGATCCGTTGGTGCCATTCGATCCGTTCGCGCCCTTTGCGCCGTTCGCGCCCTTCGACCCTTCGGCACCGGGCTTGCCCGCCCCCGAGGAGCCCTGCGGCGAGGACGATGACTTCTGCCCCTGCTGCCCCGACTGCGCGTGCGGCTGCGCCTTCAAGTGCTGCTCGACGAGATCGCGATTATGGCGCGCGTCGCGGGCGAGGCTCGAGCCGGGCGGCGCGTCGTGCAGCGCCTGATCGTACGCCGCGAGCGCATCCTGCAGTCGACCGAGTCGCGCGAGCGCATTGCCGAGGTTGTACTGCGAAGTCGGGTCGGCGAGGGGCTTCAGCTGCGTCGCGGCCGCCGCGTAGTTGCCTGCGGCGAGATCCGCATACGCGCGCCGCCGCGGATCCGTGAACAACCGCGCCGCCGCGGCGGGATCGCCGGCGCG
>JAGWPY010000003.1 GCA_028870275.1 Gammaproteobacteria bacterium | reverse complement strand
TCGGCACGGGCAGCGGGTTCCTCACCGCCTGTCTGGCGCGTCTCGGCGCGGGCATCCGCTCCATCGAGATCCATCCGGAGCTTCTCGAGTTCGCGCGCGCGAATCTCGGCCGCCTGAGCGGGCCGCGGATCGAGCTCGAGGCACGCGACGCCTTCGCCGCGGAGCCGCTCGGCGAGTACGATGCGATCGCGCTGACCGGGTCCATGCCGGTCTACGATGCTCGATTCGAACGTGCGCTGAAGGTCGGCGGACGCCTGTTCGCGGTGGTCGGCGTGGCGCCGGCGATGGAGGCGATGCTGATCCGTCGCACCTCGAGCTCGGAGTGGGTGCGCGAGAGCCTGTTCGAGACCGTGATCGATCCGTTGATCGGCGCGCCAGCCCCGGCCGGATTCGTGTTCTGATGGTCGCCGCGATCACTCCGGGCGAATTCATGGAACTGCGCGGGCGCGGCGAGCGGATGCTGCTGCTCGACGTGCGCGAACCCTGGGAGACGCGGCTCGCGCCGGTTCCGACCGAGCACGTTCGAATGCCCATGAGCGAAATCCAGCAGCGCCTCGACGAGCTCGACCCGCAGCTTCGCACGGTGGTGATCTGCCGTTCCGGCGGCCGCAGCCTGCAGGTCGCGCATTTTCTCGAACGGCGGGGATTCTCCTCGGTCGCGAACCTGACCGGCGGCATCCTCGCCTGGGCGAGCGAGCTCGATCCGACGATTCCGCGCTACTGACGACGGCTCGCAACGGCCGGACCGAGCCTCGCCTCCAGCAGATCGAGCAGCCGCGCGAGGCCGCCCCGCCGGGACTCCACCGCGGCGCGGCCCGCATCACCCGCCGCATTTCGTGCATCCTCGTTCTGCAGCCAGTCGAGCACGGCGCGGGCGAGCGATTCCTCGTCCCTGACGATGCGCGCGGCACCCGCGTCCACGAGGAGCGCGGCGACGTCCCGGCCGTTGTCCTGATGCGGGCCCGTGAGCACCGGCACGCCGAGCGCCGCCACCTCGAGCAGATTGTGCCCGCCGATCGGCACGAGGCTGCCGCCGACGAAGGCGAGGTCGGCGGCCCCGTAGAGCGTCGTCAGCTCACCGATCGAATCGAGCAGCAGCACGGTCGCGCCCGCGGGTACCGCGACGCCGTCGCTGCGCCGCTGATGGCGCATGCGGCGGCTGGCGAGCATCGCCGCGGCCGCATCGAATCGCTGCGGATGGCGGGGCGCGAGCACGAGCAGAGCGTCCGGCCGGGCCTCGAGCACGCGGCGATGGGCCTCGAGGACGATCTCCTCCTCGCCGGCGTGCGTGCTGCCGGCGACCCAGACCGGACGCGCGCCGAGCAGCGACTCGCGCAGGACCCGAGCCCTCTCTCGTAACTGTGGGTCCGGATCGTAGTCGAACTTGAGGTTACCGAGCGTGAGCACGCGCGACGGATCGGCGCCGATCGCCGCGAAGCGCTGCGCATCGGCGGCGCTCTGCGCGGCGACGGTGACGTCCGCCGCGAACAGCGCACGGCACAGTCCCGGGAACCGGCGGTACCGACGCACCGAGCGCGCCGACAGCCGCGCGCTCGCCAGCACCATTGGGATGCCGCGGCGGGCGCACTCGGCGAACAGGTTGGGCCACAGTTCGGTCTCCAGCACGACCCCGAGCACGGGGCGCACCTGCGCGAGGAAGCGGGCCACCGCCGCCGGGGTATCGTAGGGCAGATACCGGACGTCGACCGTTTCGCCGAACGCCGCCTCCGCGCGCGCGCGCCCCGTCGGCGTCGCGGTCGTGAGGAGCAGGGGCAGATGCGGATGTCTCTCGCGCAGTGCGCGCACCAGCGCGCCGGCCGCGTTGACTTCGCCGAGCGATACCGCGTGCAACCATAGGCCGCCGGTGGCGCGCGGCGCGGGTCCGCGGCCGAATCGTTCGGCGAGATGGCGGCGATGCCCGGGCGAGCGCCATCCACGCACCCACGAGGCGGCGGCTACCAGGGGCGCGGCCACGCGGACGAGCAGCGAATAGGTCCTGCGCATGCCGCGTTCAGCGAACCGTCGGGCCGCGGGCGTCGCGCGCGGCCGAATCGTATCCGGCCAGCAGCGCGTTCCACAGCCGGTCGAATTCGGCCTCGCCCGGCGCGGCGCCACCGGCAACCGCGACGCCGATCTTGCGCAGCGACCGGCGCAGCCGTTCGAGGTTGCGCCGGCGCCAGCCGTCGGGGCGGTCCGCGCGCCAGCGCGCGGCAGGGCGCAGGCGGCCCCGGTCGAAGTCGATGAAGTGGACCCGCTCGCGGCCGTCGATCAGAAGGTTGTGGGCGTTGAGATCGGCATGATCGGCACCCGCAGCATGCAAGCGGGCCACGGCCTCGCCGACCGAGCGCCAGAGCGGCACGGCCGGCGGCCCCTCGGCCGCTCGTTCGCCGAACGGCCGCGCTTCGGCGATCCGCTGCGTGATCAGGTCGCAGTCGTACCAGCAGCCGCGGCGTCGATACCGGGCGGCGATCGGCGGTGCGACCGGTTGTCCGGCGGCCAGGAGCGCGGCGAGCAGGCGCCATTCGGCGAAGGAGCGCACCCGCCGTTCTCCGAGCCAGAGGTAGCGATCCGCCACCACGCGCGATGCGAGGCCGCCGCGTCGATAGTGGCGCAGAACCCAATCGCTGTGGTCGTCGCCGACGAACCAGGCTGAGCCGCGACCGCGCGAGGCCTCGACGAGCCGGCCGTGCGTACGCCAGTAGCCGGGATCGAAGATGGTCGGATTGGCCGTGGCTGTGCCGAGTTCGCGTCCGGCGGCCGTCGGGGCGACGAGCACCGCTCCTTCCGCTGTCGCGATGCGCCGGCCGGCCACTTCCGTCATGCTGTTCGCACCCTCTCGAACTCGGCGGCACCCGCGCGCGAGTCTAGCATCATGATCGGCGCTTTTTCGCTAGAATCCGCTGCCGACGGACGCGGTCGAACGGAGTGCGCATGAGCGAGATATCGGTACCCATCTCTCCCGGAGAACTGATCGACAAGATCACGATTCTCGAGATCAAGGCGCGGCGCATCGCCGATCCCGGCAAGCTCGCCAACGTCCAGCGCGAGCTCGAACTGCTGCAACGGACCTGGGAATCGAGCGCCTACGCGAGCGCGGATGTGAGGACGGACCGGGACGCGCTGCACGCGGTCAACGAGCGCCTATGGAAGATCGAGGACGACATCCGTGAGAAGGAGCGGGACGGCGCCTTCGACGCCGATTTCATCCGGCTCGCCCGGGCGGTCTACTTCGAGAACGACGAACGCGCGGCGATCAAGCGGCGCATCAACACCCGTCTCGGCTCGGCGCTGGTCGAGGAGAAATCCTACCGCGACTATCGAGGCGGCACCGGCAAACCCTGAGCCGGCCGGAGGCGGCGCGCCGGGAAGGACTTCAGGCGCGACCGCGGTCGAGCTGATACTCGGCTCCGCAATAAGGGCATTTCGCCCAACCGCTCGGTTCGATGGCGAGATAGACGCGCGGATGCGAATTCCACAGGTACATGCCCGGCATCGGACAGGACAAGGGCAGATCCGCCCGGGTCACCGTATATCGATGCTCCGCATTGGGCTGGATCAGAGGGACCGTGGGGTCCGCGGCGAGTTTGGCCGACATCTGCAGGATCTCCGAAGTCGAGGGCGGTGATTCTGCGCGAGCGCAGGCCGATGCGCAACGCGACGCCCCCAAGCGGGGTCAGTCGGCCGAGTCGCCGAAGGTCTCCCGCCAGATGTGGACGATTCGCGCGCGCGTCTCGGCGTACGGGGCGGCCTCGACCACCCGCCCCTCGTTTCCCTCGAGCGAAGCGCGATGCAAGACCGCGCGGTAGCCACGGTAGGCGTCGGTGAGCCAGGCGGCGAGCTCGCCATCGACCACGCCGCAGGCCGCCAGGGCCTGAAGCTGCCGCACGTTGTCGGTGTGATCGACCAGAGCCGGGAACCGTCGCGCCGCCGACAGCACCCAGTACTGGACGAGGAATTCGATGTCGGCGATACCGCCGGCATCCTGCTTGATCTCGAACCGGCCCTCCTCGTCGAGGGCGAGTTCGCGGCGCATGCGCGCGCGCATCTCCGCCACGTCCCGGCGCAGCGTGTCGAGGTGCACCGCGCCGGTCAGCACGCCGCGTCGTACGGCCTCGAAGCGCGCGCTCAGGGCCGGATCGCCGCCCACCGCGCGGGCGCGCAGCAGCGCCTGGTGCTCCCAGGTCCAGGCTTCCCGTTCCTGATAACGCTGGAACGCGTCGATCCCCGTGATGAGAAAGCCGCCCTTGCCGTTCGGCCGCAGACGCATGTCGACCTCGTACAGACGGCCCGCCGCCGAATGCATCGTGAGCAGGTGGACGATGCGCTGGCCGAGCCGCAGGAAGAACACGCCGTTGTCGACGTTGCGGGCGCCCTGCGTCTGTTGAATCTCGCCGCTCGAGTCGTGCAGGAAGACCAGATCGAGATCCGAACCGTAGCCGAGCTCGATTCCGCCGAGCTTGCCGTAGCCGACGACCGCGACCGCCGCTGGACGCAGCTCATGCGCACGGTCGCCGCACATGGGAACACCGTACGCGGCGGTGATCTGCCGCCAGGCGAGATCCATGCAACGCGCGACGATCAGTTCGGCGACGTCGGTGAGCCGGTCGCTCACCTTCATCAGGGTCAGGCGACCGGTGAGGTCGGCGAGCGCCACCGAGAAGATCGCCGCCTTCTGGAACTGGCGCAGACCCTCCACCTGGCGCTCGGGATCGTCTTCGGGCAACCGGTGCATCCGCGCCTCGAGCTCCTGCGCGAAGCTCTCCCGCGAAGGCGGCTCCTCGAACAGCTTCGGATCGATCAGCTCGTCGAGCAGCAGCGGAAATTCGGCGATCTGACGCGCGAGAAAGCCGCTGATCGCGCAAACCTCGACGAGCCGCGCAAATGCGCGCGGCTGCTCGCGCAGCAATGCGAAATAGGACGATCGCGCGCCGATCGCCTCGAGTATCCGCAGCACGCGCTCGACCAGCACCACCGGTTCGGCACGAGTCGCGGCCGAGAGGACCAGCTGATCGAGCACCGCGTTGAGGCGCCGGCGCGCGTTCTCGTCGAGTCGCCGATAGGCTGCCGACTCGCGGTAGCGGACCAGCGGCGCGGCCAGAACGGCGGCAAGCTCGGCGGCGACGCCGCGCGCCACGAGCTGCTCCTCGAGCCCCGATGCGTCGAGCGCGAAGGCCTCCGTGGCGGGCGTCTCGCCGCCCCGGGGCCGCTGGCCGCCGAACACCAGCGCGTCGAACTGCGCCGCGGCGGTGGCGCGCGCGGTCTCGATCACGGCCAGCGCCGCCGGCCAGTCCGCGCAGCCCATGTGCAGCGCAATGCGGGCGCGATCGATCGGGTCGTCCGGAAGGCGATGGGTCTGCTCGTCCCGGAGCATCTGCACGGCGTTCTCGGCGCGGCGCAGGACCAGATAAGCCTCGCGCAGTTGCGCGACGGCCGGCTCGGGCAGCAGTTTCGAGCCGGCGAGCGCCGGCAGCACCTCGAGCAGCGCGGGGTTCTGCAGGCGGACGTCTCCGCCGCCGCGCACGAGCTGGAACGACTGGGCGATGAATTCGATCTCGCGGATGCCGCCGGCACCGAGCTTCAGATCGTGTTCGCGATCGCGCCGGGCGACTTCCCTGGCGATCATCGCCTTCATCTCCCGCAGACTGTCGAATACGCCGTAGTCGAGGTAGCGCCGATAGACGAACGGCCGGACGCAATTCCGCCAGGTCGATTCGCAGGCGTCCGCCCCGACGATCGCCCGCGCCTTGATCCATGCATACCGCTCCCAGTCGCGTCCGTGCTGCTGCAGGTAATCCTCGAGCGCGCCGAGACTGACCACCAGTGGCCCGCTGTCGCCGAACGGACGCAGCCGCATGTCCACGCGGAACACGAAGCCGTCGTCGCCGCGCGCATCCAACAAACGGATGAACTCCCTGCCGGCGCGCAGGAAGTACTCCTGATTGTCGAGCCGGCGAGGGCCGTCGGTTTCGCCGGCCTCGGCGTACAGCAGCACGAGATCCACATCGGAGGAGAAATTGAGCTCACCGCCGCCGAGCTTGCCCATGCCGATCACGATCAACGGCACGAGCGACCCGTCGGCCGCGCGTGGCGATCCGAACACCTGCCGAAGGCTGTATTCGGTCGCGGCCGCGGCCGCACGAATCACCCCGTCGGCGAGCGCGGAGAGCGCGGCGAGCGTCTGCGGCACCCCGTCGCGTGCGGTCACGCTGCGCCATACGATGCGGATCATCTCCCGGCGGCGCCAGATGCGCAGGATCTTCGCGGCTTCGCCGCTTTCCGCCGCGCCGGCGGCCCGTTCCCACTGCCCAGCGGCTATCTGCGCCCGCTCGGGATCTTCGTGGACCTCGAGCCAGGCCAGGGCCTCGGGGTCGCGCAGGAGCGCCGCGCCCACGAACTCGCTGCAGGCGAGCACGCGCGGCGCCTCCGCGAGCAGGCGCGCCGATGCCGCGGCCCATGCGCGATGCAGACGCTCGTCGCCGGCCGCTCGCTCCCACCAGTTGCCGAGCGGCGCGCGCAGCGGCTCCGGTACGGAGTCGAGATCCGGCGGGGACGCGCTCACGCGGACATCGTCCCGCAAGGAATGAGGATCCGCAGACAGGTGCCCTTGGGAGCGGCGGGCCCGATCTCGAGCGTGCCCTTGAGTTCCGCGAGGCGCTCGCGGATCGCGATCAGGCCGAGCGATCCCGGCTTGCCGAGCCCGGCCCCATCGATGCCGACGCTGTCGATGCCGACGCCGTCGTCGCGAACCTCGACCCGCAGCCGTCCGGCCAACCACCGCAGACAGACTTCGGCGCGGCGGGCACGCGCATGTTTGGCGACGTTGGTCAGGGCTTCCTGGATCGCGCGAAAAAGTATCAGGGTGGCCTTCTCGTCGAGCCGCACCGCCGGGCCGGTCTCGCGAACCGCGATCTCGAGACCGGACACTCGGGCGAAATCCGCGGCATGCCGCTCGGCCAGCTGCGCGAGCGACTGGTGAACGAGCGCGACCGGATGGAGATCGTTGGCGATGCGCCGCAGGTCGTCCATGCCGGCCTCGACCGCCGCCAGAGCCGCCGCCACGTCGATGCGGGCCTCGGGGTCGCAGGCGAGCCGGCGCGCTAGGCTCTCGAGCCCGAGCTTGGCGACGTACAGGTCCTGGGCGATGCCCTCATGCAGGGTGGTGGAGACCGCCCGTCGTTCCTCGGTGCGTACGCTCTCGAGTCGTTTGGCGAGCTCGCGGATCTGCTCGTACGAGGCGCGCAGTTCGCTCACGTCGAAGAACGTCGAGATCACGGCGTCCGGCTCGGACGAGCGCTCGGCGGGGATGCTCGCCGAGTTGATGCTGATCCAGCGCAACGCCTGCCCCGGTGCGCGTACGCCCATGATCTGGTTGCGCAGCGGCCTTCCGGTGCGCAGGGTCACCATCGCCGGGTGCTGCTCGCCGGGGTACGGTGAGCCGTCCTCGCGCAGCGCGCCCCAGGCGGAATCCGCGGAAACCCGGCCGAGCAGCTGTTCGCGGGTCAGACCGAGCAGCGCCGCGGCCGCCGGATTCGCATCGGTCACCCGGCCATCGGCGGCCTGTACGACCATGCCTTCGTTGATCGTCTCGAAGACCGTCTGCAGCCTGCGTTCGCTGCGCTTCAGCGCCTCCTCGCGCAAGCCCATCTCGCTCATGTCCCGGGTGAGCCGCGCTTCGCTGGCCTCGAGCCGGGCGATCGCGCGTCGCATCGAGCGCAGCATCGAGACGACGAAAGCGGCGCATCCGCAGCACAGCACCAGGACCAGGAACCATTGCGGCCGTGCGGCCTGCGTGGCCGAGGATCGCAGCAGGTGGCGCAGCGCGCCGATTACGGCGACGAACGCCATGGCGCCGATCGCCGCCGTGGTCGCGCACAGCAGGGGCGTACGGTCCGCCGTGCGCTCGCCGCCGAGCGACGGCAGCCACGTGGGCAGCCCCAGTTGGCCGGCCGGCCACTCACGCGGCTTGGTCCGCATCCCCCGCCGATTGGTCATGCGCCAAGCCGCTCCGTCGCCGCCCGTCTGCCGAAGCGGCGCAGTATATAACGGGCAAAAAAAAAGAGCGGGCCGAAGCCCGCTCTTCTCGACACGTAGCCGCCGAAACGGCTGTTACATGTCCATGCCGCCCATGCCGCCCATGCCGCCGCCCGGGGCGCCGTGAGCGTGCTCCTCTTCCTTCGGAGCCTCGGCGATCATCACCTCGGTGGTGAGCAACAGGCCGGAGACCGAGGCCGCGTTCTGCAGCGCGAGCCGGGTCACCTTGGTCGGATCCAGGATGCCCATCTCGATCATGTCGCCGTACTCGCCGGTCGCCGCGTTGTACCCGTAAGTACCCTTGCCCTCGCGGACCCGGTTCAGCACGACCGCCGCGTCCTCGCCGGCGTTGCTGACGATCTGGCGCAACGGCTCCTCGATCGAGCGAGCCAGGATCTTGATGCCGTGGGTCTGATCCTCGTTGACGCCCGTGAGCTTCTCGACCGCCTTCAGCGCACGCACCAGGGCGACACCGCCGCCCGGGACCACGCCTTCCTCGACGGCGGCGCGGGTCGCGTGCAGCGCGTCCTCGACGCGAGCCTTCTTCTCCTTCATCTCGATCTCGGTCGCGGCACCGACCTTGATCACGGCGACGCCGCCGGAGAGCTTGGCGACGCGCTCCTGCAGCTTCTCCTTGTCGTAGTCGGAAGTCGCTTCCTCGATCTGCTGACGGATGCTCTCGACGCGGGCCTTGATGTCGCCCGCCTTGCCGGCGCCGTCGATGATCGTGGTGTTTTCCTTCTCGACGACGATCTTCTTGGCTTCGCCGAGGTCGTTGAGTGTCGCCTTCTCGAGCGACAGGCCGACCTCGTCGGAGATCACGGTGCCGCCGGTCAGGATCGCGATGTCCTGCAGCATGGCCTTGCGGCGATCACCGAAGCCCGGAGCCTTGACGGCCGCGACCTTGACGATGCCGCGGATCGTGTTGACCACCAGCGTCGCGAGCGCCTCGCCCTC
>JAGWPY010000199.1 GCA_028870275.1 Gammaproteobacteria bacterium | reverse complement strand
TCGAGGCGGTCGCAAGACAGACGATCGTCGGTTTCATTTGGTGCATCCCCCTGGCCGCGAAGCTTATGGATTGTATCGAGCGGTCGGTTCGAGCCTAGGCGCTCAACCTGAACGGAAACTAAAATTCCCACGCGCACATGCGCCGCCGACCGCGGTTCAGGTTCCGTTTAGGTTGATCCGGGACATTGAGGCGACATTCAGTCGGGGGCTTTCGGGGGACCTCATGATTTCATCGCCAATCCGGCGCGCTCGCCGGACCGCTCTCGCACAGGCTACGCTGATCGTACTCTCCGCACTCGTCTGCGGTGCCGCGACCACGTTGGCGGCTGCGGCCGATCCGGCCGATGCGCCGACCCTGGTCGTCGCCCTGCATGTGCGGCCGCAGGATCGGCCGCGGCTGCGCGCCGTGCTGCGCGGTCGCCAGGAGGCGGCCCTGAGCCACTGGCAAGTGGATGGCCGGCTCTCGGGCTACGAACTGCTGTATTCGCGTTACGCCGACCGCCGCTCCTGGGATGCGCTCGAGGTGCTGCATTTCCCGAGCGACGCGGCGCTCGCATTCTGGCGCCGGGTCGAGCGGGTGCGCCCCGGCGGTCTCGTGTCTCCCGCGCTCGCGCTGGTCCGGAGCATGAGCACGACGGTCGCAGATGCGGTTCGTGCCGGCGGGCCGGCCGATGCCAAGGACCCCGCGATCCTCGCGATTCCCTACCATCTCGAAGTGCCGCCCGGGCGCTACCTGCGCTACCTCGACGGGTATACGCTCCCGCAGATGCGCGGCTGGGTCGCCGCCGGGGTGCTCGACAGCTACGAGATTCTGCTCTGCCGGTATCCGGCCGGCCGCCGCTGGGGCGCCTTGCTGCTGCTGCGCTACCGCGACGATGCGGCGTTGGCACGCCGCGCGGCGGTACTCGCCGCGGTGCGTACGGAACTCGGCAAGCAGCCGGCCTGGAAGACCTACAGCGATTCGAAGCAGGACGTGCGCAAGGAGCTCGCGGTCATGGTCGCCGACCGGATCGCGGCCGAGGGGGCGCGGTGAGCGAACCAATCACGATGGGAGGCGCGCGTATTCCGCGGTTGAGCGCGCGCGGCGTGCTGTGGGCGCTCGCGGCCGTGACGCTTGCGACGGCGCCCGGCGTTCGTGCGGCCGCGGCGCCGCCCGCGGCCGGTTTGCCGCTGCGGATCGAGCGCAGCCTGCCAATCGCCGTCCCGGGTCGGCCGACCGCGCTCGCGATCGCGCCGGACGGCGGACGGGCCTATCTCGGCGTCGGCGATACGCTCGCGGCGTTTTCGACGGCCGATGTCTCTGCGGCCGGCACGCTGCCGCTCGGCGGCGAAGCCGTCGGCCTGCAGATCGCACCGGACGGGCGGCAGGCCTATGTCGCGCTCGCGAAACCGGCGCGCGTGCTCGCAGTCGGCCTCGCGCCGCTCGGCGTCCAGGCGAGATGGAAACTGCCGGCCGCCGCTTCCGGACTCTCGCTCGATCCCGACGAGGGACTGCTGTTCGTCGCGAGCGCGGCGACCCATCGCCTGTTCGCGCTGGATGCGGCGACCGGGCGGCTGCGCGCGACGATCGCGCTCGCCGATCCACCAGGCCAGATGGCCGCGAACGGCTACGGGTCGCTGTTCGTCGCGCAAGCCGCGCAGGGCCGGATCGCGGTGATCGATACGCATACCTTGCGCCTCGCCGGCACCTTGCCGCTCGAGGGTTGCGTGCAGCCGAGCGGCCTTGCGCTAGACCCCGTCGGCCGCAGGCTGTTCGTGCACTGCGCATCGGGCGCGGTGCTGGTCGTCGACACCGACGTCGGTTTCACGTTCGAGCGGCTGCCGGCGGCGGGCGGCGCGATGACCGGTCTGTTCGTGCATGCGCCCCTGCCCGGCTGGAAGGGCGCGGCCCTGTTCGTGGGGTCCGCGGGCACGCTCGATGCGGTGCGCATGCTCGCCTTCATCCGCTACGTCGACGGCGGGCACCGGACACTCGATCGGCCGGTCGCCGCCTCTGCCTACGATGCGGTGCATAGGCGACTGTGGATCGCCTCGCCTCCCGAGAAAGGCGCGAGCGCGGGACGATGGACCTGGATCGGCGCTCAGGCGCCGGCCCTCGAGGGAGAGACGCCGTGAGCTTTCGCAAGACCTTCCTGATCCGATGCGGCGCCGCGCTGCTCGCGGCCGCGATCACCGCGCCCATGGCGCTGGCCGCCGCGTCTCTGCCGAGTTGGGCCGCGCTCGCGGGCCGGCGCGTGCTGCTGGTCACCGGCGCCGCCGCGGTCGCGCCGAACGACGATGCCTTGGTGCGTGCGCATCTCGAAGCGCGAGGTCTGCGCGTCGCCACGACCACCGATGCGGCAATCGCCGCGGCCAAGGTCACGCCGACCGCCGACCTCGTGTTGATCTCCTCGACCGCCGACCCGGCCGTGCTCGGTCGCCGCTTCGCGGCGGCGGGCGTGCCGGTATTCACCTGGAACACGATGGACTATCCGCAGCTCGGCCTCACCGGGCCGCGGCTGCACCGCGATTACGACGTGATCGAGCCGACCCAGCACTTCGCCGAGAGTTTCGCCGTGCTGTACGGCTATGGCGCCAACGTGACCTCCTCGATCAGCCGCGCCGCAGGCCTCAAGGCCCAGTTGTTCGGTACGCTCTATCTGGAGCCCGCGACGGTCGGCTGGGGGCGTCCCGGCCCGGGTGGTCGCGTGCTGGTCGACTTCGACGGCACGCCCCGCGAGGCCGGCGTGTTCACCTATGAACGGGGCGCGACGCTCGCCGACGGCGCGGTCGCGCCCGCGCGGCGTGTCGGCTTCTATCTGTCGAATGCCAATTTCCACCTGCTGACCGCGGTCCACGGCCCGGCGGCTCGGGATCCGAACCTGCGCGACTGGTATCGTGGCCTCGATCTCTTCGATGCGTCGATCCGTTGGGCGCTCGCCGTGCCGCCGCCGCGTCCGCACTGGGATCCGGAGGCGTTGGCGCGCCGTTTCGCCGCGGCGGCCCGCGGCAAGAAACTGCTGTTCGTCGAGCGCATGGACGCCGGTGAGGGCCGCGAGGCCGACCGACTGATCGTCGAGCATCTGCGCGCAGTCGGATTCGACGTGGTGGTCGCCGATCAGATGGACCCCGAAAGCCGCTCCAAGGGCATGGATGCGGTGATGATTTCCTCGACCTGCTCGAAGTACAAGCTCGCGAACAAGTACGCGGGCGTCCCGGTGCCGGTCATCTCGCTCGAAGGGTTGATGGCCGACATGCTGCACATGGCGGGCCGTCATCGCTACGTCGACTACGGCGAGCACGGGGAGGAGAAGGAGAGCGAGGATCCGCCGACGCGCTATCTCGACATCGTCGCCGCCTGGAGTCCGATGGCGGCCGGTCTGCCCGCCGGCCCGGTCGCCTTCACCCAGGAGCCGAGCGTGCTCAAATGGGCACATCCGCTGCCCGATGCGGTCGTGATCGCGACCCTTCCGGGCTCGCCCGACGAGCGCGCGATCTTCGGCTATCCGGCCGGCGCCACCATGACCGATGGCTTCGTCGCCCCGGCGCGCCGCGTGCTCCTGCCACTCGACAACCCGAGCTACGAGGACATGACCCCGCAGGGCAAGGCGCTGTTCGACGCGGCGACGCTCTGGGCGATCAGCGGACCGCGACGATGAACAGCCGCGGGAACGGCAGCAGCACGCTGCCGTCCGCGAGCGGAGCGTAGTGCGGCGCGAGCGCCTCGGCATAGGCCTCGAGAAATGACGCGCGCGCGCTCGCATCGAGCGGCGTCAGATAGGGGCCGAGCGCGCTGCCCTTGAACCATTCGACGATGCCGCGCACTCCACCCGCGAGAGGATGATGGTAGGTCGTGCGCCAGACATCGACCCGGCGGCAGGATGCCCGTAGCCAGCGGTAGTAGTCCGCGGCCGTCCCGAGCGTCGTGCGGGTCGCATCGGCCTGCCGGGCGATCTGCGGATGCAGCCGCGCGGCGACCTCGCGCATCAGCCGATGGGTCGGCTCCTCGAGGTTGTCCGGCATCTGCACCGCGAGCGCGCCGCCCCGGGGGAGCCTCGCGGCGAGCGAGGGGAACAGCCGCTCGTGATCCGGCAGCCAGTGCAGCACCGCGTTCGCGAGGATGACCTCGTAGGGTCCAGGCGCGGACCAACTCTCGACCTCGCCGATCTCGAAGGCCACCGCCGGCAGGCGCTTGCGCGCCGCGGCGATCATGTCGGGCGAGCGATCGATGCCGCTGAGGCGCGCCCCGGGGTAGCGCGCGAGCAGCAACTCGCTCGAGTTCCCCGGCCCGCAGCCGAGGTCGATCGCGTTCGGCGCCGCGAACGGCGGCAGCGCCGCGAGCAGGTCGGCGATCGGCCGGTTGCGTTCGTCCTCGAACAGCCGGTACTGGCTGGCGGACCAAGTGTCGGCGCGGGTGCTCATCGTTTCAGGTTCCCTTCAGTCGCGACCGGTAGCGTCCGGACCGCGGACGATTATAGACTGGCGCGGACCCGTCATCCGGATGCTTCCCCCAAGGACCCACGAGCCATGACCTCAAGCAATGCCGATGCCGCCGCGACCGCCACCGCGGTGCACGCCGAGCACTACGATCCGACCACGATCCGTCTCCACTGGCTCACGGCCGCGCTGGTGGTCACGCTGTGGATCGCCGGGAAGACGATCGACTGGTTCGCGAAGGGCGACCCGCGGATCTACGCGCGCTCGACCCACATCGCGATCGGGCTCGTGCTGGCGCTGGTCGTGGTCACGCGCATCGTCTGGCGCGTACGCTCCGGGCGGCGCTTGCCGCCCGCACCGGGACTCGCCGGCAGCGCCGCGAGTGCGATGCACGGCCTGCTCTACCTGCTGCTGGTCGCGGTCGTCGGTCTCGGCATCACCAATGCGGTGATCCGCGGCGACGTGATCTACGGCTGGTTCACGATCCCGACCCCGGCGCCCCACGATCTGCCGCTCAGGCACCTGATCGGCCACCTGCATGCCTGGGGCGCGAACGTGATCCTGATCGCCGCGGGCCTGCACGCGCTCGCCGGCATCGCCCATCAGTTGCTCCTCAAGGACGGCGTGCTGCGACGCATGGTTCCGGGCCGCGAGAGCTGAGCCGTGAGTCCGCCGTGAAGATCCTGGTGGTCGAGGATCAGCGCCGGCTGGGGCTGCTGTTGCGCCAGGGGCTCACCGAAGCCGGTTACACGGTCAAGCATGCGGCGAGCTGCAGCGGCGCGCGCGATGCGCTCTGCGAGACCAGCTACGACGCGATCGTGCTCGATCTCGGCCTGCCGGACGGCGATGGCCTCGAGCTCCTGCAGCAATGGCGGCGCAGCGGCTTCAACGAGCCGGTGATCATCCTGAGCGCGCGCGACGCGGTCGACGACCGCATCAAGGGACTCGATCTCGGCGCCGACGATTACCTGCCGAAGCCGTTCAGCCTTCCGGAACTGCTCGCGCGGCTGCGCTCGCTGCTGCGCCGCCAGGCCAACGTCAAGGACACGGTGCTCGAGCATCGCGGCATCCGCATGGACCTGGTCGGCCGCACGACCCACTTCCAGGGCGAGGCGCTCGATCTGACCAGCCGCGAGTTCGCGCTGCTCGAGATCTTCATGCAGAACCCGGGGCGCATCCTTACCCGCTCGCTGATCTGCGAGAAGGTCTGGTCCTCGCCCTACGAGGTGGACGCCAACCTGCTCGACGTGTACATGAGCAAGCTGCGCAGCAAGTTCGACGTCAAGGACGACAAGCCGATGTTCAAGACCGTGCGCGGCGTCGGCTACAAGCTGCAATGAAGTCGATCGGCGCGCGCCTGTCGCTCTGGTACGCGGCGGCGGCGACCGCGACGCTCGCCTGCCTGTTCGTCGCCGGGTACTATCTCCTGCAGGGCTACCTGATCCACGGCCTCGATCTGCTGAACCAGTCCGAGTTCGAGCAGATCCGCGCGCACCTCGGGCCCGACTACCGGCGCATGAGCGCCGCGGTGATCGACGAGCGGATTCGCGAGACCACGAATTTCGCCTCGGTGCTGTTCTACATCGACATCCATCGCCACGACCACGGCACGATCTTCTTCTCGAGCAACCTCAAAGGCCGTTCGATCCCGGACGTCAAGGGCGAGCGCCGCTACACGATCGACTGGCGCCCCCCGGGGCTGCTGCGCGTCGGCGAATTCATCATGCCGCCCTACGACGTGATCGTGGCAACGCCGGAGACCCAGGTCGACGGCGTGATGGAAGGCTACGCCGAGGTGTGCGCGGCGCTGCTCGCGCTGATGCTCGGCATGAGCATCGCGATCGGTTTCGGCCTGTCGCGGCTCGCGCTGCGACCGGTGCGCCTGATCCGCGAGACCGCGAACCGGATCGGCTCGGACAACCTCAGCGAGCGCATCCCCGTACCCGAGGTGCAGGACGAGATCTCCGACCTCGCCCGCCTGCTGAATGCGATGTTCGACCGCATCGAGGCCTCGTTCCGCAACGTGCGCCGCTTCGCCGCCGACGCCTCGCACGAGCTGAAGACGCCGCTGTCGCTCGCGCGCCTGCACGCCGAGAAACTGCTCTCTTCCGGCGCGCTGAACGCCGAGGGCGAGGAGGGCATGCAGACCCTCCTCGAGGAGCTCTCCCGCCTCACGAGCACGATCGACGAGCTCCTGTTCCTCTCGCGCGCCGAGGCGCGCAGCATCACGATCGATCTGTCGCCCTGCGACCCGGCGCCGCTCCTCGCCTCGTTCCAGACGGATGCGCAGGTGCTCGCCGAGCACCGCGGCCTTCGATTCGAGTGCGATCACGAGGGAACCGGGCTCGCCGTCTGCGAACCTCGCTGGTTGCGGCGCGTGCTGCTCAACCTCTATAGCAATGCGGTGAACGCTTCGCCGCCGGGTGGCCTGATCCGCCTGGTCTCGCGCATCGACGGCGAAGTCTGGAGAGTCGCGATCGAGGATCAGGGCGCGGGCGTCGCTCCGGCCGATCAGGCGCGCATCTTCGACCGCTTCGTACGGCTGCGTCCGGATCAGGGGCGCGACCACGAGGGCACGGGGCTTGGCCTCGCGATCTGTCGCGGCATCATCGAGCTGCACCGCGGACGCATCTGGGTCGAGACCGGCGAGGCGGGGCGGGGCTTGCGCGCGGTGTTCGAGGTGCCGGCGGTGCCGGCCCCGCCGCGGCCGGCGCTCAGAGCCGCGCCGCCAGAGCCAGCAGTGTCAGCGTGACCGTGATCGCTCCGCCGATGCGGGTCGCGATCTGGGCGAAGGGCATCAGCGGCATGCGATCCGCCGCGGTGAGGATCGCGACATCGCCGGTGCCGCCTTGCCCTGCGCGACAGGCGATCACGATCGCCGAGTCGATCGGATACAGGCCGATCCGGCGGCCGACGAAATAACCGGTGCCGATCAGGGTCGCGACGGTGGCGATGATCGTGAGGAGATTCGCCGGCGCGAACGCCGCGACCAGCTTGTCCCAGGGCGTCATCGCCACGCCGATCGCGAACAGAAGCGGGTAGGTGACCGCGCGACCGAAGAACAGGTACACGGTCTTCGCGCCCTGGCGCAGCGCCGGCGGCACGAGCTGAACGAGTTGGGCGATCACCGCGAGCACCAGCATGGTGATCGGCGCCGGGAAATCGAACAGCCGGAACGAGACCACGCCGAGGAGGTAGAGCGCGACGATGAAGGTCGCGGCCGAGGCGAGGTGCACGACGTCGGTCTGGATCGGCGGGTCCTGCTCGTGGCTCGCGAGCTCGTCGCTCTCGCCGGGCTGGAGCCGGCCGTAGCCGGTGAGCTCGGGCCGCTTGCGTCCATAGTAGCTGAGCGCGCCGGCGATCAGGATCGCCATGAGGCTGCCGAACATGACCGGCGGCAGCACCTGGGCGAACAGTCCGCCCTGGGGCTGATGCCAGATCTGCGAATAGCCGATCGACAGCGGGATCGCGCCTTCGCCCACCCCGCCCGCCATGACCGGGATCACGATCATGAGCAGCGTGTGGCGCGCGCCGAGGCCGAGCAGCGTGCCGACCGCCGTGCCGACGCCGAGCGCGGCGACCGAGCCCGCGGCCATCGGCACGAACAGCTTCAGGAACCCGCGTATGAGGATGCGCCGGTCCATGCCGAGGATGCTGCCGACGATGATCGCCGAGATGAACAGGAACAGCAGATTCGAGGACTTCGTGAACTCGGTGACCGCCTTGGCGAGGACCGGCGGGATCCAGTGGTAGTAGGTCAGGAACGAGGGGATGAAGGTGGCGGCGATCGCCGCGCCGCCGATCTGGTTGAGCACCGGGATGCGGTGGCCGAGCTCGGCGCAGGTGAAGCTGAGCACCGCGAGCACCGCCGTCATGGTCAGAAGATCGGTCGGTACCTTGCCGCTCGCGGTGAAGTAGGCGACGATCGCGAGGAGCACGAGGTAGACCGGCAGCGGCACGACCCCGATCCGCAGCTCCATGATCTTCCACCAGCCCTGCGGCCACCAGCCTTGCGGTTTTCCGTCGTTCATTCGCATCTCCCCCATGTCCGAACCTCGACCCGGGCTCACGGGGCCAGCCCGCGACGCCAGAGCATCGCATCGTAAGCTATCGGCGTCTGCTGAATCGAACCTTAAGCGGCGCGCTCACCGGCGACGCGCGCGGCTCATCCACAGGTGGATCGCCGGCGTGGTGAACAGGGTCAGGATCTGGGAGAGGATCAGGCCGCCGATCATGACCACCCCGAGGGGTCGTCGCAACTCCGATCCGGCGCCGCCGGCGACCGCGAGCGGCACGGCCGACAGCAAGGTCACCATGGTCGTCATCATGATCGGCCGGAAGCGGTCGGCGGCCGCGCGTCGGGCGGCGACGGCGGGCGCGGCGCCCTCTTTCTCGAGGTCGAGCGCGCGATCGATCATCATGATGCCGTTCTTCTTGACGATGCCGATCAGCAGGATCACGCCGATCAACGCGATCAGCGAGAAGTCCTCGCGGGCGACCATGAGGGCGAGGAGTCCACCGATGCCGGCCGAGGGCAGGGTCGAGAGGATCGTGAGCGGATGGCGGTAGCTCTCGTAGAGCATGCCGAGCACGATGTAGATCGCCAGGATCGCCGCGCCGATGAGCAACGGCTGCGTCGCCAGCGATTCGCGAAAGGCGGCCGCGGAGCCGCTGAAACTCGCCTGCAGCGCCGCGGGCGGTTCGAGCGAGGCCATGGTCGAGCGCACCGCGGAGATCGCCTCGCCGAGCGCCACGCCCGGTGCCAGATTGAACGACAGCGTCGCCGAAGGCAGCAACTCGTCGTGGTTGACCGTCAGGGGCGAGGCGCCGGGTTCGAGGTGGGCGACCGCGGCCAGTTCCACCGGCTGGGCGTGCGATGAGGGTAGGTAGAGCGCGCGCAGCCCGCGCGCATCGAGGCGCAGCGGCGAACTCACCTCCATGACCACACGGTAGACGTTCGCGGCGGTGTAATAGCTCGCGATCTGGCGTTGCGCGAACGCGTCGTCGAGCGTGTCGTCGACCGCCTGGGTGGTGACGCCGAGCCTCGCCATCGCATCGCGGTCGAGGGCGAGGCGCAAGCTCGGCGCGCTCGGATTGACGTCGGCGGCGACGTCGCGTAGCTGCGGGAGCGAGCTGAGCGCGGTCTGCACGCGCGGCGCCCAACTCAACAGCTGCGCGTCGTCCGGATCGCGCAGCGTGTACTGGAACTGGGTCTTGGTGATGCGCGCGCCCACCGTGACCCCCTGCTGGGCCTGCAGGTAGAGCGCGAGGCCGGCGAAGTCGCGGGTGTTGCGTCGCAGACGGCGCATCACCGCGTAGATCGACTCGTGGCGCAGGCCGAACGGCCGCAGATCGACGATCACCCGGCCGATGTTCACGGAAGGGTCGGACTCGACGTAACAGAACACGTCGGCGACCGCGGGGTCGCGGCGTACCACGGCCGCGAGCGCACGCACCCGGTCGGTCATCGCCTGAAAGGAGATCCCGGGCTCCGCCTCGACCACGCCGTTGATCACGCCGTCGTCCTGTTGCGGGAAGAAGCCCTTTGGAATCGACCAGTACAGCAGCGCGCTCGCCGCCGCGATCAGCAGGAATCCGCCGAGTACCCGCTTGGATCGTGCGAGGGTCGCCTCGAGCGCGCGCTGGTAGAGCGCGAGCGCGCGCCGTTGTGCGGCCGCCGACCAGGCGCGCAGGCCTCGCTCCTCCCGCAGGTCCCCGGCACGCAGGAATCGGCTACAGAGCATCGGCGTGAGCGTCAGCGAAACGAATCCCGAGACCAGGATCGCGATCGAGGCGGTGCCGGCGAATTCGCGGAACACGCGTCCGACCACTCCGCCCATGAACAGCACCGGGATGAACACGGCGACCAGGGACAGGGTCATGGCGACGATGGTGAAGGCGATCTCGGCGGATCCCTCGATCGCCGCGCGTTGCGAGTCCTCGCCGGATTCGAGGTGGCGAAGCACGTTCTCCAGCACGACCACCGCGTCGTCGACGACGAAGCCGATCGAGACGGTGAGCGCCATGAGCGAGACGTTGTCGAGCGTGTAGCCGGCCGCCAGCATCCCGGCCATCGATCCGAGCAGGGACATCGGAATCGCCGCCGCCGGGATCAGGGTCGCATGCCAGTTGCCGACGAACAGATAGACCACCAGCACGACCAGCAGGCAGGTCACGCCGAGCGTGATCTTGACGTCCCGCACCGAGGCGCGGATCGCCTGGGTGCGGTCCTGGAGCACGCGCAGGTGGATCGAGGCGGGCAGTGCCGCGCGCAGTTCCGGCAGGATCGCCCGCACCCGCTGCACGGTCGCGTTGACGTTGTGGCCGGCGGCCTTGTGCACGTCGATCATCACCGCCCGGTGCCCGTCGACCCAGGCGCTCTGCAGGTCGTTCTCGACGTCGGCGCGCGCGCTGCCGAAGTCCGCGAGCCGCGCCACGCGACCCGTGGCCGAGGACAGTACCAGCGCCCCGTATTGCGAGGCGCGGGTGAGCTGGTCGCTCGCGTCGACCACGACGCTGGTCTCGGCATTGCGCAGGGTGCCCTTCGCGCCGTTGACGGTCGCCGCCGCGACCTGGCGGCGCACCTCCTCGAGCGTGAGGCCGGCCGCGGCGAGTTTCTGCGGATCGAGCCGCAGGCGGATCGCGGGCCGCTGCTGGCCGTGGTAGTCGACCAGGCCGACGCCGCGCACGCGGCCGATCGACGGCGCGAGCCGGTTCTCGGCGTAATCGTCCACGACCGAGATCGGTAGGGTCTCCGAGTAGACGGCGACCGTCATCAGGAGCGCATCCGCCGGATTGGCCTTCTCGTAGGTCGGTGGATGCGGCAGATCCTTCGGCAGGTCCGAGAGCGCGGTGTTGATCGCGCTCTGCACGTCGACCGCCGCGGTGTCGACGCTGCGCGAGAGTTCGAACTGCACGTCGATGGAACTGGTGCCGAGCGAGCTCGTCGAGGTGATCGAGGCAACTCCGGGCAGGTTTGACAGCGCGCGCTCGAGCGGCGAGGTGACTGCGCTTGCGATCGTCTCGGCGCTCGCTCCGGGCAGCTGGGTCGAGACGTGGATCGTCGGGGTCTCGACCTGAGGTAGCCCGGCGATCGGCAGCCGTGCATAGGCGATGAGCCCGAGGAAGCCGATGCCGAGCATCACCAGCGAGGTCGCGATCGGCCGGCGGATGGCCCAGGTGGACAGTCGCATCGCGGGTGCCGGGGCTCAGCGAGCCTCGATCCGGACCGGCGTGACCGCGCGCAAACGCGGTTCCCCGCGCGTGACCACGCGCTCGCCCGCCACCAGGCCGGCCCTCACCCAGGCGCGGCCGTCGACGGTCTCGCCGATCCGTACGGGGCGCCGTCGGGCGATCGAATCCGCTCCGACCACGTAGAGGAACGCGCCTTCGGGACCGGCCTGGACCGCCTCGGCCGGTATCGTCACGGCCTCGGCGATCGTGCCGAGTCGGACCGAAGCGCTGACGAATTCTCCCGGCCAAAGTCGTTCATGCGCGTTCGCGAACTCGCCGCGGCAGGCGAGCGTTCCGGTGGCCGGGTCGATGTGGTTGTCGACGAAGACCAGTCGGCCGCGGCCGAGGACTGCACCGCCCGCGCCCGGCCGGGCTTCGACCGTCACCGGCCCCGCGCGTAGCGCCGCTTCGATCGCCGACCGCTGGTCCTGCGGGACCGCGAATTCCACGTAGATCGGCTGCACCTGTGTGAGTTCAGCGAGACCGCCGGCATCGGTCGAATGAACCAGGTTGCCCGGGTCGACCAGCCGCGCGCCGATCCGGCCCGCGAACGGCGCCTCGATGCGCGTGTACGAGAGATTCAGCCGGGCGAGCCGCACCTGTGCCTCGTCGTAGGCCACGGTGGCCTCGAGTCCGTGCATGGCGGCGAGCGCCGTGTCGCGTGTCTGCGCGGAGGTCGCATGGCTCTTCAGCAGCGCGTCGAAACGCGCGAAGTCGCGGCGGGCGTTCTGCAGCTGCGCGGCGTCGCGCGCGCGCTGCGCCCGCGCCGCGGCCAGCTGCGCCTCGAACGGCTTCGGGTCGAGCGCGAACAGCAGGGCACCGCGCGCCACCGATTGACCGTCGCGAAACGCGACCCGCTCGACGAGATCGTCGACGCGCGCGTGGATCACGGCGGTATTGAGCGCGCGCACGCTGCCGGCGGCATTGATCCAGCGCGTCCACGCCTCGCGCCGCGCGGCCGCGACCCGGACCGGCACGCGCCCGGTGTGCGTAGCGCCCGGCGCCGCGCCCGCGGCGCCGCTACCGTGGCAGGCCGCGATCGCGCAGAGTATCGTTCCGCCGATCATGGTGGCCGCCGACGCACGTTTTGCCGATCCGCTGGTCAAGGCCAAGGCCCTCCTCGCGTGCGCGTCATTCCGGGCGCCCGAGCCACGGATCGTAAGGTATCGGTCTCCGCTGAATCGAACCTTAAGCGGCGATTCAGGACCGCTTAAGATTCAGCGGCCATGATCCGGCGGTGAGTCGATTTCCAATTTCAATTTCGTAGGGGGCCCCTGCCGTGAACCCACATCATCGTCTTCTCGCATCCACCCGCCTTCCGGCCCTGGGACTCGGCCTGCTTCTCTCCGCCGTGGCCGCGACCGCGACTGTATCCGCGGCCGCCTCCGGTCGCGACGCCGTGCGCCAGGTCGCGACACTGAGCGTGCCGGGCCAGCCCCTAACCAGCTTCGACATCGGTTTCGTGAACGGCCAGGGCATCTACGCGCTCGCCGACCGCGCGAATCACGGCGTCGACCTCATCGAGGCCGCGACCGGCCGGCCGATCGCCACCGTCGGGGGATTCAAGGGCTACGACAAGGCCAAGGGCTTCAGCGAGGCGGGGCCCGACGGCGTGGTCGCGGTCGGCCGCGGCGAATTCTGGGCGGGCGACGGCGACAGCACGGTGAAGGTCATCGACGTGGCAAGGCGCGCGGTGGTGGCGACGATCTCGACCGGCGGTCACAAGCGCGTCGACGAAATGACCTACGACCCGCGCGATCACCTGGTCGTGGTGGTCAACAACGCCGATGAGCCGCCGTTCGTGAGCTTCATCTCCAGCCGCACGCGCAAGGTCCTGGGCAAGCTCGCGCTGCCGCGGGCCACCGACGGCGCCGAACAGCCCGTATGGAATCCCGCGACCGGCCTTCTGTATCTGTCGATTCCGGTGCTCGATCACGTCGAGGCGAACGGCGCGGTCGCGGTGATCGATCCGCGCTCGTTCAAGCTCCTGCGGATGCTGCCGGTGTCGAAGTGCATGCCCGCCGGACTCGCCGCCGGTCCGCGCGGCGAGCTCCTGCTCGGTTGCAGCGACGATGCGATCGGTGCGGGTTTCCCGGCGCAGTCGATGATCATGGATCCGCGCAGTGGCCGGATCCTCACGACCATCGCCGAGGTCGGCGGCTCGGACGAGGTCTGGTACGACCCGCATGCCGGCAATTACTACCTCGCCGCGGCCAAGATGCCGGGCGGCCCGGTGCTCGGCGTGGTGAACGCGCATACCCGCCGGTGGGTCGCGAACCTGCCGACCGGAGGCCATGCGCACTCGGTCGCCGCCGATCCGCGTACCGGCCGCATCTTCGTGCCGATCGACGTGCACACGGGCGGCGGCACCTGCCCCGGCGGCTGCATCGCGGTGTTCGCGCCGGCGAAGCGCTGAGGCCGGCTCAGTCGCGCTTCGGCTCGAACTGCAGCGCGACGCCGTTCATGCAGTAACGCTC
>JAGWPY010000198.1 GCA_028870275.1 Gammaproteobacteria bacterium | reverse complement strand
CGTTCTTGTGAACTGGGTGCTGGTCGAGCCCGAAACGCTCAAGCGCGAGCAGCGTGAGCGGCTGGCCGGCGGGCTGCGCGTCGATTGGATCGGCTTTGCGCTGATCGCGGTCACCTTCGGCAGCCTCGAATTCGTGCTCGACCGCGGCCAGGAGGACGACTGGTTCTCCTCGCCGCTGATCCTCTCTCTGGCGATCGTCTCGGCGGTGGCTCTGGTCACGCTGGCGGTGCGCGAATGCCTGGTGGAGGAGCCGATCGTCGACCTGCGGCTGCTCTCCGACCGCACGTTCGCGGTCAGCTCCCTGCTCATGTTCATGCTCGGATTCGTGCTGCTGGGCTCTACCTTCCTGGTGCCGGCGTTCGTGCAGGAGTTGCTCGGCTATACCGCGACCGACGCGGGCCTGGTGATCACGCCGGGCGCGCTCTCGCTCGTGCTGCTGATGCCGATCATCGGCCGGCTGGTGGGGCGGGTCGATCCGCGCTGGCTGATCGCCTTCGGCCTCGCGGTGTGCGGTGGCGCGCTACTGCGCATGGCCGGCTTCGACCTGACCACCCCTTACCGCGACGTGATGCTGGCTCGCCTGATCCAGTCGGTCGGATTGTCCTGCCTGTTCATCCCGATCAATACCGAGGTGTTCAGCAATGTGCCGCCGGGCAAGACCAACAATGCCTCGGCGCTGATCAACGTCTGGCGCAACCTCGGCGGCAGCGTCGGCATCTCGGTCGGCTCGACCTTGCTGCTGCGCCGCTCGCAGTTCCACCAGAGCGTGCTGGTCGCCGCGGCGAGCCCCGGACATGGGCCCTACGTCTCGCTGCTCCAGGGTCTGACCGCGCGCCTTTCCGCGACGTTCGGCGCGGATGCACCGAGCCGCGCGATCGCCGTGATCGGCCAGATGATCGAGCGACAGGCGCGGCTGCTCTCCTATCTGGACGCCTTCGCGTTCTTCGGCATGACCTTCATCGCCATGCTGCCGATCGTGCTGCTCATGAAGAAGGGCGCTGCCCACGGTGGGTCGCCGGCCGCCCACTGAGCCCGCGAGGCTTGCCGGCGGCGACCGGCTTTCAGGCTGCGCTTCGCGCTATGATCGGCGTTTCACGTGGAGGTAGCCGATGCCCAATTCACGACCTCGATCTCGCCGGATCCTGCAAGCCGCTGCGACGCTCGCCGCGCTCGTCGCGAGCCTTGCCCGCGCCGATGCGCCGCCGCCGAACCTGCCCGGCCCGATGCCGCCGGCCGCGAACCAGCGGCTCGCGCGCGACATCTTCCGTGACCTCGTGCAGATCCGCTCCGTGCATACCGTCGGCACCGCCGGCACCGCCAAAGTGCTGGTCGGCTATTTCAAGGCGCACGGCTTCACCGATTCCGAGATCCGCGTGCTCCCGGAGACGAAATATCCCTGGCAGGTGAACGTCGTGGTTCGTCTCGAGGGCAAGGACCGCGGCCGGAAGCCGGTGATGTGGATCGCGCACATGGACGTGGTCGACGCCAAGGCGGCCGACTGGACCCTGCCGCCGTTCAAGTTCACCGAGCGCGACGGCTGGTTCTACGGCCGCGGCACCTCGGACATGAAGGATGGCGATGCCGCGGTCGCCGCGAGCCTCATCCGCCTCAAGCAGGAAGGCTATCGTCCGGACCGGGACCTGGTCGCGGCCTTCACGGCGGACGAGGAGGTCGGACTCGAACAGAGCGGCCCCGCCTTCCTGCTGAAGGCCCATCCGCATGCCTTCAGCGCCGGCCTGGTGATCAACCCCGACGGCAACAGCGGCGAGCTGATCGACGGCAAGCGGGTCGACTTCGCGGTCGAGACGGTACAGAAGAGCTACGTGACCTTCACGGCCACGGTCACCAACAAGGGTGGTCATAGTTCCGAGCCGCGCCCGGACAACGCGATCTACGAGCTCGCCCATGCGCTGGTCCGTGTCGAGGGCTACCAATTCCCATTCGCGACCAATGCGACCACGCGGATGTACTTCGCCGATCTCGCCAAGCGCGAGAGCGGCCAGCGCAAGGCGGATCTGCTCGCGGTCGCGGCCTCGCCGACCGTCGACCAGGCGGCGGCGCGGCGGCTCGCGGAGAATGTCGATCTGAACGCGATCCTGCACTCGACCTGCGTGGCGACCATGCTGCGCGCCGGCGTCCAGGAGAATGCCCTGCCCTCGCGCGCGGTCGCGACCATCCAGTGCCGGATCATGCCGGACGAGACCGTGGCCGGCACCGAGGCCAGGCTCGCCAAGGCCATCGACGACTCCAAGGTCGTGCTCGCCCCGCTCGGCAACTACGAGCGCGCCGGCGAATCGCCGCCGGATCCGCGCCTGTTCGCGAAGGTCCAGAAGGTCGTCGACTCGATGTGGCCGGGCGTGCCCGTGGTGCCGGTGATGTCCGCGGGCGCGAGCGACTCGATCTTCACGCGCAACGCCGGGATGCCGAGTTACGGGATCGGCGGCGGCTGGAACGATCTCGCCGACATCCGCATGCACGGCCGCGACGAACGCATGAGCCAGCAGGGTTTCTACGAGGAAGTCGAGTTCACCTACCGCCTCATGAAGGAACTGACCGGGGGGCGGCCCTAGGGATTGGCGCCCGGGGGCGTGCCGGACTCGCTGCGCACCGAATCGGCGAGCAGACGGGTCCGGCCGATCGCGGCGGCGAGATACTCGTTCGCCGCGCCGATCTCCTCGGCACCAGGGTGGCCCTCGCGGCGCAGCTTCGCCGCGAGGGCCGTGAGCATCAGCGCCACGCCGGCGAGTTCCTGGCCGAGTCCCTCGTGCAGGGTCGCTGCGAGCACGCCGCGGCGGCTCTCGATCGAACGCAGGGAGTCGCGGGTACGGTCGAGCCTCCGGCCGAGCAGCACCCGCAGACGCGTCGAATACAGGCCGAGCATGGTCGCGCGGCCGAGCGCCAGGAGGATGCTGATGCCGACCAGGGCGCGGGCGAGCGGCGTGTGCCGCGGCAGGTCGAGCGCCTCGGGCGAATGGGCGAGGACCAGGGCGATCGGCAGGGCTACGACGCCGACCGCCAAAAGCCCTTCGCGCGGCCGCAACCTGAGGCTCGCAAAACCGAAGATCACGAACAGCACCGAGATGAAATACAACGCGACGTGCGGCGCGAGCGCCATGAACACGAGCTGGATCGTGACCGCGACGCCGAGCTGCGCCATGGTCAGGTTCGGATCCCGTAACGCCGCGCTGAGTCCGCGTGAAATCAGCAGATAGAAGATCAGACAGGTGAGGATGCCGACCACGCCGTAGCCGAGCGCCACGTCGAGGGGCAAAGCCCGGGCCAGCGCGAAGAGCACCAGCACGACCGTATCGACCGTGTAGCTCGCGCCGATCAGAGCGAGCATGCGCGTCCAGAGCCGATCCGCCTCCGGAATCCGCTCGTAGCCGTCCTTGCCATCCTCAGCGTTACGATCCATGCATCCTCGGCGGCGCGAATGCTTCCCACCGCTCCACGCCAGGATCATCCTGACGCGGCACCGCAGCGAGGATCATAAGGGAAATTCCCTAGTCAGCGCAGCACATCGAGGATCGGCGGCGCCGCGCGTGGCACGGCCTTGCGGTAGTCCTCGCCGACGAACGCGGCGAGCGTCGCGGCGATCTGCGATTGGGTGATCGGCGCCGTGTCGTGCCGCTCGCCGAGCGGCCGGGTGTCGGGCCCGATCGCCGCAAGCCAGATGTTCTCGGAGCCCGGCTCCTCGACACCGTGGTCCTTCCACTGCACCGGACCGCTGCCGCGGCCGTGATCGGTCGTGATCAGGAACGTCGTACGGCCGCGGTACTCGGGCATCGACTGCATGGTGTGCCAGAGCTCGGCGACGAAGCCGTCGAACCGGTGGGCGGCGTCGAGCACCAGGTCGTAGCGCCCCTGATGCGCCCAGTCGTCGGTCTCGCCATAGCCAACGAACAGCACCCGCACCCGCCCGCCGCGCACGTATTGGAGCAGCGGGATCTGCAGATAGGCATCGGGCGGCAATTCCTCGTCGAAGCGGGTCGTGGTCGCATACAGCCGGCGGAGCAGCGCGAGACTCGGCATGCCCGGACGGTCCGCGGGCGGGTGCCAGCCGACCTGCATCGGCAGGTGGCTGCGGGCCTCGTTGAAGATCTCGGCGAAGGTGCCCCAGGTGCCGTAGATCGCCACCCGGCCGTGGAATCGGGGCTGGGCGTTCAGCCACTCGAACACGCTCACGTTCGGATTCGGGCCGAACTCGTTCGAGTCGATGCGTGGATCGGCATAGCCGACGCTCATCTCGTCGTAACCGGGATACGAGAACGCCCGGCCGTTGGTGACCGTGGCATCGCTGCCGCGCAGCCGGTTGCCGAAGATCTGACCTCGTCTGGCGACCGTGTGCCAGAGGAAGGGCAACAGCGCCGCCCGGCGGGCGGCCGGATCGTCGCGCCAGTAGCGCTCGCGCAGCAGCGGGGTCGGCGCCCAGGCGCCGCCGGCCGCCGTGCCGAGCAGTAACGGATCGGCGCCCGTGAAGACCTCCTGCCAGCGCAGTCCGTCGCAGACGATCAACACGACCGTGCGGGTCTTCGCGGCGAACGCCGCGGTGGCGATCAGCGACAGGACGAGAGCCGCGGCGGCCCGCCACGCGAGGGTTCGACCCGCAGATGTCGACATCGCTCTCCTCACACGCGCATTGCGCCGATCCAACGATAGAGCGCGTAGATCGCGCCCGCGAACACCAGCGCGCCGAGCCACACCGACGCGCCGGCGAAACCGTCGCCGACCAGCGCGAGCGGCATCGCCTTGCCGGAGACGACGACCAGCGCCGCGAGTGCGACGCCGACCAGGCTCTCGCCGACGATCAGCCCCGAGGCGAGCAGCACGCCGAGCTGTTGCGTGGCCTCGGGCGTCGGACCGCGCGCGGCCCGGCGGTCGAACCAATGGCCCGCAACGGCGCCGACCACGACCATCAACGTGGTCGAGGTCGGTAGGTAGATGCCGAGGCCGACCGCGAGCGGCGGCAGGCTCGCCCCCCGGGTCAGCCGGCGCAGTACGAAGTCGAGCCCGATGACCACGGCGCCGATCGCGACACCCACGCCGATGAGGCTCCAGTCGATGTTCCGTTGCAGGACACCCTGAGCGAGCGCCGCGATCAGGTTGGCCTGCGGTGCCGGCAGAGCGCGGGCCGGATCGGCGCCCGGAGCGCCCGCGAAACCGTAGGCACGATTGAGCAGCCCCAGTACCGGCGGGATCACGGCGGCGCCCATCACGACGCCGATCACCAGCGCGACCTGCTGGCGCCAGGGAGTCGCATCGACCAGCTGGCCGGTCTTCAGGTCCTGCAGGTTGTTGTTGGCGATGGTCGCGACCGCGAAGATCACCGAAGTCACGAACAGCGCGAACGCGACCAGCGCGCGGCCGTCCGCCACGGGCAGCCGCGGCTCGATACCGAGCGCGAGCAGCAAGGCCGCGCCGATCACCACCAGGATGCCGACGCCGGACAAGGGGCTGTTGGAGGCGCCGATGAGACCCGCCATGTAGCCGCAGACCGCGGAGACGAAGAAACTCATGAGCACGACGTAGGCGACGCCGGCGACGACCAGCACGCCGAGCTCGGCGCCGAGGCCGCTCTCGCGGCTGAACGCGCCCAGTAGCCAGGCGATCGGCACGAGGCAGACGAGGGTCGAGAGGGCGACCAGGCCGATCGGGATGTCGCGCTCAATGCGCGGCAGATCGCCGCCCCGACCCGCGCGGCGCGCGCGTGAGGCCGCCGCGGCCGCGCGCAACCCGGCGGCCACCGGCCGGACGAGCGTGCCCAGGGTCCATACCGCCGAGATGCCGATCGCGCCGGCGCCGACGAAGCGCACCTGGGCGCTCCAGACCCCCTGGGCCACGGTCGCGGCGGCGCCGGCGGCCGGATGCAGCGTCGCATACCAGGGCACGAGACCGAGCCAGGCGAGCAGCGCGCCGAGCAACATCGCGAGGCCGACCCAGAGTCCGACGAGATGGCCGACCGCGAACAACGCGAACGACAGACTGAAGTCGTAGCCACTGAGCGCGCCGCCGGATCCGATCCGGAAATAGCGGGCCACGTCGCCGGCGAACAGGCGCGTACCGATGATCACCGCGAAACCCGCGGAGACGAGGCTGCCGACCACGACCGCGCGCAGTCCGGCGCGGCTGCGGTCGGCCGTGACGCCCGACTCGGGTGTCGCACCCTCGTGCGCGCCGATCTTGAGCACCTCGGCGCAGGCGACGCCCTCGGGGTAAGGCAGATCCGAGCCGGTGACCAGTGCACGACGCAAGGGGATCGAGTACATCACGCCGAGCACGCCGCCGAAGGCGCAGATCGCGAAGGTGGTCCAGTACGGAAATCCCCGCCACCAGCCGATCATGACGAGGCCCGGCAGCACGAAGATGATCGCCGACAGCGTGCCCGCAGCCGATGCGACCGTCTGCACGATGTTGTTCTCGCGGATGGTCGCACCGCGCGCGCCGCGCAGCAGGGCCATCGACAGCACCGCGGCGGGGATCGAGGTCGCGAAGGTGAGGCCCGCCTTCAGGCCGAAGTAGACGTTCGCGGCCGTGAACACGACCGTGATCAATGCGCCGAGAATCAGCCCGCGCGCAGTCAACTCCGCGCCCGAGGCGCTCGTGCGTGCCGCGTCCATCGCGCTGTCGATCCTCCCCGTCGGGCTCGAGCCGCAAGGATAGGCGATCCGGCGAGCGCTTGCATCGTCTCGGCCGATCCGCGATACCAAGGCGCCTCACCGAGGCGGTCCTCAGTGCGGGTGCCTCCAGAAGCGCAACTCCGCGGCGAAGGCGCCACGCGCCGCCGTGGACGGCACGGTGCTCGGCTGGCCGCCCGCGCGGAAATAGACCGTCTTGCGGAGCTTGCCGTCGCGGCCAAGGAGGTAGGCATGGGTCGTGCGCCGCATCTCGTTGGTGCGCAGGATCACGAGCTCGTCCGGATCACCGACGCAGACGTTGAACACGCGCACCTCGGGACCATGGCGCAGCACCGCCTGCTTGACCGGCACCGCCTCGCCGCGGCCGACGCCGAGGGCGAGCGCGAGATGCGGCGGTAGCGCGCCGTCGCGCCCGCGCTCGCGCACCATATCGGCGAGCGTGGCGATCCGATCCGGCGCAACCGGTCGAACCGGCCCTGCGGCCATCGAATTCGTCGCGGCGAGCTGCGCCACCAATGACGCCGCGGCGAGAAGCCGCAGGACTCGCCCGCCGTGACGCCGTCGCATGCCGTTAGAGTCTTCGCCCATCGGTGCCAGTCATTCGCCGGGGTGGTAGCTGCGCTCGACGTGGCCGGCGAGCTCGTCCGGATAGAAGTACACCGCACGCAGATTGCCGGTCGCGTAGCGCTCGGCCTCGTCGTCGAAATGCGGCGATCGCGGGTCGCCGCTCTCGCCGCCCGCGGTCACCGCCCGCGCGCGCACCCGCGGACCGAACTCGACCACCGCGATGAAGCTGTTGCCACTCGTGCCATACCACTTGTGCGTATTCGGGTAGGCGTGCGCGCCGAAGGAGGCGAGCGATCCCCAAATCGAAGATGTGAACGGTACGGCGATGGAGGGCTTCGTATCGTCGAAGTGCGGCACCGGCGCGTCGTCGAGACGCTGGAAACGGTTCACCTCGCCCCAAGGCACCTGCCAGGTGCCGAATTCGCTGCGCAGCCGTTCGACGGTGCGCTCGAGCGCATCGAGCAGCTGGTCCGGGCTCTCGCGCCGCTCGACGTAGTCCTCGCTCGAGAGGCCGGCCGCCCGCGCGACCGCCTCGTCGCGCGCATACAGATCACTCCCCCAGAACACCGCGAGCGTGGTCGCGAGCGAGTTGATCCCCCATCGGTGGTCCCAACCGCGCAGCACCGTGACGGGTTCGGCGAGTCGCGCACGTCGCGAATCGGCCGCGGGCAGGCGGTCATAAGCGGCGAGCAGCGGCGGCAAAAGCGTCTCGAAGGCCGGCAAGTGGCTGTCGAAGGCGGTCGCGGTGAGCGAGGCCATGGTGTAGTGATGGTGAGCGGGCAGGAGCTCGAGGGCGTGTAGGCCGCGCGGCGTCTCCTCGGTACTGCGCTCGACGTAGGCCGGGAAATCGGCGCGTTTCGGGCTGTCCGGACCCGCGGCCGACCAGGGCCAGTTGTTCGAGTTGTACAGCCAGCCGACCGCCGGGTTCAGCACGTGCGGCGTCTCGTCGATCGACAGCAGCCCGTGATAGTCGGTGCGTGGGTCGCTGCCGTCGACCGGTCGCGTCCAGTCGAAGCGCGGATCGCGCTTCGGGATGTAGTTCGAGTGAAAGTAGGCGATATTGCCCGCGGAGTCGGCGAACACGGTGTTGTTCGAGGAGTTGGTGTGCAGCTCCATGATCCGGCGGAAGGCCGCGTAGTCCTTGGCCTTGGTGCGCAGGAAATCCTGTTCGAGGGCCCGCATCGGCCTTTGCATCAGGCTCACCGTCACCCAGGCGGCCCCCTGCCGGCGCACGACCGGTCCGTGCTCGGTGTAGTAGACCGTGAAGCGCCGTTGCGCGAGCCCGGCGGGCGTCGCATAGGCGATCTCGATCCGCCGTTCGCGAACCGGCCGCTCGCGCCCGCCGTGGCGGTAGCGCCAGTGACCGGCGTACGGAGTCACGGTCTCGAGGAACTCGTCGATGTTGTCGACGCCGCTCGAGGTGTGCATCCAGCCCGCCGTCGCGTTGAATCCCTGATAGACGAAGAACTGTCCCCAGGTGACCGCGCCGTACGCATCGAGCCCCTGGTCGCTCGACATCTGCAGCTCGGAGCGGAAGTAGAACGACGTGTGCGGATTGATGTACAGGAGCGCATGGCCGTCGAGCGTATTCTTCGGCGCGATCGCGATCTGTCGCTCGCGGACCGGCCGCTCGCGCCCGCCGTGGCGGTAGCGCCAGTGGCCGGCGTACGGGGTGACGGCCTCGAGGAATTCGTCGATGTTGTCGACGCCGCTCGAGGTGTGCATCCAGCCGGCCG
>JAGWPY010000026.1 GCA_028870275.1 Gammaproteobacteria bacterium | reverse complement strand
GGCGCCGGCGGCGGTGGCGCGGACGCCGCCTGCGCGGTCGCAGGCGCCGGTGCCGCCTGGTCGGCGGTCGCGGCGCTGCTCTCGAGCAGCAGGATCAGCGACCCTTCCGACACCTTGTCGCCCGGTCGAACCTTCATTTGCCGGATGCGGCCGGCCACGGGCGCGGGCACGTCCATCGCGGCCTTTTCGGTCTCCAGGGTGATCAGTGGCGCATCCTTCTCGATCGTCTGTCCGTCGGCGACCTGGACGTCGATCACGCTCACGTCCTTGAACCCGCCGATGTCCGGCACGCGCACTTCGATGGTATTGCTCACGTTCGTCCGCCTAGACCGTCAGGGGATTCGGCTTGTCGGCATCGACGTCGAACCGCTTCATCGCCTCGACGACGGTCTTGCGGTCGATCTTGCCCTCGTCGGCCAGCGCCTTGAGCGCCGCGACGACGACGTAGTGGCGGTCCACCTCGAAGAAACGGCGGAGCTCGGCGCGCGAATCGCTGCGACCGTATCCGTCGGTGCCGAGCACCAGATAGCGGCCGGGCACCCATTGGCGGATCTGGTCAGGCACCGTCTTCATATAATCGCTCGCCGCGATGAAGGGGCCTTCGCTCTTGGCGAGCGCCTGCGAGATATAGGTCTGGCGCGGCGGCTGGTCCGGATGCAGCATGTTCCAGCGCTCGATCGCCAGCGCCTCGCGACGCAGTTCGCTGTAGCTGGTGACCGAGTAGACGTCGGCGGGAACGCCGTAGTCCGATTCGAGGATCGCGGCGGCCGCAAGCACCTCTCGCAGGATCGTGCCCGAGCCGAACAGCGTCGCGCGGACCTTGCCGCGGCCGCCGATCTGCAGCAGATACATGCCGTTCAGGATCCCCTGCTCGACGCCGGCGGGCATGGCCGGGTGGACGTAGTTCTCGTTCATGCAGGTGATGTAGTAGAAGACGCGCTCGCGCTCCTGGTACATCCGGCGCATGCCGTCGTGGACGATCACCGCGAGCTCGTACGCATAGGCCGGATCGTAGGCCACGCAGTTCGGAACCGTGGTCGCGACCAACTGACTGTGGCCGTCCTGGTGCTGCAGCCCCTCGCCCGCGAGCGTGGTGCGGCCCGCGGTGGCGCCAATCAGGAATCCGCGCGCCTGGCTGTCGCCGGCCGCCCAGATGAAGTCGCCGACCCGCTGGAAGCCGAACATCGAATAGAAAATGTAGAAGGGGATCATGTTGATCCCATGGTTCGAGTAGGCGGTCGCCGCCGCGAGCCAGGAGCAGAGCGCGCCCGCCTCGTTGATGCCCTCCTCGAGGATCTGCCCCTTGCGGTCCTCGCGGTAATACATCAGCTGGTCCGCGTCCTGCGGTGTGTACAGCTGTCCGAGGGAGGAGTAGATGCCGATCTGCCGGAACATGCCCTCCATACCGAAAGTGCGGGCCTCGTCCGGCACGATCGGCACCACGTGGGGGCCGACGTTCTTGTCCTTCACGAGCGCGGTCAGCATCCGCACCAGCGCCATGGTCGTGGAGATCTCGCGTTCGCCGGTGCCCTCGAGCAGGGCCTTGAACCCCTCGAGCGGCGGCACGGCGAGCGGCGCGGCGTCGTCGCTGCGCGACGGGAGGTAGCCGCCGAGCGCCTTGCGCCGCTCCTGCAGGTAGCGGAGCTCCTCGCTGTCGGCGGACGGCTTGCGGAAGGTGAGCCCCTCGATCTCCGCATCCGTGATCTGGATGTTGAACCGGTCGCGGAAGTCCTTGAGCGAGTTATCGTCGAGCTTCTTCTGCTGGTGGGCGGCGTTGATGCCCTCGGCGCCCTTGCCGAGGCCGAAACCCTTGACGGTCTTGGCGAGGATCACGGTCGGCGCGCCACGGTGCGCGGCCGCGGCCGCATAGGCCGCGTACACCTTCTGCGGGTCGTGTCCGCCGCGGTTCAGGCGCCAGATCTCCTCGTCCGACATGTTGGCGACCATCTCGCGCAGCTCCGGATACTTACCGAAGAAGTGCTCGCGCGTGTACGCTCCGCCCTTGGACTTGAAGTTCTGGTATTCGCCGTCGACGCACTCTTCCATGAGGCGTTTGAGCAGACCCTTGTGGTCGCGCTCGAGCAGCGGATCCCAGCGCGAACCCCAGAGCACCTTGATCACGTTCCAGCCGGCGCCGAGGAACGCCGCCTCGAGCTCCTGAATGATCTTGCCGTTGCCGCGGACCGGTCCGTCGAGTCGCTGCAGGTTGCAGTTGATCACGAAGACCAGGTTGTCGAGCTTCTCGCGAACCGGCATGGTGAGCGCGCCCATCGACTCCGGCTCGTCCATCTCGCCGTCGCCGAGCAGCGCCCAGACCTTGCGATCCGACTCCGGAATCAGGCCGCGGTGCTCCAGGTAGCGGATGAAACGCGCCTGGAAGATCGCGTTCATCGGTCCGAGACCCATCGACACGGTCGGGAATTGCCAGAAATCCGGCATCAGCCAGGGATGCGGATACGAGGACAGGCCGCCGCCGCGGACTTCGCGGCGGAACCGCAGCAGCTGCTCCTCGGTCAACCGGCCCTCGAGATAGGCGCGCGCGTAGACACCCGGGCTCGAATGTCCCTGCATGAACACGAGGTCTCCCGGATGAGACTCGCTGCGCGCCCGCCAGAAATGATTGAAGCCGACTTCGTAGAGCGTCGCGGCGGAGGCGTAGGTGGCGATGTGGCCGCCGTACTCGGAGTTCTCGCGGTTCGCCTGGACCACCATGGCCATGGCATTCCAGCGCATGTAGGCCTCGTTGCGCCTCTCTAGGCCGCGGTCGCCCGGATATTCCGGCTCCTGCGACTTCGAGATCGTATTGAGGTAGGCGGTGTTCGGCTTGAACGGCAGGTAAGTGCCGGAGCGGCGGGTGAAGTCGACCAGTTTCTCGAGCAGGAAGTGCGCCCGCTGGGGCCCTTCGTTGCGGATGACCGAGTCGATCGACTCGAGCCACTCCTGGGTTTCGACCGGATCAATGTCTTCGAACGGCGAACGTTGCGTCATACTGGGCCTTGCAGTGGGAGAACACGCGCATGCGGCGACGGGCGTGTCCTGTTAACATGACGGACAATTCACGTCGCCGTCGCGCGAGCCCCGACCAATGGGCTTAAAGGCGCTATCTTCGGGGTTTGGTTTTTCATGGTCAAGCGAGAGGCGGGCTTGCGTTTTGACGAAATGTCGGCTCGTCCGCCGTTCGAGCGGCTGAGCGTTCCGGTGCGAATCAGGGCGTCGAAACCCGACGCCGCGACCCTCGGCCGCTACGGTGGCGCCTTGCTGCTGCTGCCCAGCGAACCGCTCGCCGCCGACTGGCAGGCATTGCCGCACGCGACCGCCCTGAGACATCTGTTCGAGTCGCGGCCGCGCAAGCCCGGGGATCATTTCACGCTGCACGTCGGCGAGCGTGCGCAGACCGAAATCGCGGTCGCTATCGTCGGCCGACACGCAAGCCCGTTCGATTGCCTGGTGGTCGCGGGGCGAGCGGCCCGAGCGCTGCTCGAGGACGAACCACGCGCGGTGTTGCTGCTCGCACAGGGTCTCGGTCGGGAATTCCAGAGCGAGGCGCTGTGCGCGGCGGTCGCGGCCCTGCAGGCGGCGGCATTCGCCCTGCCGAGGTTCAAGACGCGGGCCACGCCCCCCCGGCTGCAACGCATCGACCTCGCCGCCGCGTCCGCGCCGCAGGGTCTGAAGCGCGCGCTCGCGTCGGCCGAGGGCAACAATCTGGCGCGCTGGCTCACCGCATTGCCGCCGAATCTGCTCGATGCCGCGTCCTACCGGCGGTTGCTGCAGGGCTACGCCCGCCGCCACGGCCTGCGCTACGAATTCCTCGACGAGCGGCGCCTTCGGCGGCTCGGCGCCGGGGCGTTCCTGGCGGTCGCCCGCGGCAATGCGAGCCGCGACGCCGGCATCGTGCGCTTGAGCTACCGGCCGCGCGGCAAGACCCGGCCCGATCTCTGCCTGGTCGGCAAGGGCATCTGCTTCGACACCGGCGGCACCAATCTCAAGCCTCACCAGAGCATGCTCGAGATGCACACCGACATGGAGGGCAGCGCGGTTGCGCTCGGCTGCCTGCATGCGCTGCGCTCGCTCGATTCACCGCTCGCGCTCGACTGCTGGCTCGCGATCACGGAGAACCGCATCGGGCCGACCGCATATCAGCCGCAGGAGGTCGTGCGCGCGCACAACGGCACGACGATCCAGGTCATTCACACCGATGCCGAAGGACGCATGGCGCTCGCGGACACCCTGAGCCTCGCCGCGGCCGAGCGCCCGCGCGCCATCATCGATTTTGCGACGCTCACCGGGGCCTGCGTACGCGCGCTCACCGAACGCTACAGCGGTGCCTTCACCAACCGGCCGGCGACTCGCGCACTGATCGAGGCGGCCGGCGTGGCGAGCGGCGAGCGCGTCTGGTGCTTCCCCATGGACGCCGACTTCGATTCGGATCTGGAGAGCCCGGTCGCCGACGTGATGCAATGCGCCGTGGACGGCAAGGGCGATCACATTCTCGCGGCACGCTTCCTCTCGCGCTTTCTGCCGGCCGGGATGCCGTGGCTGCACCTCGACCTCGCCGCCGGACTGCGCCGCGGCGGACTCGGCCACATCGGCACCGACATCACCGGGTTCGGCGTGCGGTTCACGCTCGAACTGCTCGCGCGCGACTGGACGCGGGAGGCGGCACGGCCGTGAGCCCTCTGATCATCCCGCGCCCCGACGACTGGCACGTGCACCTGCGCGACGGTGCGGCGCTCGCCGCGGTGGCCGAGTTCACGGCGCGGCGCTTCGGCCGGGCGATCGTGATGCCGAATCTCAAGCCCGCGGTCACCACGACCGAACTCGCCCTCGCCTACCGCGACCGCGTGCTCGCCGCGCTGGCGCCCGGCGGCGGCTTCGAGCCGCTGATGACCCTCTATCTCACTGAGCGCACCGCACCGCAGGAGATCGACCGCGCCGCGGCGAGCGGCTGCGTACACGCGGTCAAGCTCTATCCGGCCGGGGCGACCACCCACTCCGACGCCGGCGTGCGGGACCTCGAGCGGGTGCTGCCCGTGCTGGAACGGATGCAGGAGCGCGGCATGCCGCTGCTGGTACACGGGGAGACGCCGGGCGCCGGGATCGATCCGTTCGACCGGGAAGCGCATTTCATCGATCGGACGCTCGCGCCGCTCGTGCGGCGACTGCCGGGGCTCAAGATCGTGCTCGAGCACATCACCACCCGCCACGCGGTCGAATTCCTGCGCGCCGCGCGGCCCGGGGTCGCGGCGACGATCACGCCGCAGCATCTGCTGCACAACCGCGGAGCCCTGTTCGCGGGCGGCCTGAGACCGCATTTTTATTGCCTGCCGATCCTGAAGCGAGAAGAAGACCGCCTGGCACTCGTCGAGGCCGCGACCTCCGGCGATCCGCGCTTCTTCCTCGGCACCGACAGCGCACCGCACGCGCGCTCGGCCAAGGAGAGCTCCTGCGGCTGCGCAGGCATGTTCACGGCGCACGCGGCGGTGGAACTCTACGCCGAGGCGTTCGAGGACGCCGGCCGCCTCGAACGGCTGGCGGACTTCGCCGGACGTTTCGGCGCGCAGTTCTACGGTCTCGCGCCGCACCGCGAGACCATCACGCTCGTCCGGCGGCCCTGGACCGTGCCGGACTCGTACGGATTCGGCGAGGATGCGCTGGTGCCCTACCGAGCGGGCGAGACGATCCGCTGGAGCATCGAGGCAACGGGGTCGGTGCCATGAGCACGCTCGATCCGATCACGATGGCGACGCGCTTCCGCGGCTTCCTGCCGGTGGTGATCGACGTCGAGACCGGCGGATTCAATTCGCAGACCGACGCCCTGCTGGAGATTGCCGCGGTGCTGATCGAGATGCAGGGCGACGGCTCCCTGAGGCGCGGCGAGACCGTCCGTTACCACGTCAAACCGTTCGAGGGGGCCAATCTCGAGCCCGCTTCGCTCGCCGTCAACGGCATCGATCCACACCACCCGCTGCGCCCCGCGATCGCCGAGGCCGACGCGTTGCAGCGCGTGTTTCAGACGGTGCGGACCGCCGTGCGCGCGGCCGAATGCACCCGCGCGGTGCTGGTCGGGCACAACGCGTTCTTCGACCTGAACTTCCTGAATGCCGCGGTAGCCCGATCCCAGATCAAGCGCAATCCCTTCCACCCGTTCTCGAGCTTCGATACCGCCACTCTCGGCGGCGTCGCCTTCGGCCAGACGGTGCTCATGCGCGCGACGCTCGCGGCAGGATTCGACTGGGACTCCTCCTCCGCGCATTCGGCCGGCTACGACGCGGAACGCACGGCCGACCTGTTTTGCGCGGTCTGCAATCAGTTCCAGACCATCTTCGAGGCGAGCCGGCGCCGGCTCGCCTCGATGGGTCCGTTGCAGGTGGAAAGCGACGAGGGTTGAGCGCCCCGCTCAGGCGGTCGCGCTCAGGCGGTCGCGCCGGCCTCGGCGAGCAGTTGCTTGAGCTCGCCCGACTTGTACATCTCCAGAGTGATGTCGCAGCCGCCGACCAGCTCGCCGTTGACGTAGAGCTGCGGGAACGTCGGCCAGTTCGAATAGGTCTTCAGGGCCTCGCGCACCTCCGGGTCCTCGAAGATGTTGAAGTGCGCGAACTTCGCGTTGCAGGCGCGCAGCGCGCCAACCGCCTGGGCGGAGAACCCGCACTGGGGAAAGTCGGGCGTTCCCTTCATGTACAGCACGACCGGCGCCGAGGCCAGCTGACTCTTGATGCGTTCAATGGCATTCATGTTCGATCTCCTTGAGATGCATACGATAACAGCCCTGGCCCCGGTCGCCCACCGCAGGCCCCGGCAGCGCCGCAGAGGCGGTGCCGGGCCGGCCGAACCTGCGTTGAATTATCGGGGTGCCTACCCTATTCTTCCAGCCCGCCGCCGCCCCGGAACCGAGCGATGAACGCCCCGCCCATACCGCCAGACAGCCCCGCGCCGATCGGCGAGGCCGAACTCGCCGCCGCCGCGCCCGCCGGCATCCAGACTCCGCCTCCCGACCTCGCGGAGCAGGTGCGAAGGGCGCTCGCCGAAGACCTGGGCTCGGGGGACCTGACCGCCGCCCTGATCGATGCCGCGACGCTCGGACGCGCGACCGTGATCTCGCGCGAGACCGCGGTACTGTGCGGTCGGCCGTACGTGGACCGCTGTTTTGCGATGCTCGATGCCGCGGTGACCCTGGACTGGAAGGTGAACGAGGGCGAGATCGTCCGGCCGGACCAGATCCTGTTCGAAGCCAGCGGCCCGGCCCGCGCGCTGCTCACCGGCGAGCGCACCGCCCTGAATTTCCTGCAACTACTCTCGGCGACCGCCACCGCCGCCCGGACCTATGCGGCCCTGGTGCGCGGCACGGGCTGCGTCGTGCTCGACACGCGCAAGACCTTGCCTGGGTTACGCACCGCGCAGAAATACGCCGTACGGGTCGGCGGCGCACGTAATCACCGGATCGGTCTCTACGACGCGATCCTGATCAAGGAAAACCACATCGTCGCCGCCGGCGGCATCGGCGCCGCGGTCGCGCGCGCGCGCGCGGTGGACGCCGGCGCGCCCGTCGAGGTCGAGGTCGAGAGCCTGGAGGAGCTGCGCGAGGCGATCTCCGCCGGCGCCGACAGCGCGCTGCTCGACGACTTCACGCTCGATCGGATGCGCGAGGCGGTCGCGATCAATCGCGCCGCCGCACGCCCGCTGCGGCTCGAGGCATCGGGCGGCGTCCGACCAGAGAGCATCCGGGCGATCGCCGAGACCGGCGTGGACTACGTCTCCGTGGGCGCGATCACCAAGAACGTGCGCGCGGTGGACCTGTCGATGCGCTTTCACTGGTCCGACGCGACCTGACGGGCCCGGGACCCGGCCAATCTCCTGGTGCCGCGGGCGGCGGTCACCGCCGCGCGGCGGCGCGGACATCGGTTCGCCTCAGGATTCCTTCGCGGTCGACGTCTTGGCGATGCGTTGCGGCTGGGAAATGCCGTAGCCCTGGGCATAGTCGACCCCGAGCGTGCGCAGCATGTTGATGATCTCCGCGTTCTCGGCGAACTCGGCGATCGTCTGCTTGCCGGTGAGGTGTCCGATCTCGTTGATGGAACGCACCATCTCCCGGTCGATCGGGTCGTGGAGGATCTCCTTGACGAACGAGCCGTCGATCTTGAGGAAATCCACGGGGAAGTGCTTCAGGTAACCGAAGGAGGAGAGCCCCGAGCCGAAGTCGTCCAGGGCGAACTTGCACCCCAGTTCCTTCAGCGCCTGGATGAAGCGGTTGGCCTGCGAGAAGCTGGCGATCGCCGCGGTCTCGGTGATCTCGAAACAGATCTTGGTCGCGTCGAGGCCGCTGCGCGTGAGCTGGTCGATCACGTAGGGCAGGAACTTGTCGTCGCCGAGCGAGAGACCGGACAGGTTGATCGAACACATCGCGAGCTTTTCGCGCTCGTCGGCGTCGGAGACCAGCCAGCGGAAGGCGTTTTCGACCACCCAGCGATCGATGTTCGGGGTGATGCCATAGTGTTCCGCCGCCGTCATGAAATTGTCCGGAGTGACGATCTTGCCGTTCTCGTCGCGCATGCGCAGCAGGAGCTCGTAATGCGCGCCGCTCTCCTGGTCGCGCAGCGGCAGGATCGACTGGCGGAACAGCTCGAAGCGGTCCTCCTCCAGGGCGGTATTGATCCGCGCGGCCCACTGCATCTCGCGGCGCCGGCGCATCAGGTCGATGTCGTTCTCCTCGAAGGAGTGCACACGGTTGCGGCCGGACTGCTTGGCCGCCTGGCAGGCGCTGTCCGCAGCGCTCAGCACCGAGGCCACGTCGGCGTTGTCGACCGAGATCGGCACGACGCCGATGCTCGCACCGAGCCGGAACGTGCGCTCCTCCCAGGTGAACTTGAAATTGCGAACCGCCTCGCGCAGGGTTTCGGCCATGCGCATCGCCTCGTCGAGCGTACAGCTCTCGAGGAGGATCGCGAACTCGTCGCCGCCCAGGCGCGCGAGCGTGTCGCGCCAGCGGACCTTCGATTTCAGCAGGCCGCCGACCTGGCCGAGCAAGGCGTCGCCCGCGCTGTGGCCGCAGGTGTCATTGACGATCTTGAACTGATCCAGATCGAGATAACACAACGCATAGGAGGTCTCGCGCGCCTTGGCGCTCTTCAGTGCCCTCTCCATGCGATGCTCGAATTCGCGGCGGTTCACGAGCCCGGTCAGCACGTCGTGGCTCGCGTGATAGGACAGACGGCGGTTGAGCTCGCGCGCCTCGCTCACGTCGTGGAACACGAGCACCCCGCCGGAGACCGCGCCGCTCCCGTCGCGGATCGGCGAAGCCGTGCTCTCCACGTAGATCTCGTTGCCGTCGCGGCGGATCAGCAGCATCGGCCGCACCGACTTGATCGAGCGCGTGCGGCGGATCGCCACGGCAAGCGGGTTCTCGAGCGGTTCACAGGTCTCCTCGTGAAACGCCCGGAACACCTCCTCGATCGCGCGGCCCTGGGTGTCCTCGAGGCGCCAACCGGTCAGTTGCTCGGCCACCGGATTGACGTAATCGATCACGCCGCGCGCATCGGTCGTGATCACGCCGTCGCCGATGCTCTGCAGGGTGATCTGGGCGCTCTCCTTCTCGCGGAACAGCGCCTCCTCGTAGAGCTTGCGCTCGGTGACGTCGAGTTCGACGCCGACCAGGCGCAGCAGCCGGCCCTTGTCGTCGACCTTGGCCTTCGCGCGGCTGATCACCCAGCGCCACTCGCCGGTGGCGTGACGCATGCGGTGCATGCTCTCGAACAGCGCCGTCTTGCCGGCGACGTGATCGCGGATCGCGGCCTGCACCCGGGACATATCCTCGGTGTGCACCAGGGTGCGCCAGTCGGGCGCCTGACCGACCTGCGCCTCGTTGTAACCAAGCATCGCCTTCCATCGCGGCGAGAGGTAGACACGGTTGTTGTGGGTGTCGAAATCCCAGAGCCCGTCGTTGGCGCTGTGCATCGCCAGCTCGTTGCGTTCGGCGAGATCGGCGAGCCGCGCCTGGATGGCGAGCCTCTCGAGGCCCCCGGCGAGGCTCGATCCGACCAGTTTCAACAGCAGGTGCATCTGCACGTCCCACTGATCGCGCGGTCGCACGCCGGCGATGCCGAGCAGGCCCGCCGGCCGGTTTTCGATGAAATAGCTGATCATGAGCACCGAACCGAGCCCGAGATCGCACCACAGTGCGGCATCGGCCGCCTGTTCCCCGCGCGTCTTGGCCGTATCGCGCAGCTCCGAGACCCGCAAGGGCGCGAACCGCGAGCGCAGCCAGGGCATCGAATCGAGGGAGCGGCCGCGCAACTGGCCGGGGTTCCCGGTCGCGAGCACGCTGCGTGCCGCGGCCACTTCGCCGAACACGCCGCTCTCCGGATCCACGGGAATGTGGAAAGCGGCATCGGCGCGCGAGGCCTCGCGCAGGAGCTCGAGATTCGCGGCGAGGCGTTCCAGGTGATTGAGCGCGGTCATCGACTGGAAGTCGACGGCGATCTTGATGCAGACCACGTCGAGACCGAGCGCGGGCTCGGCGCCGCGGCGTGGCCAGACGTGCGGCGACAGGATGTCCGACGCGGTGAAGTCCGCGCTCCGCGGCTCTTTCGGGACTATCGCCATGCGATTCGCACTGCCTCGACCTTCGGGACTCATCCCTTGTGCATCAGGAGTTTGCCACTCTCTTCGCGGCCGGTACCGAATCCGTCACACAGTTCCAGTAATCCCTTGAATTCGGTATCTGCGACGCAATTCTCGCATAGAAAATTACAAATACAAGCTAAGCTTTTGTATTCTTGAGATTTCTCCTATATACGACTGGGCGCATCGCCGACCCGTCGATCCGCTTCGATGGGCGAGCTCGCGCAATCAGTTGTCCAGCTCCCCAGAACCGGGCAGCGCCGCCGTCGCGACCTGCACGGAGGCACCGGTCCAGGTACCCGAGAGGCTCACGGTCGCCCCTGCGGCGGCGGCCGTGAAGAACTGAGCGGCGGTGATCGCGGTCTCGGACGGACCGAGGTAGCGAGTCAACGGCGAGGTGACCGCGGTCACGCCCAGCACCACGACCGTGGGGTCGCTCGCGAAGCTCGCGGGACCGCGCAGCTGCACCTCGGTGGACGGCCGTTCGCGGGACAGAAGACCCGCGAGGAGCACGTTGCCCGCGCCCACCCGGGCATGAACCTCGACCTCATCGCCGACGGAGATCGCCGCGAGGTCGAACGGCACGACCGGCACCGCCGACTCGTCGGAGAACTGCGTCAACCGGTCCGTGGTGATGGTCACGCCGAGGATGCTGAGCGTGCCCGCGGCCGGATTCACCGCACCGACCGGGCCTTGCAGCAACAGAGGGTCGGAAGCCTGGAAGTTGACGATCGAGGCGGTCAACGTGCCGCTTGCATCGAAAGTGCCTTGGACCGAGACATGGACGTCGGCCGCGAGCTGGGTCGCCGCGCCATTCTGGTACTGGGTCTGGGCGTTGGTGAGCACGTGGGTCTGGTCGACGTCGAACTGGGTCGCCGACACGAAATCGGTGATCTCGCCGTCGATCTGACCCTGATCGCCTGCCGCCCCGACGAGCGGCGGCAACAGCGCGACCGCATCGGCCGGCAGCACCGCGGCGGACCCGAGCGGCGGAGCATCGACGCGCACCCGGTCGCCGACCTGCGGCGTCGCGCCGGCCGGGAAGCCGGACAGGGTGGCGCCGCCCGTGACGATGGTCTCGGCGTTGATGGCGAATTGCGCAGCCGCCGGGCCGACCGCGGTGATACGTCCGGAGATCCGGTAAGCGGCCAGAGCCGGCACGATCGTGACCCGCGTCGCGGCGATCTGACCCGTGGATTTCTCGTAGCCGCTGACCTCGACGAGCGTGCCCGGCAGGAATGCGGCGAACGAGGGCGTGGCGTTGGTATCGGCGGCCAGGGTCGTCTGGGTGCCGACCTGCACCGTCTGGCCGAGCACCGTGAGCGTCGAGGCCGCCGCGTTGGCCGCGCCGATCGGACCGGCGACGCTGACGTCGTACTCGACCTGGGTGGCCGTGCCGGTCGTACCGTTCGGATCGACCGTGCCCCGCACCACGACCTGGTCGCCCGCCTGCAGCGCCCCGGCCGTGGAGGCCTGGCCATTGACCAGCACGGTGGCACCGCTGGTCGTGAACTCGACGCCGTTGACGAAAATGCTGCCGAAACGGCTGATCGGCCCTGCCGAGACCGTCGCGACCTTGGCGCCGGTCCCCTCGATGCCCGCGACCAGCCCGGAGCCGCAGCTCGCGAGGAACACACCGGCGCCGAGCGCCGTCGCCGCGGCCAGCGCCGCGAGCCATCGTCCCTGCCTGCGCATCAGCGTACCCTCTTCTGCGGAGGCTCCTCGATCAGATATGCGCCCGCTCCGAGGCGCACCCGGACGCCGGACGCATCCTCGCGTTCGTCGTCGTGGCCATGCTGCGCGAGCCAGGCGTCGATGCGCTCGAGAAAATGCTGCCCCTCGGCTTCGACGAACTCGCGAAACGCGGCCGCGTGCTCGCGACGTACGCGATGGTGGATCGCACGCCGTTCGAAGCGCGGCGGTTCAGAACCGGACCGCGTGACGTTGTGAGCGAGCGTGGCCGCGACGTCGTGCAGAATGCTGCCCCAGAGACGCACCTGGTTCGGATCGTAGCTCTTCGGGACGTAGCTGCGCATCTGCACCTGCAGCAATCCGTCGTCGCACAGCTCGATCGCACCGGCCGAGGAGAGTTCCTTGTACATCGCGATGTGCGGCAGATCGGGCGCGTGTTCGCGCACCAGCGCCTGAAAACTCGGTGCCTCACCGTCGAGCGACAGGCGCAATGGCCGGCCGTCGCCGTCGCGATAGATCGGATCGAGGTGCCAGGCCGAGAGGATCCGCGAGCCATGGCTCATGAACACCGCATCGAGCATGGCGAGCGGCTCGGACTTGCGGATCCGCGCAACGTCACGGCGATTGAGTCCGGTGAGGATCGCGGTGCGCGAGACGTTGGTGGGACGACCCCGCAGGCCGAACTCGCCGGTCGCGATGTCGACATAGGTCACTTTGGCGACCTCGGCGAACTCGCGAAATGGCACGCCGCCGCGCAACAGCACCCTCACGATTGGCCGCAGGAGCAAGCGGGCGGAGGCGAGCAAGGCCGAATGCAGATCACCGTCCATGGACTGTCTTCCTGTTCATGTGTGTATTAAGCACACACATATGGCAATTCCGCAATGCCCTTCGGGCGGCTAGCCCCCTGATCCGCCGAGCCTCGCGCGGGCACGCTCGAACAATTCCCCAAGGCGCTGCTCCATCTGCGCCTGCATCGCCTCGAGCCCCGCCGCATCGAGACCCTTAGGCACCTGGATGGGTTCACCGATCGCGACCGCGACCCGCGAGAAAGGCTTCGGTATCACGAACCGGTCCCACTGGATCATCCAGGCGCGCGAGGCCGCGTAGCTCATCAATACGAGCGGCCGCCCCGAGATCTGTGCCAGCAGGATCGCGCCGGGCTTGAACCGCCAGGGCGGGCCGCGCGGTCCATCCGGCGTGATCGTCGTCGACACGCCGTCGCGCACCAGCGCCTGGTGAAAATCGCGCAGCACGCGCGCTCCGGTGTAGGAGGAGGATCCGCGGATCGCGACGCCGTGGAGCCGTTCGACCAGCATCGCGGCGATTTCACCGTCGACCGAGGGACTGATCAGGAATCCGAGCCGCACACCGGCCTCACGCCGGTCGAGCAGGGTCTTGATGCAGAACAGCTGATGCTGGTGCCAATAGACGGGGATGAACGTGCCGGCCTGGCGTGCGGCCTCGTCGAGGTGCTCCGCCCCATCGACCGCGACCACGCGAGACCAGGACCACACGAACCGGATCAGCGCGTGCGCGACCGGTACCAGCGACCGATAGACGGCCTGCCGAAGGCGGGTCAGACGCCGCGCCGAGCGGGTCTGCTGCCGGTAGATCGAATTGCGCAGGCCGCCGTCTTCTGGATTCGTGGACACGGCCGCCATTGTCCGGAACTCGGCGCCTCGCGCGCAATACCCGCGGGCGCTGTCCGGCCAACCCTTAAGTTACAATGGGCGGATGCTCACCACTGCGACCCCACCCGGACCCGCCGAAGGGTTCGATCTCGACGGCACCGACGAGTCCTTGCGGCGCCTGAACGAATATTCCGCGGCCTACGGCGACCTGTTCCGCGTGTTCTCGCCGAGCCGTGGCGCCCATGACTACGTGATCAATCACCCCGACACCGTCAAACACGTACTGCTGTCGAACCACCGCAATTACACCAAGGGCGCGGGCATGGACCGCGTCAAGCTGCTGCTCGGCAACGGACTGATCACCAGCGAGGGCGACTTCTGGCGCCGCCAGAGGCGCATGATCCAGCCCTCGTTCCACCGCCGCGTCCTCGAGCGCTTCGACGAGCTGATCGGCGAGGTCAACGAGCGGTACGCGGATCGCTGGGCGGCCCAGGGCGCGCGCGGCGAGCCCGTCGACCTCGGCGAGGACGTGAGCGAACTCACGCTCGAGATCACGCTGCGGGCGATTTTCGGCGAGGACCTCGCCCGACTCACCGCGGAGACCGGTGACAACCCCTTCGACGTGGTCGCCAAGGAAAGCGACCGCGACCTGCGATTCGCCTACCGGTTCCGCTCGCTATGCCGGCTGGTCGGTCAGCTCATCGCGCGAAGGCGCCGCGAGGACGCCGAACGCTTCGACTTCCTCGAAATGCTGATGCAGAGCCGCACGCGCGACGGCGACGAGGCGATGAGCGACGCCGAACTGATCGACGAAGTGATGACGCTGATCGTCGCCGGACACGAGACCACCGCGGCGTCGCTCGCCTGGACCTGGTACCTGCTCGGCCGCCATCCGCAGATCGCCGAGGCCGTGCGCGCCGAGACCGACCGCGCCGAGACGCGGCGCCCCTGCTCGCTCGCGGCCGCCGAGTCGCTCGCCTGGACGCACGGTGTGCTGCAGGAGTCCCTGCGCCTCTATCCGCCGGGGTGGCTGTTCACCCGGCGAACCATCGAGGCCGACGAGCTCGGCGGCTTTGCCGTGCCGGCGGGCACCGACGTGTTCATCTGCCCCTACCTGCTGCATCGGCACCCGGGCTTCTGGGAGCGTCCCGAGGAGTTCCTGCCGGAACGTTTCCTCGCCGCCGACGCCGTCGAACGGCACCGCTTCGCCTACATTCCGTTCTCGGTCGGGCCGCGCCATTGCGTCGGCGAGAATCTGTCGATGTTCGAGATGCTCGTGCACATGTACACGATGAACCGGCGGTTCCGCTTCACGCCGCTCGACCGCGGACCGATCGAATTCGAGGCGCAGATCAACCTGCGTCCGCGATCCAAACTCATGACGATGGTAGAGGAACGATGAAGTACCAGACTCTGGTCGATATGCTCGAGGCGAACCGCAAGGCGGACCGCGCGGTCTGTTACGTCGACGGCGAGAATTCGGAGCGGCGCGTCGGTTTCGACGAATTGCACGACCGCGCGCTCGGCATCCTGCATCACCTTCAATCGCTCGGTGCCGCGCCCGGCGACCGGATGATCATCTTCCTGAGCGACAACGAGCAGTTCCTCGACGGGTTCTGGGCGGCCGTCTGCGGCGGGATCCAACCGGTGCCGCTCGCGGTCGGCATCAGCGACGAGCACCGGCACAAGCTTCTTCGGGTCGCCCGCAAGCTCGGCCGTCCGTGGCTGTACACCGACGCGCGCAACCTCGAGCGCCTGCAGGCGCTCGCCACCGAGACCGGCGCGCTCGATCTGTTCGCCGAACTCAAGTCGCGCGCGTTCCTGGTCGAGTCGATCCACGACGTCTCCCGGCCCGGCCGGATCCACCGGCCCTCGCCCGACGACACGGCCTTCATCCAGTTCTCCTCCGGATCGACCAGCGAACCGAAGGGCGTGGTGCTCACGCACGCGAACCTGCTCGCCAACACCCGCAGCGCGACCGAGCTCGATCGGTTCAACGAAGCCGACGTCAGCCTGAGCTGGATGCCGCTCACGCACGACATGGGCCTGATCGGCTTCTTCATCATGCAGTTCGCGAATCGGGTGCACGTCAACCTGATGCCGACCGACCTGTTCGTGCGCCGCCCGCTGCTCTGGCTGCAGATCGCCTCCAGGAAGCGGGTAACCATCACCTGTTCGCCGAACTTCGGATACCGCCATTTCCTCAAGGTGCTCGGCGATCGGCGCCTCGAGGGTCTCGACCTCTCCCCGATCCGGCTGATCTACAACGGCGCCGAGCCGATCTCGGTCGAACTCGCCAACCAGTTCATGGACGCGCTCGCCTACACCGGCCTCCGGCGCACGGCGATGTACCCGGTTTACGGCCTCGCCGAGGCCTCGCTCGCGGTCGCAATGCCGGAACCGGACAGCGAATACCGCTGGATCAGGGTGAACCGTCACCGGCTCGCGCCCGGCCAGCGAATCGAAACCAACCCGGCCGAGGCTCGCGATGTGCTCGAACTGATGTGCGTCGGCCGGCCGATCCCGGACACCGAGGTACGCATCGCCGACGAGGCGCGCGCCGCGCTGCCCGAGGAGCACGTCGGCCGGATCCTGATTCGCGGTCCGAACGTCACCCGCGGGTATTTCGCCGATCCGCAGGCGAGCGCCGCGGCGATCGACGCGGACGGATGGCTCGACACCGGCGATCTCGGCGCCTTCCACGAAGGTTCCCTGTACATCACCGGACGCGCCAAGGAGATCATCTTCGTCAACGGCCAGAACTATTATCCCCACGACCTCGAGAACATCGCCCAGCGCGCCTCGGGTCTCGAACTCGGCAAGGTCGTCGCCGCGGGCGTCGCCCGGCCGGGGACCCAGGGCGAGGAACTCGTCGTGTTCGTCCTGCACCGTTCGGGCATGGCGGACTTCCTGCCGACCGCGACCGAGGTCGCCCGCCTGATCAACGAGCACGCGGGTCTCGAGGTGGCCGAGGTCGTACCGGTCAAGCGGATTCCGAAGACCACGAGCGGCAAGATCCAGCGGCACCTGCTCGAGGCGGCGTTGGTCGATGGCGAGTTCGCGGCGGAGCTGGCCGAACTCGCAGCGCTGCGCGCGCAGAAGTCCGCGGACGGCGGCCCGGCGGCCAGCGACCTGGAGAACCGGCTGCGGGCGATCTGCGAAGCCGCCCTGCCGGGCAAGCGGATCGAGGTCGAGGACAATCTGTTCGAGATCGGCGCGAGCTCGCTGAAGCTCATCGAGATCCACGAAACGATCGATCGCGACTATCCGAATCTCGTCGACCTCACGGAACTGTTCGATCACCCGACGATCCGCGACCTCGCCGCGCACATCAAGGCGAAGCTCGCCGCGTCCTAAATCCCGGCGGAGATCGCCGGTGTGATTCGCTGCGCAGGCCGGTTGTCGGCCGCCGCCGACAGATGCGGACGGCATTCGGCGTTCGGCTACATTGGCCAGATATGGACACGATACCCATGGGCCACCGCCTCGCCGGTCTCATCCTGCTGCTGGCACTGCCGGCCAGCCGGATCGCCTTCGCCGGCCTCGGCGACCCGGCGAGTTCCGCCGCAACGGACGCCGCGGCACTGCAGGGCACGCTGGCCACGACCCCCCTGCAACGCTATGACCTGCAGCGGATCGCCGCGCCCGGCGGTCTCGTGATCCGCGAATATTCGACCGCCGCAACCGGCGTGTTCGCCGTCGCCTGGAACGGCCCGCTCGCGCCGAACCTCGCCGTGCTGCTCGGCAGCCGGTTTGCGGAGTACCAGAATGCTTTCGCCGCCCTGAGGACGCCCGGGCTGCACCGCTCGCTCTCGATCGACCGACCCGATCTCGTGGTCTCGCTGGATGGCCGGCCGCGCGCCTACTCGGGACGGGCCTATCTGCCGAGCCGGATTCCGGCCGGCGTCACCGTCGCGGAGCTGCGTTGAGGCCGGCTCTCGCAGCCGCGGCGCTCGCGGTATCGCTCGCCGCCTGCGTGGGCAGCAAGAGTCCGCCCGGCTCGAGCACGCCGCCGCCGGTCGTCAACGTCGTGCCGCTCGGCGTCGATACCGGCCCTGCGGCCGCATCCGGGCGGATCAACCATGCCTACGTGAGCGTCAAGGTCTGCGCCGCGGGCAGCACGAGCCAGTGCGCGACCATCGATCATGTGCTGCTCGATACCGGCTCGACCGGACTGCGTCTGGTGCGCTCGGTGCTGACCGCGGCGGGCCTCAATCTCGGCTCGACCACCGACGCCCAGGGCAACGCGATCGAGGAATGCATGACCTTCGGCGGCGGCCAGACCTGGGGCCCGGTTGCGGCGGTGGATCTCAGCATGGGCGGGGAGAGCGCCGCGAAACTGCCGATCCAGATCCTCGACGACACGGCGGCGGGCGCGCCGGCGCCCTCGAACTGCGGCGCGAACGGCACGCTGCTCAACGACGTTGCGTCGTTCGGCGCGAACGGCCTCCTCGGAGTCGGCGTGTTCCAGCAGGACTGCGGCCCCAACTGCGTGAACCCGACCACGCCGCTGCCGATCTACTACGGCTGCACCACGGCGGGCGTCTGCACGGCCGAGAACCTCGCGCTCGGCGCGCAGGTCTCGAACCCGGTCGCCTCGTTCAAGAGCGACAACAACGGCGTCATCGTTCAGTTGCCGAACCCGGCGAACGCGAACGGCGACCCGAGCCTGGCCGGCCAGCTGATCTTCGGCCTCGGTACCCAGTCGGACAATGCGCTGCCCGCGACCGGCCTCGTGATCCTCGACACCGACGCGCAGGGCGAGTTCAGCACGGTCTACAACGGCGGCACGACCTCGCTGCCCGCGGTGATCGACTCGGGGAGCGACGCCTACGAGTTCAACGATCCGACGATCACGCAGTGCACGGCCGGCAACTTCATCGGCTTCTACTGCCCGCCGGTCGCGCCGCTCAGCCTGTCGGCGACCAACACCGGCGCCGGCAGCGGCGGTTCCCCGGACACCGTGAACTTCGCCATCGAGGATCCGAATACGTTCGTGGCGGGCGCGGCCGCCCTCCCCGGGCTCGCCGAAGGCCTCGGCGCCACGACGTTCACCTGGGGGCTGCCGTTCTTCTTCGGCCGCTCGATCTACGTCGGAATCGAACAGCACGCCGCCGGCGCGTACAACGGCCCGTTCTTCGGCTACTGAGCCGCCCGTTCCCCGAACAAGGACCGTTCGCCGGCCGGGCCTCAGGCGCCGCCGGCGACGCTACGCGCGAGCGCCGCGAACCCGCGGTCCGCGGCAACGTCGCTCGCGTTCTTGCCGGCGTGATCGCGCAGGTCCCGATTGGCGCCCGCCGCGAGCAGCAAACGACAGACCTCCGTGAATCCCCCGCGGCTCGCCACGATGAGTGCGGTGTCGCCCGCGTCGTTCTGCAGGTCGAGCCCCGCCGGACGCTTGAGCAGGGCCGCGACCGCCGCGGCGCGACCCCGACCCGCCGCGATCAGCAACGGCGTGTCGCCCTGGTGATCGCGGGCATCGGCCGGCACGCCGGCGGCGAGCAGTGACGCGACCGCCGTCGCATCGCCCTGGCCGGCGGCCGCATGCAGCGGCGTGAGACCGCGGCCGTCGGCCAGTTTCGGGTTCGCGCCGGCGCCGAGCAACTTCAGGACCACGTCGCCGGACCCGGCCGCCGCCGCGTACCAGAGCGCGGATCGCCGGTCGCGGTCGAGCGCGTCGACCGCGGCATGACGCGCAAGCAGAGCCTCGGTCAGGGTCGAGTCGGCCTCGCCGGCCGCGAGCATGAGTGCGGTGCGCCCGCGCGGATCGGTGGCGCCCGGATCGGCGCCTGCGGCGAGCAGCGCCGCGGCGGCCGCGTCGGCCTTGGTCTGCACCGCAGCGATCAACGGCGACGATTCGCCCGGAGCATGCGAGTCTGGCGGCACGCCGGCGGCGAGCAAGGCCTCGAGCAGCCGCGTGTCGCCGCGAGTGGCCGCAAGCCACAGCGGGGTGTGGCCGTTGCGCCCCGGGATACGGGGGTCGGCATGATGGGCGAGCAGCGCCTTCAGGCTGGCGAGCGCGTGAGCGTCGGCGGCGACCTGCAGCAGCGGATCCCCCTGCGGCACGCGCTGGTTCGGATTCCCGCCCGCACCCAGCAGTTGCTCGACCGTGGCGGCATCGTCGCGCGCCACGGCGAGCTCGAGCGGCGACCAGCCGCGATAGAGCGCGCCGGGGTGGGCGGGGTCGAAGACGCCGGCGGGGCGCTGTTCGGCTGCGCTGACGAGCGTATGCATGCCGAGGCTCTTCAAAGCCGTCGCCGAGGCCTGTGCGCCGACCGCGAGCGCGTCGTCGAGCGCATTGTAGCCGCGCCGATCGCGGGCCTGGAGCAGGCTCGCGGTCTGCGCGAGCGCAGTCACGTTGGCGACGCTGTCGGCCCGCGCCGCATAGAACAGCGCCGTGCGACCCTGCGGGTCCGCAAGCTTGGGATCGGCACCGTGTTTCAAGAGCCAGACGGTCATGGCCGAATCGGCCCGCGCCGCAGCGAGCATCAACGCGCTGGTGCCGCCGTGGTCGACGGCGTTCACCTTGGCGCCCAGGTCGAGCAAGGCCTGGGCCGCATCGATCGAGCCGTACTCGGCGGCCACCATCAGCGCGGTCTGGCCAAAGGGATCGCGGACCGCGTCGGCCGCACGGCCGATGCGGCGCAGTTCGGCCGCATCGCCACGCGCCGCGCTATAGAGCACCCAGGGGCCGAGCAGCGCCGGATCGGAGCGGCCGAGCGTCTCCCGGTCGAGCGGCAGCTTGCCACTCTTCAGGGCGAGCGCAGCCGCCGCATTGCCCGCCCGGGCGGCGCGCTGCAACCAGGCGTGCACCTCGGCCGTCGGCCGGCCATCCTGCACCGCGAGGCTCGCCAGCACGTAGGCCGCGGTGCCCTGACCCCGATCGGCCGCCGCCCGCAGCTCCTTTCGGGCCCGCGCGGGATCCGGTGCGACGCCGACGCCGTTCAGGTACATCATGCCGAGCAGTTCGGCCGCATCGGCATTGCCGTGATCGGCCTCACCCTGCAGCAACGACTTCGCGCGATCGAACTGCAGGGTACGCAGCGCCGCGCGCGCCGGCTCGAGCGGATCGGGGCGAGTCGCCGCAGCCATGGGCGCAGCCATGGCCTCGGGGGCGAGCGCGGACGAGGCGCTGGCGATGGTCGCCAGGATCGCGCAGACGAGCCGGGAACCGCGCATCGAGGGTCGTTGCTTCATCAGGCGGTTCCGTACTTGGTCTCGACCGCGATGCCGATCGATTTGAGGAAATCGTTCGGCAGGACGCCGCCGGCGCTGACGATGACCGCGTCGTTGCCGCGGATCAGCTCCATGCCGCCCTGCGTGAGCACGACCGCGTCGGCGCGGATTTCCTTCACCTGTGAACCCAACAGGACCTCGAGCTTTCCCGAAGCGGCCGCTTCGTCGACGCGCTGGCGGTTGCGCGGCTTGGCGCGCTGGAACGCATCGCCCCGGTAGGACAGGGCGACCTTGGTATCGCCGAGCTCGGCGATGCTCGCCGCCGCCTCGAGCGCGCTGTCGCCGCCGCCGACCACCAGTACGCGCTGGCGGCGATATTGCTCCGGGTCGATCAAGCGGTAGACCACCTTGGGCAGTTGCTCGCCGGGCACGCCGAGTTTGCGCGGCGTGCCGCGGCGGCCGATGCCGAGCAGCACCGCGGCCGCCTGCAGCTCGCGTTTGCTGGTCTTGACCACGAATACGGAGCCGCGGCGCTCGACCTTCTCGACGCGTTCCTGATAGCTGATGCGCAGTTCGTTACCCTCGCAGGACTTGGTCCAGAACTCGAGCAACTCCTCCTTCGAGGTGTTTCGGAACTGAACCTTGCCCACCAGAGGCAATTCGACCGGCGCGGTCATCACGAGCTTGCCTCGTGGATACTGGAACACGGCACCGCCCAGGGCCTCCTGCTCGACCGTCTCGTAGTTCAGGCCTAGTTTCTTGGCGGCGAGCGAGGCGGCGAATCCGGCCGGTCCCGCCCCGACGATCAGCACGTCGAGCGCGCCCGGCTGCCTCGCGCCCGCGGCCGCGATCGCCTCGAGGGCCTGGCGGCCCTGGGTCAGCGCGTTGCGGATCAAGCCCATGCCGCCGAGTTCGCCGGCCACGTAAACCCCGGGCACGTTCGATTCGAAATTCGGCGTGAGCAGCGGGATGTCCACCCCGCGTCGCTCGGTGCCGAACACCAGAGTGATCGCATCGAAGGGACAGGCGGCCTTACAGGCGCCGTGGCCGATGCATTCGGTCGGACCGATCAATGCGGCCTTGCCGTCGATCAGGCCGAGCACGTCGTGGTGCGAGGTTTCGGGACAGGAGACGACGCAGGTACCGCAGCCCAAGCACTTGGATTCGTCGATCACCGGGTGGAGCGAGGCCGGTTCGGTCATGCCGGCGGCGACCGCCTCGTCGAGGATCTGCTTGTGGTGAACGTGGATGCGCCGCTGCCGACGCAGGTAATACCAGGTGATGCCGACCAGTGGCACCGAGTAGATCGCCAGGGACAGGACGTCCATCGTTACGCGTGCTTCCAAATGCAATGCCATATCGACATGGTCGAACCAGCGCCGCTTCGACGAAGGCGACGCTCGGATGTAGACCGCGCGAGTTTGGCGAGTCGAACGCGCGAGCGGAAGTGTCGCCGTTCACGTACAGGAACCGGAATCAGCGAAGCGGATGCGGAGATTGCCGAGAAACCCCGCCGAAACGCCAACATTGTGAATTTCTGTACAACTGCATTGACCGTGAAGTGCGACAAGGATCCCCCCTGGCCAGTGCATGTTAGTTTTCGTTCGCATCGACGTTATCGTCTGGGCATCCTGCGATAGAACGCGTGCGGTGCAACGGTCTATGTGGATGATCTCGGGACTCTAAGGTCAAAAGGGGCGATTCCGAATGGCATGGTTCTGGTTCATCGCGGGCATGATCTCGGCTCTGGCCGTCGTGGTCGTCCTACTCCCCTGGCTCGCAAACCAACCGCTGCTGCGTGCGCTCGCGCATCGTTCCTGGGTCGTCGCCGCAGGCGCGATCGTCGTGGCCGCCGCCACGCTGCTGTCCTCGCACTGGATTCCGGCGGAAGGCGGTGCGAACGGGACGCTGCCGGTCGCCGCGGGTTCATTCGCTCAGGCCGTGAAAGTCTTCGACCAATCGACCGCAACGCCGGCGGCGGGCATGGGCGGTATGGGGTCGGCCTCCGCGCCCACCGCCGCCCAACAAGCCGCTGCGGGTTCGATGGACAGCGCGATCGTCAATCTGGAAGCGCGCCTCGCCAAGGGTGGTGGCGCCGCTTCGGACTGGGAACTGCTCGCCAGAGCCTTCGAATTCGAAGGCCGGCCGGACGATGCGGCGAAGGCTCGGGCACACCAGTTGCCGCCCTGGCCACCGAGCGGCGCGGGCCCGGCGGGCCCCGCGGCCGCACCCGCGACCACCGTGGTGAGCGGCGAGATCACGATTTCGGCGAAACTCGCCGCGCGTGCGAAGAGCGGCGAAACCCTGTTCGTGTTCGCGACCTCGGCCGCCGCGCCCGGCCCGCCGGTCGCGGTCTACCGGACCTCCGTGGGTAGCTGGCCCCTGCACTTCCGTCTGGACGACAGCCAATCGATG
>JAGWPY010000197.1 GCA_028870275.1 Gammaproteobacteria bacterium | reverse complement strand
CACGTTCTGTTCGATCACCGAGCACGAGGGCCGGATCATCCAAAGCCGCTCGGAGGAGTCGGTGATCCGGGAAATCGAGACCATCCGCGACCGCGTTCCCGGTTTCACGGGCGTGATCTCGGACCTCGGCGGCCCGACCGCGAACATGTACCGGCTGCATTGCCGCAGCGCCGAGATCGAGTCCGCCTGTCGCCGCCCGTCCTGCGTCTACCCCGGGGTGTGCCCCAATTTGAACACCGATCATGCGCCGCTGATCCGCCTGTATCGGCGCGCGCGCGCGGTGCGCGGCGTGAAGAAGGTGTTGATCGCCTCCGGCGTCCGCTACGACCTCGCGATCGAGTCGCCGGAGTACGTGAAGGAACTCGCCAGCCATCACACGGGCGGATACCTGAAGATCGCGCCGGAGGCGATCGCCGAGGGGCCTCTGTCGAAGATGATGAAGCCGGGCGTCGGTACCTATTACCGATTCAAGGAACTGTTCGACCGCTTCTCGCGGGAGGCGGGCAAGGAGCAATACCTGATCCCGTATTTCATCGCCGCGCATCCGGGCACGACCGACGAGGACATGCTCGAGCTCGCCCAGTGGCTGAAACGGAACGGGTTCCGAGCCGACCAGGTGCAGGCTTTTCTGCCCTCGCCGATGGCCACCGCGACCGCGATGTACCATTCGGGGCGCAATCCCCTGAAGCGCATCGGCCGGCGCAGCGAAACGGTCACGGTGCCGAAGAGCGCCAAGGTGCGCCGCCTGCACAAGGCCTTCCTGCGCTATCACGATCCGGCCAACTGGCCGCTATTGCGCGAGGCGCTGAAGCGCATGGGCCGCGCCGATCTGATCGGCAATGGCCGCCAGCATCTGGTGCCCGCTTATCAGCCGGTGCGCGCAGTGGCCCGTGCGGCCGGCGCGGCGACCGCGACCCGCGGTGGCACCGCCGGTACGGCGGCGCGCTTCCGCACCCAGCACACCGGCTTGCCGCGCAATCCCAAGCTGCGCGGCGGGGCGCGCTCTCGCCCTCGCTAGTCTGCGGACGTCGCGCCGAAAGCGCCCCCGGCGCGGCCGGCCAGCTCCGCGTGGATCTGCGCGACGATCGACAGGGCAATCGCCTGGGGCGAACGCGCGCCGATGTCGAGACCGACCGGGCCGCGGATACGCATTCTCAACGGTTCGATCTCGGCGCCGAGATCCAAGAACAGGCGCTTTCTGCGCGCGGCCGGCCCGAGCAGACCGACGAACCGCGGCGGGCGGCGCGCGAGCAGGCGCAGGTAGGCCGCATCCGCCTCGAGATGGTGGCTCATGACCACTGCTGCTTCGAATTGCCGCCCGGCGAGTTTGGTGCCGACCGCCTGGACCGGTACGCAGAGCACTTGCGAGGCGCGTGCAAAGACGTCCGGCGATGCATAGGCCGGACGATGATCGATCACCGTGACGCGCCAGCCGAGTTCCGCCGCGAACGCGTGGACCGGGATCGCGTCGGGACCGGCGCCGCAGAGGAGCAGCCGCGTCGCGCGTCCGGCCGGCGCGAGGAAGACCTCGAGCGTACGCTCCTCGTAGCGGACTTGCCTGAGGCCCGCCGGCACGGCCGCGCCATCGCCGCGGTCGTCCGGGCTTGCGGCGCTCGCCAGGCGCCCGAGCAGCGCCCCGAGCGCGTCGGTGCCTGGCGTGTTCGAGGCGCCGTGCCGGCCGAGCTCGTCCTCGCCAGCCTCGCCGCCGACCACGGTCGCGAGCGCCCCGCAGGCGTCCCGGCGATGGCAGTCGGCCAGGTGCGATATTCCGGGGTATAGCGGCGCCCGCGTGGGCTCGAGCCAGATTTCCATGGCGCCTTCGCAGCCGAGGCCGAGGCCGAGCACCGGATCGGGCGAGCCGCGGTCGTCGTAGCGCACGCGTTCGGGGCGTCCGGTGGCGAGCACGCGGCAGGCCCGGGCGCGCAGGTCCGCCTCCAGGCAGCCGCCGCTCAGGATGCCGCTCGCCGATCCGTCCTCGGCGATCAGGATGCGCGCGCCGGCCTTGGCGTAGGTCGACCCCTCGGTGGCGATCACGCTCGCCAGCACGAGCGGCGCGGCGCGCGCCGCCGCGGCGTCGAAGAATCGGCACAGAGCACTCAGGCCATCGTCCATGGCGCACAGTCTAGCGGATTCGCTTGCCTGCCTCCGGCGTCAACGATTAAAGTTCCCGGCTGTCCAGCGTTTTCCCGCATCGGCAAGCGAAATCTATGAATCAATGGGTGGTGCACAAGTTCGGTGGCTCGAGCGTCGCCGACGAGAGTTGTTTCAGGCGCGTCGCCGCCATCGTCGAGTCCTCGGCGAATCCCCGCGAGGCGGTGGTGCTGTCCGCCTGCCGCGGCGTCACCGATCAGCTGCTCGGCCTGATCGCGCTGGCCGAACGCCCGGACGGAGAGTACGCGCGCGCGCTGTCCGCTCTGCGTGAACGGCACGCCGGACTCGCCGCATCGCTCCTGTCGGCTGAGTCGCGGGACGCCTACCTCGCCCTGCTCGATGCGGACGTCGCCGACGTCGCCGGCATGTTGCACACGGTGCGACTGATCCGTTCGGCGCCGAACGCGCTGAAGGACGTGATCGCCGGTTACGGCGAGATCTGGTCGACGCGGCTGTTCGCGCCCTTCCTGCGCGAGCGGGGGCGCATCCGCGGCGAGGTCCGCTGGATCGACGCCCGGCGGGTCGTGATCGTCGAGTGGGGGCCGCTCGGACCGGCCGTCGACTGGGCCGAGAGCGAGCGGCGCATTGCCGCCGAGGTGCCGAGCGATTTCGTCGGCCGGCTGGTGATCACCGGTTATATCGCCAGCAAGCACCAGGGCGTGCAGACCACGCTCGGCCGCAACGGCAGCGATTTCTCCGGGTCCATTTTCGGCGCGCTGCTGGATGCGAGCGAGATCCAGATCTGGACCGACGTCGACGGGGTGCTGTCGGCCGATCCGCGCCTGGTGCCGAACGCGCAGGTGATCGACCAGCTCTCGTACAACGAGGCGATGGAGCTCGCCTATTTCGGCGCAAAGGTGATCCACCCGCAGACGATGGAGCCCGCGGTCGCCCGCAACATCCCTATCTACATCCGCAATACCTTCGCGGCGGACAAACCCGGAACGCTGATCTGCGCGCGGCCGGATTCCGCGCTGACCGTGAAGGGCATCACCACGATCGATCCGGTCGCCCTGCTCAATCTCGAGGGCGCCGGCATGATCGGCGTACCCGGTACGGCCAATCGCCTGTTCGGAGCGCTGCGCGACGCCGGCATCTCCGTGATCCTGATCTCGCAGGGCAGTTCCGAGCACTCGATCTGCTGCGCGGTGCCGGCGGATCAGGCCGGACGCGCCGAACAAGCCGTGCGCCAGGCCTTCGAGACCGAACTGCGGGCCGGACACATCCAGAGCGTCGAGGCCGAGCCCGGGATGAGCATCCTCGCCGTGGTCGGCGACGGCATGGCGGGCGCGCACGGCGTCGCTGCCCGGGTCTTCGCCTCGCTCGCACGCGCCGGCATCAACGTCCGCGCGATCGCGCAGGGCGCCTCCGAGCGCAACATTTCGGTCGTGGTCGAGGGCAAATCGGCCGCGCGGGCGCTGCGCGCGGTGCACGCCGGGTTCTACCTGTCGCCGAACACGGTCTCGATCGGACTGATCGGTCCCGGAACGGTCGGCAAGGTGCTTCTCGAGCAAATCGGCGGGCAGATCGGCCGGCTGCGCTCGCGCAACGTCGATCTGCGGGTGAGGGGCATCGCCACCTCGAACCGGATGCTGATCTCGGCGGACGCGATCGATCTGTCGCGCTGGTCGGAACTGCTGGAGCGCAGCGGCGAACCGTTGGATCTCGGGCGTTTCGTCGACGCGATGCAGGCCGACTACATTCCGCACGCCTTGCTGATCGACTGCAGCGCGAGCGCCGACGTGGCGGCGCACTACAGCGCCTGGCTGGCCCGCGGCATCCATGTGGTCACGCCGAACAAGAAGGCCAACAGCGGCTCGATGGAGTACTACCGCGCCTGCCAGGCCGCCGCTCGAGCGGGCGGCGCGCACTATCTCTACGAGGCGACGGTGGGGGCCGGTCTGCCGGTCATCCAGACGCTGCGGGATCTGCGCGAGACCGGCGACGAGGTCACCAGCATCGAGGGGATCTTCTCGGGCACGCTCGCCTACCTGTTCAACGTGTTCGACGGCAGCGAGCCGTTCTCCTCGATCGTGCGCGCGGCGAAACAGAAGGGTTACACGGAGCCCGATCCTCGCGACGATCTCTCCGGCATGGACGTCGCACGCAAGCTGATCATTCTCGGCCGGGAGATCGGCCTCGCGCTGGAGCTCTCCGACGTCGAAGTCGAGAGTCTGGTGCCTGCGGAACTGGCGCGATGCACCGTCGCGGAGTTCATGGAGAGGCTCGGCAGCTTCGATTCAGCAATGAATGCGCGGCTCGCCGAAGCGCGCGCCGCGGGACAGGTGCTGCGCTACGTGGGACGGATCGACGCGGCGGGACGGGCCACGGTGTCCCTGACGCGGGTCGATGCCCGCAACGCGCTCGCGAACATCGCGCTCACCGACAACATCGTGCGCTTCGCGACGCAACGCTACTGCGACAATCCTCTCATCGTCCAGGGCCCGGGCGCCGGTCCCGAGGTGACCGCGGGCGGTGTGTTCGCGGATCTGCTGCGGCTCACGGCTTATCTCGGCGCCCACCTATAACCGTCTCCCCCCGTACCCGAGGATCAACGTGCTCATCGACGTCACAGCCTTCGCCCCGGCCACGGTCGCCAACGTAGGCATCGGATTCGACATTCTCGGACACACGGTCGAGGCGATCGGCGACCGGGTGCGTCTGCGGCGCATCGAGGAACCGACGGTGCGGATCGCCTCGATCGGCGGGATCGCCGGTGCGCTCCCGGTCGAACCCGAGCGCAATACGGCGGGACGGGCCGTGCAGGCGATGCGCGACGATCTCGGTCTGGCCTATGGCTTCGAGATGGAGATCGAGAAGGGGATTCCGCTCGCCTCCGGTCTCGGCGGTTCGGCCGGTTCCGCGGTCGCCGCGGTGGTCGCGGCCAACGCACTGCTCAGCGAGCCCCTGCCGCCTTTGCGGCTTCTGAAATACGCGATGCAGGGGGAGATCGTCGCAAGCGGTTCCGCGCACGCCGACAATATCGCTCCCTGCCTGTTCGGCGGACTCGTGCTCACCGTGGGCATCGACCATCCGCGCGTCAAGCGGATTCCGGTTCCCGCCGGCCTGCGATGCATCATCGTGCATCCGCACATGCGCCTCGACACGCGCGATGCCCGCGCGATCCTCAAAGCGGACGTGAGCCGCTCGGACTTCGTCTGGCAGAGCGCGAATCTCGCCGGATTCATCAGCGGCTGCTACTCGGACGACCTGGAGATGATCCGTGATTCGTTCAACGACGTGATCATCGAACCGCAGCGCTCGTCGCTGATCCCCGGCTTTGCGGCCGTGAAGCGCGGCGCAATGTCCGCCGGCGCGCTCGGGTGCTCGATTTCGGGCGCCGGACCCACCGTGTTCGCCTGGTCGGAGATCCAGTACGCCGAGGCGGTACGCGGCGCGATGGTCGCCGCATTCGCCGACCACGGTCTCGCGACCGATCATTGGATCTCGACGATCGAGAATTATGGAGCCAGGGTGGTGAGGGCCTGATGAGCAAACTGCGTTACCTGAGTACGCGCGGTGCGGCGCCGCCGCTTTCTCTCTCCGAGGCGATCGCGCGCGGACTCGCGCCGGATGGCGGCCTGTACGTGCCGGAGCGCCTGCCGCAGGTCGACCACGCGGCGCTGGCCGAGGCCCGCGGATTGCCGCAGGTCGCGCGAACCGCGCTCGCCGGGTTCTTCGAGGGCGATCTCCTCGAGCCGCGGCTCGGGCAGATCGCCGATGCGGCGCTCGACGTGCCGGCGCCGACCACGGTGGTCGAGGCGAACCCCGATCCTCTGTTCGTGCTCGAGCTCTATCACGGCCCTACCGCGGCCTTCAAGGATTTCGGGGCCCGCTTTCTCGCCGAGAGCCTGCAGCGGATCGAGGCCCCGGGCGCGCAACCGCTCACGATCCTGGTCGCGACCTCCGGCGATACCGGTGGGGCGGTCGCGGCCGCGTTCCATCGACGGCCATGGGTCCGGGTGGTGATCCTGTACCCGAAGGGCCTGGTGAGTCCCCGTCAGGAGCAGCAGCTCACCTGTTGGGGCGAGAACGTGAAATCGCTGCGGGTCGACGGGACCTTCGACGACTGCCAGCGGCTGGTCAAGGAGGCGTTCGTCGATGCGCGGCTGCGCGAGCGGCACCGGTTCAGCTCGGCGAACAGCATCAACATCGGCCGGCT
>JAGWPY010000196.1 GCA_028870275.1 Gammaproteobacteria bacterium | reverse complement strand
CGCGCGATTCCGGTCCGAACAGGAACGCGTCGCCGCGCTCGAACCGCTGATCGGCGTAGCGGCGGCGACCGGCGGTCTCGATCGCGAACAGCCGCGAGCCGCCGAGCACGGCCGCACAGGCGGCGAAGTCGGCGTGCACGCGCACCGTGGCGAGATCGTGATAGTCGAGCCCCGATCGGCGCAGGCTGCGATCATCGAGGCGGAATCCGAGCGGTCTCACCAGATGCAGGGTTGCACCGGTGTTCGCGCACAGTCGGATCGCATTCCCGGCGTTCGGCGGGATCTCGGGCTCGAACAGGATCACGTGAAACAAAGCGCGCTACGCCGGCGCCGGTTCAGACGACCGCGACGGCCGCGGGCGGCGAGGCGATACGGATGCCGCGGCGGGCGAATTCCTCGAGGATCGCGAGGTTGACCGCCTGCTGCAGGTCGAGCAGAGGATAGGCCGTGGGATTGCGGCGGAAGTAGGACAGCTCGTAGATCAGCGCCCAATCGCCGAGGGTCTTCAGGTGACAGCGTTCGAAGCGCGCGTGCGGCTGGGCGTCCACGATCGACTTGAGGATCCCGGGAATCTCGCGCAGCGTCGCGGCCGGCGTGTCGTAGGCGACGCGGATCGTGGCGAGCGAGCGCAGTTCCGCGGCGCGGGTGAAATTGCGGATCCGGCTCTTCAGCAGATCCGCGTTCGAGATCACGATCTGCTCGCCGCTGTCGCTGCGCAGGCGCGTCGTCTTGATGCCGATGTGCTCGACCTGGCCGGAAAGCGCGTCGACGGTGAGCGAGTCGCCCACCACGAAAGGCTTGTCGAGCGCGATCGATAGAGAGGCGAACAGGTCGCCGAGCACATTTTGCAACGCGAGCGCGACCGCGACACCGCCGACACCGAGACCGGCGAGCAGCGCCGTGATGTTCACACCGAGGTTGTCGAGCGCGACGAGGACGAGCAGCGACCAGATCAGCAGCCGCGCGACGAAATGGATGATGTCGAGCGAGCCCGTGAACACCCGGTCGCCGCCGCGCTGCTCGCGCTGCTGCGCGAGGTAGAAGCGCACCGCGCGGCCGGCCCAGAGTCCGGTCTGCAGGAGCCCGAGCAGCAGCACCGCACGGCCGATGCCGCCGCGCAAGGTCTCGGGCAGGGCGAGACCCTCCTGGCCCACGGAAATGGCGATGCCGGCCAGGAAGAACGCACGCGTATGCGCGATCAGTTCGCCGAGCAGGCGCAGCGGCAGAGGACGCGCGTCGACCGCGCCGTGGTGCAGACGTCGCGCCGCCACCCGGCGCACCAGCAGCAACAGCGTCCAGGTCACGATCGCGATCCCCGCGGCCGTGATCCAGTCGCGCAGGCTGTTGGCCGCGAGCAGTCGCGCGGCGGCGTCGAGCAGGTGATGCAGGTGCTGGCCCATGGGTCGGCCGATTATAGGCGGAGGCGGCTTGCGCGCACGGACCGGCCGCGGTTCAAGCCGACGCGCGGAGCTCGACGGCCGCAGTCATCGGCGCCTCAGGCGGCATCCTCCATACCGAGCTCGCGCATCTTGCGGGTGAGTGTGTTGCGTCCCCAGCCGAGCAGTTTCGCGGCCTCCTGTTTCAGGCCCTCGGCCTTGCGCAGGGCCGCGCGGATCAGGATCCGCTCGACTTCCGGGACCGCGTGGTCGAGCAGACGCCGGGTGCCGGCGTCGAGTTCCTGCTCGGCCCAGCAGCTGAGCTTGGCGGCCCAGTCGGGGGCGGGACCGGCGGCACCCGCCGCGCCGCCAAGATCGGGCGGCACGTCCTCGGCGCGGATTTCCCGGCCCGGCGCGCTCACGGTGAGCCGGCGACAGGCGTTGACGAGCTGGCGCACGTTGCCCGGCCAGTCGTGGGCGAGCAGCAGGGCGTGGGCGGCCGGCGTCACGATCTTCGGTTCGACGCCGAGTTCCTGGGCGGCGGCCGCGAGATAGTGGCGCAGCAGCTCCGGCACGTCCTCGCGACGTTCGCGCAGCGGCGGGATCTCGATGCGGATCACGTTGAGCCGGTGCAGGAGGTCTTCCCGGAACTGCCCGGTGCGCACGCGCGCCTCCAGATCCTGGTGGGTCGCGGCGATCACGCGCACGTCGACCTTGACGGGCGTCTGCCCGCCGACCCGGTAGAACTCGCCCTCGGCGAGCACGCGCAGGAGCCTGGTCTGCAGAGCCGGCGACATGTCGCCGATCTCGTCGAGGAACAGCGTACCGCCGTCGGCCTGCTCGAAGCGGCCGCGCCGCTGCGCATCGGCACCCGTGAACGCACCCTTTTCGTGGCCGAACAGCTCGGACTCGAGCAGATCCGCGGTGAAGGCGGCGGTGTTCAGCGCGACGAACGCCCGGGCGGCGCGCGGACTGTGCCGGTGCAATGCCCGCGCGACCAGCTCCTTGCCGGTTCCGGACTCGCCGGTGATCAGCACGGTCATGCTGGAACGCGACAGCCGGCCGACGGCGCGAAAGACCTGTTGCATGCTCGCGGCCTGGCCGAGCAGCTCCGGGATCGCGGTGCGAACGGCATCGGGTTCGCCCTCGACCGAGGCCTGCTGTGCGGCACGACGCACGAGCGAGACCGCCTGGTCGATGTCGAAGGGCTTGGGCAGGTATTCGAACGCTCCTCCCTGATAAGCGGACACGGCGGCATCCAGGTCGGAATGCGCGGTCATCACGATCACCGGCAGGCCCGGACGTGCCGCGCGCACCGCCTCCAACACGTCGAGGCCGCTGCGCCCGGGCATGCGGATGTCGGTCATCAACACATCCGGTGCGGCGCTGGCGAGTGCGGCGAGGGCGTGATCGGCGCGCTCGAAGGAGCGCGTGATCACCCCGCCGCTCTTCAGCGCCTTCTCGAGGACCCAGCGGATCGAGGCGTCGTCGTCGACCACCCAGACGTTCAGCGGTTTGGCGTTCATGCGCTTTCCATCGGCAGAAGGATCGTGAATACGGTGCGGCCCGGCGCGCTGTCGAACTCGATCAGCCCGCCCTGGCGGCTGACGAGGTCCTGGGCGATGCCTAGCCCCAAGCCGGTTCCGCCGTCGCGGCCGGACACCAGCGGGTAGAAGATCGTGTCGCGGATCTCCGGCGGTACGCCGGGGCCGTTGTCCTCGAACTGGATCGAGGCGACCAGCCGGTGGCGCCGCGCACCGACGGTGACGTTGATCGCGGCCCGCGTCCGCAGCACCAGACGGGGCGCCGGCGTGTCGCGTGCCTCGAGCGCCTGGAGCGCGTTGCGTCCGACGTTCAGCATCGCCTGGATCACGTGGTTGGGATCGACCGCGATCGGCGGCAGGCTGGGATCGTAGTCGCGATCCACCGCCACGCCCTCGCTCGCTTCGCCGCGCAGCAGTCGATAGACGCGCTCGAGCAATTCGTGGACGTTGACGCGCTGTTTCGCCGGCGGACGGACCGGACCGAGCATCGAATCGAGCAGGTTCGCGAGGCGGTCGGCTTCGTTGATGATCACCCGCGTGTAATCGCGCAGCGACCGGTCCAGCAGCTCACGCTCGAGCAGCTGCGCGGCGCCTCGCAGACCACCGAGCGGATTCTTGATCTCGTGCGCGAGCTGACGGACCATCAGGCGGCTGCCGTCGAGCTGAGCCAGCAAAGCGGTCTCGCGGGTCAGGCGGCGATGCTGGGTGATGTCCTCGATCTCCAGCAGCACGCGCGCATTCGCGCCGATGGTCACCTCGGTCACGGCGCAATCGAGTATCCGGTCGAGGCCCGCCGGTCCCTGCCAGGAGAGTTCGCGTTGCACGACGCCCTCGCCACCGGCGAGCACCCGCTCGAACAGCGGCGGCAGCGCATCGGCGCCGCGCATCAGCTCGCCGATCGGCCGTCCCATGGCCTGATTGGGGCCTAGGCCGACCAGGGTCTGGGCGGCCGCATTCAGGTAGGTGACCAGCAGCGCCCGGTCGAGCACGAACACGGCCGTGAGCAGCGCATCGAGAACCTCCTGGCTCTCGGGCGCCGCACCAGGTCGACTCGGCTCAGCGGCCATCGGCGCTCGGACCGCGCCGTTCGCGGTTCAGCGCGGACGGTGGGTGTGCGGGTTCAGGATCGAGGGCCGGTGTTCGTAGAAGGTCACCGAATCGGTGTTCAGCGTGCGGTTCGATCCGGCATCGATCACGGTCGCGGTCAGCGTGAACTCGCCGCGGGGCAGGTCCGGCAGCGAGAACTGCTGCTGGCCCGCATGCGCGACGAGCGGCTTGCCGTTCAGCGTCCAGTGCAGCTCGTGGCCGGGCTGCAGCGCCGGCTGCATCGTCAGGTGAACCGGCACGGCCTCGCTGAAGAAGGATTGTTCGCGGGTCGGCGAGTCGATCACGAAATGCGCGTAGGCGGCCGGCGGCGGTGCCGCGGGGCCCGAGTCGACCGGCCCCTGGACGGGTGCGGTGTGGACCAGATCGACGTCGACCGTGATCTGTTTGGCGCCGGGCCCCGGCTGATCCGAGTAGTGGACCACGCCGCTCGCGTCGGTCCACTTGTAGATCGGCGCCGCCCGGGCGGCGAAGGCCGCCAGAACACCGACCGCGAGGAGTGTTCGCCACAGGTGCATGACTCCAGAGCATAGCTCCATCGCCTCCCTTCACAAAGCCCGGGATGACGGCAGCGTGACCGCCGTCACCCCGGGGGCTTCAAGGATCCCCGGCGATCGCCGTCCGGGTCAGAGGCTGTAGTACATCTCCAGCTCGATCGGATGGGTCGTCATGCGCAGGCGCGTGACTTCCTTCATCTTCAGCTCGATGTAGGCGTCGATCAGATCGTCGGTGAACACGCCGCCCGCCTTGAGGAAGGCGCGGTCCTTGTCCAGGTAGTCGAGCGCCATGTCGAGCGAGTGGCACACGGTCGGGATCTTCTTGTCCTCCTCGGGCTCCAGATCGTACAGATCCTTGTCGGCCGGATCGCCGGGATGGATCTTGTTCTGAATGCCGTCGAGACCGGCGAGCAGCATGGCCGCGAACGCGAAGTACGGATTGGCGGTCGCATCCGGGAATCGCACCTCGATGCGGCGCGCCTTCGGGCTCGACACCCAGGGAATGCGGATCGAGGCCGAGCGGTTGCGCGCCGAGTAGGCGAGTTTCACCGGTGCCTCGAAGCCCGGCACCAGGCGCTTGTAGCTGTTGGTGCTCGCGTTGGTGAACGCGTTCAGGGCACGGGCGTGCTTGATGATGCCGCCGATGTAGTAGAGCGCGATGTCGGACAGTCCGCCGTACTTGTCGCCGGCGAACAGCGGCTTGCCGTCCTTCTGCAGCGACTGGTGCACGTGCATGCCGCTGCCGTTGTCGCCGACGATCGGCTTCGGCATGAAGGTGAGGGTCTTGCCGTAGCCGTTGGCGACGTTCTGCAGCGCGTACTTGAGGATCTGCACCTCGTCGGCCTTCTTGGTCAGCGTGTTGGCGGCGACGTTGATCTCGCCCTGACCCGCGGTGGCGACTTCGTGGTGGTGTACCTCGAACTTCAGGCCCAACTCCTCGCAGGCCATCGACATCGCGGTGCGAATGTCCTGCTGCGAGTCGGTGGGCGGCACCGGAAAGTAGCCGCCTTTGACGCCCGGCCGGTGGCCGCGATTGCCGTCCTCGTAGGTCTTGCCGGAATTCCAGGCGCCTTCGTACGAGTCGACCTCGTAGGCGCAGCCGTTCATTCCGGAGCTGACGGTGACGTTGTCGAAGATGAAGAACTCGTTCTCAGGCCCGAACAGCGCGCCGTCGGCGATACCCGTGGACTTGAGGTAGGCCTCGGCCCGCTTGGCGAGCGAACGCGGGTCGCGCCCGTAGCCCTGCATCGTGGTCGGCTCGATCACGTCGCAGCGGATGTTCACGGTGGTCTCTTCGTAGAACGGGTCGATCACCGCGGTCGCCGGGTCGGGCATGAGGATCATGTCCGACTCGTTGATCCCCTTCCAGCCCGCGATCGAGGAGCCGTCGAACATCTTGCCGTCCTGGAAGAAACCCTCGTCGACGAGACGCGTCGGGATGGTGACGTGTTGTTCCTTGCCGATCGTGTCGGTGAAGCGAAGATCGGCAAACTTCGCGTCCTTCTCTTGAATCAAACGCAGAACGTCAGCGGGAGTCATGAGTTCTCCTCCAAATTCGATGGGAAGCCGGTGGTCGAGGCCCGGCTCGGGCCCGGGTGCTCGGCTAATGCAGCATTCGTGCCACATAATGGGGCGTGATCGATCAAGGGCTTGTGGGCGAGTCGGCGACGAGCCGGTTCAATCTTGCACCAAATGGTAGCATGACAGCGCGGCGGAGCACCGTTTTGGTGCGAAGCGGGATGGCTCCTCGGCGGGCGCCTCCGTCTGCGGGCGGCTCCGCTATACTGAAAGGCTTTTGAGCCATCCGACGATCTTCTCCACACTCGCCAGCCTGCGGATTTCGTCATGCCGAACGTCGCTTCGCCGCCACGGACCTTTCAGGACCTGATCTTTGCGCTGCAGCGCTACTGGTCGGGACTCGGCTGCGTGGTCCTGCAGCCCTATGACATGGCCATGGGGGCCGGGACCTTCGCGCCGGCCACGTTCCTGCGCGCGGTCGGCCCGGAGCCCTGGAATGCGGCCTATGTCCAGGCCTCGCGCCGACCGACCGACGGACGATACGGCGACAATCCTTTCCGTCTACAGCATTACTACCAGTTCCAGGTGGTGATGAAGCCCTCGCCGGGCGACTTCCAGGATCTGTACCTCGGATCCCTGCGCGCGCTCGGTTTCGACCTTCTGACCCACGACATCCGCTTCGTCGAGGACAACTGGGAGTCGCCGACCCTCGGGGCCTGGGGCTTAGGGTGGGAGGTCTGGTTGAACGGCATGGAAATCACCCAGTTCACCTATTTCCAGCAGGTCGGCGGACTGGATTGCCGCCCGGTGATGGGCGAGATCGCCTATGGGCTCGAGCGGCTCGCGATGTACATCCAGGGCAAGTCGAGCATCTTCGACATCATCTGGTCCGAGGCCGGCGGCCGAACCGTGACCTACGGCGACGTGTTCCATCAGAACGAGGTGGAGCAGTCGGCCTACAACTTCGAACAGGCGGACACGGCCGTGCTGTTCGGTGCGTTCGACGCGGCCGAGGCCGCCTGCCGCCATCTGGTCGAGCGGCGGCTGGTCCTGCCGGCGTACGAGCGCATGCTGGAGGCTTCGCATACGTTCAATCTGCTCGATGCGCGTCGGGCGGTATCGGTGACCGAACGGCAGCGCTTCATCCTGCGCGTGCGCACGCTCGCGCGGGCGGTCGCCGAAGGCTACCTGGCGAGCCGCGAAGCCCTCGGCTTCCCGCTGCTGGCGGGCGGTTCGGCGAACGGGCGGGCCGCTTGATGACCAAGAGCGACCTGCTGTTCGAGCTGTTCACCGAGGAGCTGCCGCCGCGCAGCCTCCTGCCGCTGTCCACGGCGCTCGCCGAAGCGTTCACGGCGGCGCTGGACGCGGCCGGCGTGAGCCACGGCCGGGTGCGTCGTTTCGCGACCCCGCGACGCCTCGCGGTACTCATCGAGCGCTGCGCCGAACGCCAACCCGATCGCGTGGTCGAGCGGCGGGGCCCGCCGCGTAGCGCGGCCTTCGAT
>JAGWPY010000195.1 GCA_028870275.1 Gammaproteobacteria bacterium | reverse complement strand
CGTGGCGAACAGCGCCGAGGCCGCGATGCCGAACCTCGCCTCCTTGCCCTCCATGTTGCCCCCAGGTTGCAGGAGGCCCGGAGCCTCGTCCACGCCGAGCGCGGCGAGGCGCGGATTGCCGCGCTGTTCGCTGATCGTGGCGAGCGTCACCAGGCCGACGAACAGTATCAGCATGGCCGCGAGAATCGTCCAACCCTGCCTGCGGTCGCCAACCATCATCCCGAAGGTGTAAGTGAGCGCGGCCGGGATCAGCGCGATCGCGACCATCTCGAGGAAGTTGGACAGGGCGGTGGGATTCTCGTACGGATGAGCGGAGTTCGCGTTGAGGAAGCCGCCGCCGTTGGTGCCGAGTTCCTTGATCGCCTCCTGCGAGGCGATCGGGCCCATCGGCAGGACCTGGGTCCGTGCGGATTCGATGGTCGTCGCGCGCGCGTACGGACGGAAATTCTGCACGACGCCCTGCGAGGCGAGCAGGATCGAGAGCAGCAGAGACAGCGGCAACAGCAGATAGATCGTTGCGCGGGTCAGATCGACCCAGAAATTGCCGATGGTGGGCGATTCGCGGCGCGCCAGTCCCCGGATCAGCGCGATCGCCACCACGATGCCGGTCGCCGCGGAGAGAAAATTCTGCACCGCGAGACCGGCCATCTGCGTCAGATAGCTCATGGTGGTCTCGCCGGAATAGCCCTGCCAGTTGGTATTGGTGACGAAGCTGACCGCGGTATTGAAGGCGGAATCCGCCGATGGGCCGGCAAGACCCTGCGGGTTCAGGGGCAGCCAGGCCTGCAATCTCTGCAGCGCATAGAGCAGGACCGCTCCCGCGGCGTTGAAGGCGAGCAGCGCCACCGCGTAGTCTTTCCAGCCGCTCTCGGTCCGCGGATCGACGCCACAGAGCCGGTAGATCGCCCGCTCCAGCGGCCGGCCGACTCGCGACACCGGGTTCTCGGCGCCCTCCATCACATCGGCGATGTAGGTTCCGAGCGGTTTGACACAGACCAACACCGCGGCGAGAAACGCCACCAGGAGGGCGACGGACTCGGGCGTCATCAGAACCTCTCCGGCTTGAGCAGGGCGTACAGCAGATAGACGAACAGGCCCGCCGCGAGCAGCGCGCTGAGCAGGTCCACGCCGCTCATTCGGCGTCCCCGAGGCGCGCAAGGCCCCGCGCCAGGTACAGGGTCGCCAGATACAGCCCGGCGACCAGCAGCAGATAGATCGCATCCATGGTTCGCCCTCTTCGCGGCCTCAAGCCGCCGAACCGAAGCCTAGCCATGGAGCCGTTAACACGACGTTAAGAGAATTCCGCCCAGGGGCGGCCGATGAGCGTGCCCGCAGCGCCGCGAACCGGCGCATTCGCCTCGGACTGTGAACCGCTTCACGGCGGAGCGGGCCGCCGCCCCTATGCTGCGAGAACGGGGAAATTTCGCGTCGAATCACCGAGGAGCGTCTCGCCGGTGAGCCACTTTGCATCGAACGCGGCCAGCTGGCCAGAACCGCAATCCGTCGCGGCGTCGAACGGCAGCGCGGCTTCGCCCGCGGCCGATCTGACGGTTCTCGCGCAGTCCGACGACTTCCTGCTCGAACTCGCCCAGATCGCCGGCGGGCTCGCCGCCATGCGCCCGGTCGATTCGGCCGAGGCCGCGTTCGCGGCGATCGCGAGCGGCCGTCGGCCGCAGGTGCTCGCCATCGACGGCAGCGCGGTCGCTCAGCCGGCCGCCCTGCTCGAGGCCTGCGCGCAGCGCGCACCGTCGGCCATCGTCGTGGTGTTTCTGCCGGAGTCTCGCTCGGCCGCCTTCGCGACCGCCGTGGAGGAGCGGCCGCCATTCGCGGTGCTCAGCCTGCCGCTCGACTCCGCGGCCACGCACGCGACACTGACCCGCGCGATCGAGGCGGCCGCGGCACCGTCGGCGACCACCGCGGCGGCACCCCGGGCACGTGCCGCTCTGTCCGCCGGACGTGCGGATCCACCGCGCCCACCCCCGGCCCCGCGCGTTCGGCGCACACTGTGGTTCTCGACCGTGGCCGCGGCGGTGGCGCTGCTGCTCGCCGGGATCGCCTACCGGTTCCTCGCGCCCGCGACGCCCGCACCCGCCGCGAAGCCCGTGGCCGCCGCAACGCCACCTTCGGGCAACGCGGATCTGACCATCCTCGGCGGCCGGGCCTTCGACCTGCTGGAAAAAGCGCGCGCGGCGATGCGCGCGCGCCATTACACCGACCCGCCGGGCGACAACGCATTGGTCTATTACCGGTCCGCGGCCGCGGCCGACCCGGCCAGCGGCGAGGCGCGCGACGGCCTGCAGCGGATCGCGGCGCTGGTGTACGAGCGTTTTCATGCGGCCATCGCCGCCTCGCAACTGAACGAGGCGACGAACGCGCTCGCCAACCTGCGCGCCGCGGTGCCGACCGACCCGCGAATCGCCTCGGCCGAGGCGCAGCTCCAGACCCTGCAGGCGGCTGCGCAAAAGGCCGCCATCGCCAGGCGCGCCGCGGACGCGGAAGCCGCGCGCCAGGCTGAACTCGCGCAGCAGAAGCTGCAGAAGGAGGCCTCGCGAATCGCGGAGGCGGCGGCCGCGCGCGAAGCGCGCGCACGAACGGCGAACGCGGCCGCGGACCAATCGGCGCGGCTCGCGCAGGCGCGTCTCGACGCGGGCGAGCTCACTTCGCCGGCCGGCGACAGTGCCAGCGATTACATCGCGAAAATCCGCGCCGAGGACCCGTCCTACCCCGGACTCGCGCCACTCCAGCAGCGGCTCGCCGATGCGCTGGTCGCACGCACGCGCGCGGCGGCGGCGGCGACCAAGGCGCCCTCGTCCACCACGCCGGCCGCGGCGCCACACGGGCCGCTCGTGCTGATCAGCAACGATCCACCGGTGTATCCCGAGAACGCGCTCGAGCGCGGCATTGGCGGCAAGGTGGTCGTCGGCTACACGATCGATCCGACCGGCCGGACGCGCGATGTGCACGTGGTTCGCTCGAAACCGGCGCGGATCTTCGACGAAGCCGCACGCCGCGCCGTCGAGCACTGGCGCTACGCACCGGTTCGCGCGGCCGGCAAGGCGGTGGCGGTGCCGGCCGAGATCCTGATCCGCTTCGACCCGCCGAAATAGCCCCAGGAGAATCCACGCATGCACAGGTCCCGCAGTTTCGGTCGCGCCCCGCTGCTCACCGTCGGGGTGGGGCTCGCGCTCGCGCTGTCCCTGGGCGTGGTGCTGCTCGCCGGATTCCGCCTGGCGACCGAACTGAACGGCAGCGTGGTCGCGCTGCAGACCGCGAGTTCCCTGCAGACCTATCCGGCCGACATCAGCCGCGAGATCGACACCCTGCGCGAACGGCTGGAGGTACGCACCTACGCGGGCCGCGCGCTCGACGATCTGCGCGGCACGACCACGCGCCTCGACGACGGCCTCGCGGATCTCGCGCGCGCATCCGCCGCCGACCCCGTCGCACTGCGCGCCGCACGGGACTCCTGGGCACGGTTCCATCGCGAACTCGATCCGGTGCTGGCGTTCAGCGGACAGCCCTACCGCGACAGCGACACCGCCGGCAGCGTGCTTTCGACCGCGGGGCGCGCGCACTTCATGCACGTGCGCCGCGCGCAGCTCTATGCCGCGCGCCATGCCCAGGCCCTGCGTGAGGAACTGGGCAAAGTCGTCGATGGACTGCGTTCCTCGGCTTCGACCGCGGCCTTGCGCCTGCGCGGCCTGCTGCTGGGCGGCGTACTCGCGGCACTGATGCTCGCGCTGCTCGCGGTCCATCTGCAGATCGCCAAGGGTCGCGAGGAGCGCAGCGCCCGCGAGGCTCAGGAGCGGACCCGCGACATTCTGCGCACCGTGCGCGAAGGGTTCTTCCTGCTCGACTCCGGTCACCGCATCGGACCGGTCTGGTCGGACGCGCTGCGCCGCATGTTCGGCCGCGAGGACTTCGCGGGTCTGTCGTTCCAGGACCTGCTGCAGGACCTGGTGCCGCCGGCCACGCTCGCCACGGCGCTGAAGTACGTGAACCTCCTGTGGGGCGACCGGGCCCACGAGAACCTGATGAAGAGCATCAACCCGCTCGCACAGCTGGAGATCACCACCGAGAGCGAACGCGGCGGCAAGGAAACGCGCTACCTGCAGTTCGATTTCCACCGCGTCATGGGCCCGAAGGGCGTGCAGCACGTGCTCTGCGCGGTCGGCGACATCACCTCGAGCGTGCTGCTCGCGCGCGAGCTGCAGGACTCGCAGAGCCACGCGAGCGCGCAGCTCGACCTGCTGATCGGACTGACCCGCACCGATCCGCTGCAGCTCGGTTCCTTCCTCGACACCGCCGATGCGGGCCTGCGCCTCGTGAACGCGATCATGAAGGAGCCGGCGCGCGGCGATGGCGAATTCCGCCGCAAGATCGACGGTCTGATGCGGGAACTGCATTCGCTGAAGGGAGAGGCCGCAGCGCTCGAGCTCACCAGCGTGGCCGAACGGCTGCACGCGCTCGAAGGACTGGTCGAGGCCTGCGCATCGAAAGCGGAGTTGAGCGGTGCGGACTTCCTGCCGGTGGTCCTCAAGCTCGACGAACTGCTCGCGCACCTGCAGGGCGTGAAGGAGATCGCCGGTCGCCTGATGCTCACCCGCGAGCCGCAGCCCCTCGGCGAGAGCGGTTCCATCGGCGCGGCACTCGAGTCCCTCGCGGCGCAGCTCTCGCGGGAGCATGGCAAACCGATCCGCCTGGAGCTCGCCGGGCTCGCGCAGGTGCCGGCCGCCTATGCGCGGACCGTCAAGGACTGCCTGATCCAGCTGCTGCGTAACGCGGCGGTACACGGCATCGAGCCGACCGACCAGCGCGCGGCGCGCGGCAAGAACGGCACCGGACTGATCAGCGCGAAGTTCGCGGCGACGCCGAACGGCTACGAACTCGTCTTCGAGGACGACGGCGCCGGCATCGCGGCCGACACCCTGAAAAGGGCCGCCGTGCGTCGTCAGCTGATCAGCGAGGAAGAGGCGGCCGCCATGGACACGCGCGCGGCGATGGCGCTGATGTTCCGACCGGGCCTCTCCACGGCCGACGGCGTGTCGATGGACGCCGGCCGCGGCGTCGGCATGGACGTGGTCGCGCGCGGGCTGCAGTCGATCGGCGGCCGGATCGGCGTCGCCACCCATCCCGGACGGTTCACGCGTTTTCGCATCACCTTGCCGGCGGCCGACCGTGCGACCGGCGCGGTCGCCTGAGGCGGTGGCGACGTGATCCGCGCTCAGCGAACCCCCTCGCCAGCGGACGCCGGACGTCGCGTCTATCGCCTGCTGATCGTCGATGACTCCAATATCGTGCGTCGCCGTATCGAACGCTCGCAGCATTTCGAGGACCTGCAGGTGGTCGGCACGGCCGGCAACGGTCTCGACGCCCTGGAGGTCTTCGCCGCGACCGATCCCGACGTCGTCACGATGGACCTGACCATGCCGCGCATGGACGGGATCGAATGCATCGGCCGCATGGTCGAGCTGAAACCGAGCGTGCGCATCCTGGTGATCTCCGCGCTCGCCGACAAGGCGACCGCGGTGGAGGCGATGGAGCGCGGTGCCAACGGATTCCTGAACAAGCCGTTCTCCGACCGCCAGCTGAACGAAGCGATCGCCGAACTGATGCGCGGGGCGTGAGGCCGGCCATGCTGCACGAACAGGAACTGCGGATCTTCGTCGAGGGAACCACGAACTTCTTCGAAGTGGCCGCCCAGCAGCCCGCCACGCTCGGATCTCCGTATCTCGCCGAGGTGCCACCGCCGCTGCACGAGTACACCGGCGTGATCAACGTCTCCGGCAAACGCGAAGGCGTGGTCTATTTCACGGCCCCCAAAGCGATGCTGGCGGTCCTGCTGATGAAGATGCAGGAGACGGATTTCAGCCACGACACCATGCGCGATCTCGTGGGCGAGGTCGCCAACACCATCTCGGGCAACGCCCGACGGGACTTCGGCGGCGACTTCCTGATCTCGGTGCCGAGCGTGATCTCGGGCGAGGCGGCAGCGATTGCGCCGAAGGCCGGCGCCCGCTCGTTCATCATCCCGATCCACTGGCGCAGCCACAGCGCCAAGCTGGTCGTGTCGCTCGGCTGACGGTCCGAGCCGCGGCAACCCCGGGGGGCCGGCGCGAGGACCGCCTCGCCGCGACGCGGGCTCTGCCTCGCCCTCCTTGGCCCTCATCTGCAATCACAGATTCTTGACGCCGGCGGCGGCGGTCGGTTAGCTTTCCCTGCGTCCCTCGCCAGGGGACTCTCCGTATGCCGGGAGCACTGCCCGGCCAGCCATCGCACAGGAAGCCGCCATGAACGCACAGATGTCGCCCGCCCGCAAAGACGAACTCCGCCGCATGGACCTCGAGCACCATCTGCCGGCGCAGAGCGATTACCGGCTTCAACAGCAGCTGGGCGGCAGCCGGATCATCGTGCGCGCCCAGGGCTGCACCATCGTCGATGCCGACGGCAACGAACTGCTCGACGGCATGGCGGGCCTGTGGTGCGTGAACGCCGGATATGGGCGCAGCGAACTCGCGCAGGTGGCCCACGACCAGATGTTGCAGCTGCCCTTCTACAACACCTTCTTCAAGACCGCGACCGAACCGGCGATCCGGCTCGCCGCCGAGGTCTCCGCACGCCTCGGCCATGATCTCTCGCACGTGTTCTTCAACAGCTCCGGATCGGAGTCGAACGACACCGCGTTCCGGCTGGCCCGCCACTACTGGGCGCTGCGCGGCGAGCCGAAGCGCCAGATCTTCATCAGCCGCTGGAACGCCTATCACGGCTCGACCGTGGCCGGCGTGAGCCTCGGCGGCATGAAGGCGATGCATGCCCAGGGCAACCTGCCGATCCCGGGCGTCGTGCACGTGATGCAGCCCTACCCGTTCGGCGAGGGATTCGGCGAGGATCCGCAGCGATTCGCCGAGCGTGCCGCCGCGGCCATCGAGGCGAAGATCCTCGAAGTCGGACCCGAGAACGTCGCCGCCTTCATCGGCGAACCCGTGCAGGGCGCCGGCGGCGTCATCATCCCGCCGCCGGGCTATTGGAAGCGCGTCGAGGCCATCTGCCGCAAGTACGGCATCCTGCTGATCGCCGACGAGGTGATCTGCGGATTCGGCCGCCTGGGGCGCTGGTTCGGGTTCCAGCATTTCGGCATCAAGCCGGACATCGTCTCCATGGCCAAGGGGCTGTCCTCCGGCTATCTGCCGATCTCGGCGACGGCGGTGGCCGCACCGATCGTCGAGCTTCTCAAGGAAAAGGGTGGCGAATTCATCCACGGCTACACCTATTCCGGCCATCCGACCGCCGCCGCGGTGGCGCTGCGCAACCTGGAGATCATCGCCCGCGAGCGTCTCGTGGAGCGCGTTGCCGAGGACACGGGACCCTATCTCGCCCGGGCGCTCGCGCGCCTCGACGGCAATCCTCTGGTCGGCGAGGCCCGCTCGCTCGGTCTGATCGGCGCCGTCGAAATCGTCTCGCGCAAGGGCAGCAACAGCCGCTTCGGCGGCAAGGAAGGCAACGCCGGCCCGGTGGTGCGCGACGCCTGCATCCGCAACGGGATCATGGTGCGCGGCATCCGCGACACGATCGTGATGTGCCCGCCGCTCATCATCACGCACGCCGAGATCGACCGCCTGGTCGATACGATCGACCGGTCGCTGCGCGAGTCCGAACCGCAACTGCGTGGCCTCGAAGCGGCAGCCTGAAGCGCGCGCGCGCAGCCGGCGTGCCGGTGCCGGCGCGGCCGCGCCGCTGCACTCCAACGTGCACGCCGAGCTGTCGCGCCGGTTCATCACCGGCCGGGTCGTACCCGGCAGCCGCCTGTCGACCCGCACGCTCGCCGATGAACTCGGGGTCAGCCAGACCCCGGTGCGCGAGGCGCTGAGCCGTCTCGCCGCCGAAGGCGCCGTGCAGATCTTCTCGAAACGCCGCGTGGTCGTGCCGACCATGACCGAGGAGCGTTTCGCCGAACTGCTCCGCTGCCGCGAACTGCTCGAGCCGGAGGCCGCGGCGCGCGCCCTGCCGCACATCGACGCGAAACGGCTCCGGGACCTCGGGCGCATCGACGAGGCGATCGGCGCGGCCATCGCCGACGGCGATCTGCACGCCTACATGCAGGGCAACTTCGATTTCCACTTCTCGATCTACGATGCCCAGCCGCGCGGCATGCTCAATCGCCTGATCGAGATCCTCTGGCTGCAGTTCGGTCCGTACATGCGCGTCGTCTACGGACGCGTGGGTACGGCGAACCTCGTCGACCAGCACGCCGTCGCCATGCAGGCGATCGGCGAACGGGATGGCGGGAAGCTGCGCGCGGCGATCCTCGCCGACATCCGCGACGGCATGGGTTTGATCGGCAAAAGCGGATTCGTGTATTCTCGGGCCGAGAACTGTGATCACAAATGAGCAGCCAGAAACGCCCGCATGCGCTCGACCCCGGCAAGGAACACGCACCCTCGTGGTACGCGGCGACGCTGAACGAGCGGGTCGCCGCCCCGACCCTCGAGGGCGAAAGCCGCGCCCAGGTCGCCGTGATCGGCGGCGGGTTCGCGGGACTCTCGACCGCCCTGCACCTCGCGCGCCGCGGCGTCGAAGTCGTCCTGCTCGAACAGTCCCTGCTCGGCTGGGGAGCGTCCGGTCGTAACGGCGGGCAGGTTCACGTCGGCCTGCGTCGCGATCAGGAGTGGCTGGAGCGCCAGGTCGGGGAGGCCGCGGCGCGGCGGCTGTGGGAGCTCGCGCTCGAGGCCCGAGCGCACCTCGACCAGTTGATCCGGGACTATTCGATTCGCTGCGATTTTCGCGGCGGCCTGCTGCACGCGGACCACAAGCGCCGCTACACCGAGGACACGCGGCGGCACGTCGAGCACCTGCGCGAGCGCTACGGGTACACGAGGCTGCGCTTCGTCGATCGGGACGAGGTGCGTTCGATGGTCGCCACCGACGATTATCACAGCGGCTCCTTCGACGAGGGCGGCGGGCACCTGCATCCGCTCAATTATGCGCTCGGCATCGCTCGCGCGGCGCAGAGCCACGGCGCGAGACTGCACGAGCGATCGGGCGTGACGCAGATCGCGCGCGCCGGCGCCGAATGGAGCGTGCGCACCGGCGCGGGCCGCGTGCGCGCCGCCCAGGTCGTGCTCGCCTGCAATGGCTACCTGCGCGGCCTCTCGCGCGAGGTCGAGCGGCACGTGATGCCGATCAACAACTTCATCGCGGTCACCGAGCCGCTGGGCGAGGCCAGAGCCGGGGAACTGATCCGCGGCGGCATCGCGGTCTCCGATTCGCGCTTCGTAGTCAACTATTACCGCATGACGCCCGACCATCGGCTGCTGTTCGGCGGCGGCGAGACCTACGGGTACCGGTTCCCGGCCGATATCCGCGCCTTCGTCCGGCGCCACGCGCTGCAGGTCTTTCCGCAACTCGCGGACCTGCGGTTCGAATACGGCTGGGGCGGGACGCTCGCGATCACTCCGACGCGCATGCCGTTCGTGCGCGAGATCGAGCCGGGCCTCTACAACGCCAGCGGATTCTCCGGTCTCGGCGTGCTGCTCGCGCCCTACTGCGGGAAATTGCTCGCCGACGCGATCGCCGGCGAACGGGCCGATTTCGAGCGGTTCGCGCGCGTACCGGTGCCGGCATTTCCCGGCGGAGCTGCGCTGCGATGGCCGACCTTGGTCGCCGCCATGTCCTGGTACGCGCTGCGCGACCGGCTTTGATGGTTTTCGAAGGGGAGTAAGGATCATGCCGACTGAGGTGGCCGGAGCCGCGGCCGAATGGAGCGAATTCCTGCGCGAGCACCCGCAGACGAGCGGCCTGGACGCGTTCGTGATCGACGTGAACGGCAACACGCTCGGCAAGCGCGTGCCCGTCGCGCAGGCCGAGACCGTGTTCTCGAGCGGCGTGCAGTTCTCCGCCTCGGCCCTGGTCGCGGACTGCCGGGGCCTCGGCCACAACGTCCAGGGCATGGGCAGCTCGGACGGCGATCCCGACGGCACCGCGCTGCCGATAGCCGGGACGCTCTGCATGGCGCCGTGGACGCGCACCCCGACGGCGCAGGTCGTCTGCGAGATGCGCAACGTCGAGACGCTGGAACCCTATTGGTACGATCCCCGGCGGATTCTCGCCGAGGTCGTGGCTCGCTGCCGCAGCGCCGACCTTCACCCGGTCGTGGCCTGCGAACTCGAGTTCTACCTGATCGACCCGCGGCGCACTACCGACGGGGGCATCGCGCTCGCCGCGAGCGCCGCGAACGGCGGCCCGCCGCGCCGCGCCGCGAACCTGTCGATGGACGCGGTCGAACTGAACGCGGAGTTCCTGAACCGCATCGACGCCGCCGCCGCGGCTCAGCGGGTGCCGGTCTGCGGCGCCGTGGCCGAGTACGGCATCGGCCAGTTCGAGGTGAATCTGCACCACGTCGCCGACCCGCTCGCCGCGGCCGATCACGCGGTGCTCCTGAAACGCATCGTCAAGGGCGTCGCGCAGTCCATGGGCATGCAGGCGACCTTCATGGCCAAGCCCTTCGCCGCGGAGCCCGGCAGCGGTCTGCACGTGCACCTGAGTCTCGCCGACCCGCAAGGCCGGAACCGGTTCGGGATGGAGAACGGCGAAGCCCTGCTCGAGCACGCGGTCGCCGGCATGCAGGCGCTGATGTACGATTCGGTCGGACTGTGCGCGCCGAACTTCAACTCCCACCGGCGCTACCTGGGACCGTTCGTGCCGAAGAGCCGCGATTGGGGCCACAACAACCGCAGCGTCGCCTTCCGCATTCCGACCGCGCGCGGCGCCGGACGGCGCATCGAGCACCGCGTGGCCGGCGCGGACGCGAGTCCGCATCTGGTGGTCGCCGCGGTGATCGCGGCGGCGCTCCACGGCATCGAACATGGGCTGCGCCCGTCGGCGCCGGCGAAGGGCCGGGTCGAACCCGGCCGCGACGGCGGCTTTCCGGTCGGCCTGCTCGCCGCGCTCGACCTCACCTGCGCATCGCCCGCCCTCGCGCAATACCTGCCCGCCCGGTTCCTGGAACTGTTCCGCGAGCTGAAGCGCGGGGAATACGCGGCACTGCTGCGCGACATCACGCCCGCCGAGTACGACTTCTACCTGTAGGATCGATGCCCGTATGAGCACGCAACTGAAGGCCAATGCACTGTCGTTCTTCGAGTCGATCATCATGGGGGTGGCCGGCAGCGCGCCGGGGTTCTCGATCGCCGTGGCGATCTCGAGCCTGCTGGTCACCGCAGGCTTCGGCTCGCCCAATGCCGTGGTCGTCTTCGCGCTGCCGGTGCTCGGCATCGCCCTCGCCTACAAGGGTCTCAATCAGAAGATCGCCAACGCGGGCGCAGCCTACGAGTGGACCAAGATCGGTTTCGGGAAGTTCTTCGGATATTTCTCCGGCTGGGCCCTGCTGATCGCCTCGATGGTCTTCATGGTCACGGGAAGCGTGCCGCTCGGCACCGCGACCATCGACCTGATCGACCCGTCGCTCGCCGATCACGTACTGCTCACCACCTCGATCGGCGCCGTCTGGTTCGTGGTGATCGCCTATGTACTGATCTCGGGAATCGAGATCACCAGCAAGGTCCAGGTCGTGATGAGCGTGGTGGAACTCGCGATCCTGTTCGGTATCTCGCTGGCCGCGTTCTTGCACACCGGCCTCGGTCACGGGGTCAACCCGTTCTCCTGGGACTGGTTCCGCTTCGACTACACCGCGCACGGCTTCGCCTCGTCGGCCCTGATCGTGGTGTTCCTCTATTGGGGCTGGGACGTGACCGCGAATCTCTCGGAAGAGACCAGGAACGACACGCCGAACGCGGCCGGCCACGGCGGCTTCCTCAGCGTGTTCGTGACGATCGGGTCATTCGTCGCCTTCACGGTCGCGACCCTGATGATGTTCTCGCTGCGCGATGCCGCGCATTTCTCCGACAATCTCATCTATCACGTCGCGCTCGCGGCCGGTCTAGGCCGCTTCGGCGGCTATGCGGCGGCTCTGGCGCTGATCCTCTCGAGCATCGCCACCTTGGAGACCCAGATGCTGCAGTTCTCCAGGACGCTGTTCGCGATGGGCCGCGATCGCGCCCTGCCGGGCTATTTCGGCGAGGTTCACGCGCGCACCGTGACGCCGGTGCGCACCATGTACCTTCTGCTCGGCGTCGGCCTCGTCGTGATCTTCGTCTCGAGCTTCATGCCCTCGATCGCGACCATCCTCGCCGACTCGGTGAACGCGATCGCCGTGCAGGTCTCCTACTACTACGGGCTGGCCGGACTGGTCTGCGCCTGGCTCTACCGCGACAGCTACCGCGAGTCGACCGGCCGATTCCTGCAATACGCGGTCGCACCGGCGCTCAGCGCGGTCGCGCTGATCGCCCTCGGCGCCTACGCGCTGTGGACGTTCAATACGACGACCAAACTGGTCGGCATCGGCGGCCTGCTCGCCGGAATCGTCTTCTACCGTCCCGGCGGCTATGCGCGCGGCGCGGCCGTCGCGCTCGCCGATCGCGGCCCCGCCTGAACGGCCTTCATGAGGAGTTGCGTGCCGCCAGCAACTCGCCCAGGGCGGTCAACAACTGCTCGGTCGAATAGGGCTTTTGCAGCCGCTTCACCGTGGGGGCCGCCGCCCCCGCACGGTGCTCGCCCGCCTCGAACCCCGCGCCGCTGACCGCGAGGATCGGCAGCCCCGGGTCGATCGCACGCAGAGCGCGGATCAGCGCCGCGCCGTCCATGACCGGCATCATCATGTCGGTGATCACGGCCGCGAACGCGCCGCGCTCGCGCTCGAACTCCTCCAGCGCCTCGCGACCGTTCGCGGCGCCGCTCACGCGATAGCCGAAGGTCTCGAGCATGCGCCGGCTCATGAGCAGCACCATCGGGTTGTCGTCGACCAGAAGGATCCGTTCGCCGCGACCGCGGACCTCGGCACGCTCCGCGTCGCCGGTCGCGGCGTCCGCCGGAGCGTCCGCGGCCGGCAGGAAGACCCGGAACACGCTGCCACGCCCCAACGCGCTGCGCACATCGATGGTTCCACCGTGACGGGTGGCGATCGCGAGCGAAGCGGAGAGTCCGAGACCCGAGCCCCGTCCATGCTCCTTGGTCGTGAAGAACGGCTCGAAGATGCGATCGACCACCTCGGCCGGCATACCGAGGCCGGTGTCCGCCACGCCGATCACGAGGTAGCGGCCCGGCGGCAATTCCCCGGCGGCTCCGGGCGGTGCACGGTGCAGGTCCTCGAGGTCCGCGCTGACCGTGAGCCGTCCACCGGTCGGCATCGCGTCGCGCGCATTCACGCAGAGATTGAGCAGCACCTGATGCAATTGGGTCGGATCGCCGACGATCGCCGGCAGGTTCGGCGCAATCCTCGATTCGATCTCGATCGCCTTCAGGAAGGTATCGTTGGCGATGCGCAGCAGTTCCTCGATCAGCCGGCGCGCGTCGACGCGGACCCGCCGCCCCTCGACGCCGCGCGCGAAGGCGAGAATCTGCCGGATCATGTCCGCCCCCTTGTTCGCACTGGCCTCGACCGCGGCGAGAATGGCGCGTTGCTGCGCGGTCAACTGGCCATCGTTCAGCAGATCGATCGACATCAGGATCGGCGTGAGCACGTTGTTCAGATCATGGGCGATCCCGCCGGCGAGCGTGCCGATGCTCTCCATGCGCTGGGTCCTCAGCACCTGGCGTTCGAGCGCCCGCCGTTCGGTGATGTCGGCGTTGATCGCGAGCACGGACGTCGCATTGCCCTCCTCGTCGCGCAGCAGGGTCCAGCGGCCCTCGACGAGCAGCGTCGCGCCGTCGCGGGTCCGCTGCTCGAGCTCTCCGCTCCATTCGCCGTCGGCGCGCACGGCGGCGTCGGCGGCCCTAAACGCTTCGAGGGCCACGCCGGGTTCGTACATGAATTCGGTGACCGGCCGGCCGAGCACGGCAGGCGCCTCATGCCCGTAGAGCCGGCGCGCACCCTCGTTCCAGTAGTGGATCCGGTTCTGCAGGTCGCGCACCAGGATCGCGTCGCGCGCCCGGTCGAGCAGCGCGGCCTGCTCGCGCAGCAGCAGATCGGTACGCTTGCGTTCGGTGATGTCCTGGATCGCGCCCTGCACCCTGACGATTCGGCCCGCGGCATCGCGCACCGGCTCGCCGATCGTGCGGACCCAGACCCGACGGCCCTTGGCCGTTCGCTTCTCGAGCTCCAGATCGTAAGGCACGCCGTCGCGAATGCAGGCCTCGAGCCTTTCGTGGATCACCGGCCGCATGTCGCCCAACACCGCGTCGAGCGCCTCCTCCGGACTCTGCATCTGGCCCGGCGCCAGGTCGTGGATCGCGCACACCTCGTCCGACCAGGTCAACTTGCGCTCGGGCAGATCGATCGTCCACCCGCCGAGACGGGCGATTCGACCGGCGATGCGCAGCAACGGGGCATTGCGCGCGAGCACGGCGAGTTCATCGCGCGCCGGATCGCGCTGGCGGAGTTCCGCGCCGGCGTCCTCGAAACTGACCACGGCGCCTGCGATCCGACCCGCTTCGTCGCGAATCGGCACACAGCGGTAGACCACCGCGAAGGCGCTGCCGTCGCGACGGAAGAACACTTCGTCGGTGATCCGCCGCGCCTCGCCGTCGCGCAGCGTGCGCGCGATCGGACATTCCTCGAGTGGATAAGGCGATCCGTCGCGCCGGTGGTGATGCACCAGCGCGTGCGGTCGCTGGCCGATCATCTCGCCCGGCGCGAAGCCGAACAGGCGGACGGCCGCCGGATTCTCGTAGATGGTGGTGCCGTCGGCCGCGAGCACGTGCACGCCCTCCAACAGCGCGCCGAGGACTTCACGTTCGAACTGCGCGGTCATGTCGCTTCAGCGCAGGGGCACCGTGTAGGCGAGCATCACGCCACCGTCGACGGGCAACACCTGCCAGCGCGCCGCCGGCTCGCCGCCGTACTCGCGATGCACGGCGAACCGTCCGCTCGCGATGCCGAGCGCCGCCCCGGCGACCACGTCCGATAGCCAGTGGGCGTTGTGCTTGAGGCGTTCGTAGCCGGTTCCGGCGGCGATGCCGTAGCCGAGGATGCGGCGTACCCAGCGGTAACGGTCGTTGCCGGACTCGGCGAGCACGGTGCCGATCGCGAACGCCGCGGTGGCGTGTATCGACGGAAACGAGGCGCCGCCATGCCGCCAGAGATTGGGGTCGGTGGTCTGATTGGGCCGCTCGCGGCCCGCCGCGAATTTCAGCACGAAGGCGGTGCTCGAGCCGAGCGCTCCTGCCTCGAGCATGGACCAGGTCTCAGCCTTGCCGGCGCGATCGTCGATCAGCATCGCGTAGACCCCGGTCGCAGCGACCGCGGCGGCGGCCGGCAGCGCATCCCGGGTACTGTACTTGTCCTTGCCGTTCAGCGCGTTCGGCACTCCGGCCGTGAAATGCGTGCGCACCTGGGAATCGAACTGATGGGCCGCGCCGACCGCGACGATCGTGCCACCGAGGTAGAGCCAGTCGCCGAGGTCCCAGCGCAACGGCGCGGTGAAATATTCACCGGCGTCGTGCAGCGCG
>JAGWPY010000194.1 GCA_028870275.1 Gammaproteobacteria bacterium | reverse complement strand
GCCGAGCGCATGGCTCCGCCCGTCGTAGAGGACGCTCGCGTCGAATTTCGCGACCAGCAGCCGCCGCTCGATCGGCGGGGCGAGGCTCGCGATCAGCAGCCCGTGGTAGCGGCGCGTATTGGCCAGCGCGACCGTGCCGCAGGCGTAGCCGCCCTGGCCGTTGGTCACCAGCCACTCGCGGCGGCTGGCCTCGGCCCAGGTGCCAAGGTCGGCGCGACCGAGGATCAGGAGGCCACCCCGCGGGCGGTAGGCGGACGGCGACCGCATGGCGGTCTCCGGGATCGACGTGGGCTCGTCATGGAACGATCTTAGCGCGCGAGCGGCCGGGCGTCGAAACCCTCGGGCAGGCGCATTGCCCGGTACAGCAGGACCGCGGCGGCGCTCAGGGCGAACATCACCGCCGCCATCGAGCGCGGGCTGCCGTCGTAGAAGGTGCTCACCGCGGCGCCGGCGACGCCGGCGAGCGTGAACTGCAGCGTGCCGTACATCGCCGAGGCGGTGCCGGCGGCGGCGCCAAAGGGCGCGAGCGCGAGCGCGAAGCCGTTCGCGAAATTGAAGCCGAGCATGGTCACGAAACAGAAGAGCGGCAGGGCGAGTCCCCAGAAGCCGCCGCGACCGGAGAGCACCACGAGCAGCAGAACGGCGTTGATCGATGCGGTCGCGAGCATCGCCCGGCGGAAGATCGTCTCCGGCGCGACCCGCACGACGATGTGGGCGTTGATCCGGCCGCCGCTCATCAGGCCAAGCGCATTGATGCCGAACAGCCAGGCGAAGTGCTGCGGCGTCAGGTGCAGCTGGTCGATGAACACGAAGGGCGCGCCGGCGAGGTAGGCGAACACGCTTGCCGAGATCAGCGTGGCCGGCAGCGCGAAGCGCAGGAAGCGGCGGTCGGTGAGCACGCTCATCCACAGCCGCGGGCCGATCGCGGGCCCACGTCCGGCCGGCCGCGATTCCTCGAGCATGGCCGTGGCCGCGGCGAGCGAGCCGATCGCCATGACCGAGAGCAGCACGAACAGCAGGCGCCAGCTGCCGAGCGACAGGAGGAGGCCGCCGAACTGCGGCGCGAGGATCGGCCCCAAGCCGCTGATGATGCCGAGCAGCGACATCGCCCGCGCGACGTGGCCGACTTCGAAGCGGTCGCGCACCACGGCGCGCGGGATCACGGTCGCGCTGCCGACGCCGATCGCCTGGAACACCCGCCAGACGGTCAGCGCGGCGGCGTTCGGCGCGAGCGCGCAGCCGATCGAGGTGAGCACGACGAGCGCGAGGCCGGCGAGCAGCGGCGGGCGGCGTCCGAAGCGATCGGCCAGCGAGCCGAACAACAGCTGGCTGATCGCGAGGCCGACGAAGAAGGCCGGCAGCGTCAGCTGCACGGCCGCGGCGCTCGCATGCAGGTCCAGGGCGATCGCCGGCAGCGCCGGCAGGTACAGGTCGATCGAGAACGGCGCGAGCAGCGAGATCGCTCCGAGCAGGACCAGGATCCTCGACATGCCGGGCGGTTTCGTGGACATCGCGAGATCGGAATCTAGGGCCGGCGCTGCCGGCCGGGCTCGTTTGACTGTAGAATGACGGTTTGCCCGATGAGGACGGTTTAGATGCCCCGGCAACCGAACGGGACCCTGCGCGCGCTGATCTGTGGCTCGGTCGCCTACGACACCATTCTAACGTTTCCCGATCGATTCAAGGCGCACATCCTGCCGGACCGGCTGCACATCCTGAACGTCGCCTTCCTGGTGCCGGAGATGCGCCGCGAGTTCGGCGGTTGCGCGGCCAACATCGCCTATGGACTCTCGCTGCTCGGCGACCGGGGGGTGCCCATGGCGACCGCCGGGCACGACTTCGGCCCCTATGCCGAGCGTCTGACCTCGCTCGGCATCGACCTCGAGCAGGTGACCGTGGTGCCGGAAGCCTTCACGGCCCAGGCCTACATCACCACCGACCTCGACGACAACCAGATCACGGCCTTCCATCCGGGCGCGATGCAGTTCGCGCACCTGAACCGCGTGGCCGGGGCCGGCGAGGGCATCGCGCTCGGCGTGGTCGCGCCGGACGGACGCCAGGCGATGATCGAGCACGCCGCGCAGTTCGCCGCGGCCGGGATCCCGTTCCTGTTCGATCCGGGCCAGGGCCTGCCGATGTTCGGCGCGGCCGAGCTCGAGGTGTTCCTCGCCGAGGCGCGCTGGGTCGCGGTCAACGACTACGAGTGGGGCCTCATGCAGGAGAAGACCGGCTGGGGCGTCGAGGACGTCACCGCGCGGGTCGAGGCGCTGATCGTCACCCGTGGCGCGGCCGGCTCGCAGATCCATACCCGCGGCCGCAGCTACGACATTCCTTGCGCCGCAGCGCGGGCCCTGGTCGATCCGACCGGTTGCGGAGACGCCTATCGCGCTGGTCTAATCCACGGTCTGTTGCACGGCCTGCCCTGGGAGACCACCGGACGCGTGGCCTCGCTGATGGGCGCGATCAAGATCGAGTCGCGCGGTCCGCAGAACCACCGCTTCACGCGGATGGAGTTCGCGCAACGTTTCGCGGAAGCCTTTGGACAACCAGCCCCTGGAACCCTGACATGAGCAAACAGTTCTCCTTCACCTCGGAATCGGTTTCCGAGGGCCATCCGGACAAGGTCGCCGACCAGATCTCGGATGCGATCCTCGATGCGATCCTGAGCCTCGATCCGCGCGGCCGCGTGGCCTGCGAGACTCTGGTCAAGACCGGGGTGGTGATCGTCGCCGGCGAGATCACCACGAGCGCCTGGGTGGACGTCGAGGCGATCGTGCGCAAGACCGTGCTCGACATCGGCTACGACACCTCGGACATGGGCTTCGACGGTGCGAGCTGCGGCGTGCTCAACGTGATCGGCAAGCAGTCGCCGGACATCGCCCAGGGCGTCGATCGCAAGGACGCGCGCAAACAGGGCGCCGGCGATCAGGGACTGATGTTCGGCTATGCCACCAACGAGACCGACGTGCTCATGCCGGCGCCGATCACGCTCGCCCACCGGCTGGTCAAGCGCCAGGCCCAGGTCCGCAAGGCCGGCAAGCTCCCCTGGCTGCGCCCCGATGCGAAGAGCCAGGTGACGCTGCGCTACGAGGACCACCGCCCGGTCGGCCTCGAGGCCGTGGTGCTCTCGACCCAGCATGACGACGAGGTGTCGACCCGCCGGCTGCGCGAGGCGGTCATGGAGGAGATCCTGAAGCCGGTGCTGCCGCGCCGCTGGCTCGACAAGCGCACGCGCTTCCACATCAACCCCACGGGCCGGTTCGTGGTCGGCGGGCCGGTCGGCGACTGCGGACTCACCGGCCGCAAGATCATCGTCGACACCTACGGCGGATTCGCGCGCCATGGTGGCGGTGCGTTCTCCGGCAAGGACCCCTCCAAGGTCGATCGCTCGGCCGCCTACGCGGCGCGCTACGTCGCCAAGAACATCGTCGCCGCAGGGTTAGCCGAGCGCTGCGAGGTCCAGGTCTCCTACGCGATCGGCGTCGCCGAGCCGACCTCGATCATGGTCGAGACCTTCGGTACCGGCAAGATCGCCGATGCGAAGCTCACCCAGCTCGTGCGCGCGCATTTCGACCTCACCCCGTACGGCCTGCGCGAGATGCTCGATCTCACGCGGCCGATCTACCAGAAGACCGCGAGCTACGGCCATTTCGGTCGTGACGAGCGGGAGTTCACCTGGGAGCGCACCGACAAGGCCGCCGCGCTCGCCGCGGACGCCTCCGGGTCCGCTTCCAGGTCCAACAAGTCCCGGCGTGCCGCCTGAGCCCGCCTTGCGCAAGGAGTCGATTGCCATGAATGCAGTGGTCAAGGAGAAAAGGGATTTCGTCGTCAAGGATCTCGCGCTCGCCGACTGGGGCCGCAAGGAGATCCGCATCGCCGAGACGGAGATGCCGGGGCTCATGGCGATCCGCGAGGAGTTCGCGGCCCGCCAGCCGCTGCGCGGCGCCCGCATCTCGGGCTCCCTGCACATGACCATCCAGACGGCCGTGCTGATCGAGACGCTCGCCGCGCTCGGCGCCGAGCTGCGCTGGGCTTCCTGCAACATCTATTCGACCCAGGACCACGCGGCCGCGGCGATCGCCGCCGGCGGCACCGCGGTGTTCGCGGTCAAGGGCGAGTCGCTCGCCGAGTACTGGGATTACACCCACCGGATCTTCGAATGGCCGGACGGAGGCCATTCGAACATGATCCTCGACGACGGCGGCGATGCGACGCTCCTCCTGCACCTCGGCGCCAAGGCCGAGAAGGACCTCTCCGTGGTCGCGAAGCCGACCAGCGAGGAGGAAGAGCACCTGTTCGCCTCCATCAAGGCGCGCCTCAAGACCGATCCGAAGTGGTACTCGACCCGTCTCGCCAAGGTGCGCGGCGTCTCCGAGGAGACCACCACCGGCGTGAAGCGGCTCTACCAGATGGCCAAGGACGGCGAGCTCGCCTTCCCGGCGATCAACGTCAACGACTCGGTCACCAAGTCGAAGTTCGACAATCTCTACGGCTGCCGCGAGTCGCTGGTGGACGGCATCAAGCGCGCGACCGACGTGATGATCGCCGGAAAGGTCGCGGTGGTCGCCGGCTACGGCGACGTCGGCAAGGGCTCGGCGCAGGCGCTGCGCGCGCTCTCGGCTCAGGTCTGGGTCACCGAGATCGATCCCATCTGCGCGCTGCAGGCCGCGATGGAAGGCTATCGCGTCGTCACCATGGACTACGCGGCCGACAAGGCCGACATCTTCGTGACCGCGACCGGCAACCTGCATGTCATCACCCATCAGCACATGCTGCGGATGAAGGATCAGGCGATCGTCTGCAACATCGGCCACTTCGACAACGAGATCGAGGTCGCCGCCCTGCGCAGGTATACCTGGGAGAACATCAAGCCCCAGGTCGATCATGTGATCTTTCCGGACGGCAAGCGCATCATCCTGCTCGCCGAGGGCCGGCTGGTGAACCTCGGCTGCGGCACGGGCCATCCCTCCTACGTGATGAGCTCCTCGTTCGCGAACCAGGTGCTCGCGCAAATAGAGCTGTACACGAACCCGAAGCAGTATCCGGTCGGCGTCTACCTGTTGCCGAAACACCTGGACGAGAAAGTCGCGCGGCTGCAGCTCTCGCGGATCGGCGTACAGCTCACCGAGCTCACCGACGCGCAGGCCCGCTACATCGGCGTCGCGCCCCAGGGCCCGTACAAGTCCGACCATTACCGGTACTGAACGCGTGAGCCGCACCGCCACGTTGCTCGACGGCAAGGCCGTCGCCGCCAAGGTCCGAGGCGAGGTGAAGACCCGCGCCGCGGCGTTCACGACGAAGCATGGCCGCGCCCCGGGTCTCGCGGTGGTGCAGGTCGGCAGCGACCCCGCTTCGAGCGTCTATGTGCGCAACAAGCGCAAGGCCTGTGACGAGACCGGCATCCGCTCGTTCGCGCACGATCTCCCATCGACGGTCGGCCGGGCCGAACTCCTCGGCCTGGTCGCAAAGCTCAACGCCGACGACGCGGTCGACGGGATCCTCATGCAGCTGCCGCTGCCCGCGGGTCTCGACGCCAACGAGATCATGGATGCGATCGATCCGCGCAAGGACGTGGACGGCTTCCATCCGCACAACACCGGGCTGCTCGCGCAGAAGCGGCCGCGGCTGCGGCCGTGCACGCCCTACGGCGTGATCCGTCTCGCCGCCGAATACGGCATGAAATTGCGCGGCCTGCGCGCGACCGTGGTCGGGGCCTCGAACATCGTCGGCCGGCCGATGGCGCTCGAGCTCCTGCTCGCCGGCTGCACCGTGACGGTCTGTCACACCGGTACCCGCGACCTCGCCGCCGAAGTCGAGCGCGCCGAGCTCGTGGTCGCCGCGGTCGGCCGTCCCGGCATGGTCCGCGGCGAGTGGATCCGACCCGGAGCGGCGGTGTTCGACGTCGGCATCAACCGCAGCGACTCCGGCAAGCTGGTCGGCGACGTGGATTTCGAGGCGGCGCTGCCGCGGGCCGGCGCGATCACGCCGGTGCCGGGCGGCATCGGCCCCATGACCATCGCGATGCTGCTGTCGAACACGCTGGATGCGGCGGAGGCGCGGGCATGAGCGGCGGGCCGCGCGGCAAGGTCTATCCCGATGCGGCGAGCGCGCTGCGCGACGTGCTGAAGGACGGCATGACGCTGATGTCGGGGGGATTCGGCGCCTGCGGCGTGCCCGAGCACCTGATCGCGGCGGTGCGCGAGCTCGGTGCGCGCGATCTGACGGTGGTCTCGAACAACGCCGGCCTCGACGGCTTCGGCTTGGGGGTCCTGCTCACGACCCGGCAGATCCGCAAGATGATCTCGTCCTATGTGGGCGAGAACAAGGAGTTCGAACGCCAGTACCTCTCGGGCGAACTCGAGCTCGAGTTCAACCCTCAGGGCACGCTCGCCGAGCGGATCCGCGCGGGCGGCGCCGGGATCTACGCGTTCTATACCCGCACCGGGGCGGGCACCCTGGTCGCCGAGGGCAAGGAACAGCGCGTGGTGGATGGCGAGACCTACGTGCTCGAGAAGGGGCTGACCGCCGACATCTCGCTGGTGCGCGCCTGGAAGGGCGATACCGAGGGCAACCTCGTCTACCGCAAGACCGCGCGCAACTTCAATCCGCCGATGGCGACCGCCGGGCGGATCACGGTCGCCGAGGTCGAACACCTGGTCGAGCCGGGCGAGCTCGACCCCGATCAGATCCACACGCCGGGGATCTACGTACAGCGGATCATCGTCGGCCGCAATTATTCCCGATTGATCGAGAAACGCACGACGCGCAAGCGTCCGGGAGGCGACGATGCCGTGGTCGCGTGAGGATCTGGCCGCGCGCGCCGCGCGCGAGCTTCAGGACGGGTTCTACGTGAACCTCGGCATCGGCATCCCGACCCTGGTCGCGAACTACATCGCGCCCGGCATGAAGGTGATCCTGCAGTCGGAGAACGGCATGCTCGGCATGGGCCCTTTCCCCTACGAGGGCGAGGAGGACCCGGACCTGATCAACGCCGGCAAGCAGACGGTCACCGAACTGCCGACGACCTCGTATTTCTCCTCGGCCGACAGCTTCGCGATGATCCGCGGCGGCCACATCGATCTCTCGGTGCTCGGCGCGATGGAGGTCTC
>JAGWPY010000193.1 GCA_028870275.1 Gammaproteobacteria bacterium | reverse complement strand
GCGCGATGAAACGGTCGGGGCCGACCAGGCCTAGCTGCGGATGATTCCAGCGCGCGAGCGCCTCGAAACCCGCGAGCTCACCGTTGGTACAGTGCACCTGAGGCTGCAGCGCCAGCGCGAACTCGCGAGCCTCGAGTCCGCGGCGCAGGTCCTCGCCGCTCAGGGCGTGCAGACTCGAGGCCGTCGATTTGGGCCCTGCGAAGGGCGATCCCGCACCCCCGTTCAGCGCCGGCGCCTCCTCGACCAGCAGCGCGCGCAGGGTACTCGGCGAGAACGGCTTCGAGAGCACGCCGGCAATCGACAGGCCATGCTCGTTGGCCGAACGACCGGCCGCGTCGAGCACCCGGGTACCGACGCCGCTCGTGATGATGATCTTGGCCGTGCAGCGCCGTCTTGCCAGTTCGACCAGCACCTCGACGCCGTCCATCTCCGGCATCACCAGATCGAGCGCGATGTGGGTCGGGCGCCAGTCATCAATCAGCTCGAAGAATTCATCGGCGTGTTCGGGACAGCGCGCCGCAACGCCGACGGTCTCGGCGATGAGCCGAATCATCTTGCCGACCTGAGGGTCGTCGTCGAGTATCAGCAGGCGCGCCGCATACATCTCGATTCTTCGCTACTCTCCCAGCCATCACCGATGTTCCGACCATTCCGGTCGTGATGCACCGCAGCGCGATCCTCCTGATCGCCCTTCCATGGTATCGGCCGCCCATCGCATAACTGCACTGCGGAAAGCCGCAAGGGACTTCGGGACGACGCAATAACTTAGGCCTAAACGCCCAGATATGCCAAGTCCAATTGGAGCTGCAACGAATTCAGGGTTCGGCTGAGTCGGTTTGGCGGGATGACACCCATGGGCGGTCTCGCGGCCCGGGGTCAGGAGGATTTCGAAAAATGGTCGGGGCGAGAAGATTCGAACTTCCGACCCCTTGCACCCCATGCAAGTGCGCTACCAGGCTGCGCCACGCCCCGACCGTGTTGAAATGATACCCGAAAAGCCTGCCCGGTTTCAGGCCGTGAAGCGCATGCAAGAGCGCGCGGCCACGCTCAGCGACGCAGGATCTTGACCAGCTCCTCGAGCTCGATGCGCATCTGATGGATCAGCTGCTGGCTCTGGTTGAGATCGGTCTGCGCCTCGGACCCCATGAGCCGGTTGCGGGCGCCGCCGATCGTGAAGCCCTGTTCGTAGAGGAGACTGCGGATCTGGCGGATCACCAGCACGTCCTGGCGCTGGTAATACCGGCGATTGCCGCGCCGCTTCACCGGCTTCAGCTGGGGGAATTCCTGTTCCCAGTAGCGCAAAACGTGCGGTTTGACGCCGCAGAGGTCGCTGACCTCTCCGATCGTGAAGTACCGCTTGCCGGGGATCGCCGGCAGTTCGCTATTGTTGCTTGGTTCCAGCATATGCCTCGACGCGGGCCTTCAATTTCTGGCCGGGCCGGAAGGTCACCACCCGGCGCGCGCTGATCGGAATCTCTTCGCCGGTCTTCGGGTTGCGCCCGGGCCGCCGATTCTTGTCGCGCAGATCAAAATTGCCGAATCCGGAAAGTTTCACCTGCTCGCCCGAGGACAGCGCGGCGCGGATCTCCTCGAAGAACAGATCGACGAGCTCCCTTGCCTCGCGCTTGTTCAGGCCCAGCTGGTCGAACAGGGCTTCGGCCATCTCCGCCTTCGTCAGGGCTGCCATGGATTATTGGTCTCTTATCGTGGCGCTGAATACATCCCGGAGTCGTTGGGCCACGGAGGCCACGACAGTGTCTGCATCGACGTCGGTAAGAGTGCGGGAAGAGTCCTGTAAAATCAAGCCTAAAGCAACACTTTTTCGACCTGCTTCTATACCAGGTCCACGGTATACGTCGAAGGCGAACAGGTCGGTCAACAGGCCCGCGCTGGCCAATGTAACATTTTCAAGCAGTTCTGCGAACGTGACTCGCTCCTCGACCACCACCGCGAGATCCCGTCGGACCGAGGGAAATTTCGATATTTTCTTAAAATACAGCTTATTACAAGCAAAAGCTGACTCTGAATCTAGCTCAAAAAGCCAGATGCCGGACGGCAGGTCCAGTGCTTTCGCGATCCCCGGGTGGAGCTCACCGAGCCAGCCGACACAGAGTCCGGCGCGCTCGATGCGCGCCGTGCGGCCCGGGCGCAGGGTCGGGTGGGCATCAGCTTGGAATCGCCAGTCGCCATGATCCCCGGTCAGGGCGAACAGGCCTTCGAGATCGGCCTTCACGTCGTAGAAATCGGCGCTCTCGCGGGCACTGCCCCATTGCTCCGGCCACTTCGGACCGGTGACCAGCCCCGAAAGAGTCTCGATCTCCCGCAGGGTAGCGTCTTCGAGCACGAAGCGCCGACCCGCTTCGATGAGCCGCAGCCGTGACTGTTGGCGTCGCAGGTTCTCGCGGGCCGCATGCACCAGTCCCGGCCAGAGCGAGACACGCATCTGCGCGAGGTCGTTGGAGATCGGGTTGGCGAGTTCGAGCGCCTTCGCCTCCGGGAACAGCGTGCGCTGCAGAACCGGGTCGACGAAACTGTAGGTGATGACTTCGCGATAGCCGCGGTCGATCATCGCCTCGAGGATCCGTTCAGGGGCGAGACGCGTCTCGCTCGAGACGCCCGCGATCTGCGGCGCCACGGCGTGACGCTCCGGAATGCGATCGAAGCCCCTGAGCCGCGCCACCTCCTCGATCAGGTCGACTTCGATCGCGAGATCGAAGCGATGCGGCGGTGCGCTCGCACGCCAGCCCGCGGCAGTCGGGCTCACCTGCTCACAGATCGCAGCGAGAATCTCGCCGACCTCGGATTCGGGCACGCTCGTTCCGAGCATCCTTTCGAGCCGCTCCCGGCGCAACTCCAGCGGGCGGGGAACGAACTCGCCGCCAACGCGCCGCACGTCCACCGGCCCCGGCTCGCCACCGGCGATCTCGAGCAGCAAGGCGGTGGCGCGCTCGATCGCGCGAACCGGCAAGGTCGGATCCACGCCGCGCTCGAACCGCTGGGCGCTGTCGGTGAACAGCCCGAGCCGCCGCGCCCGGCCGGCAACCGCGGCGGGGTCGAAGTGCGCAACTTCCAGGAATACGTCGGTCGTCCGTTCGCAGATCGCGGTGCGTCGTCCGCCCATGATGCCGGCCAGGGAGATGGCGCCTGCGACGTCGGCGATCACCAGATGATCCTCGGCGAGCGCGTACTCGCGATCGTCGAGCAAGGTCAGCCGCTCCCCTCCCCTGGCCCAGCGCACGCTCACCGCGCCCTGCAGCAAGCCCGCGTCGTAGGCATGCATCGGTTGGCCGAGTTCGAGCATCACGTAGTTGGTCACGTCGACGATCGGCGAAATCGAGTTCACACCGACCCGCCGCAGACGCTCGCGCAGCCAGAGCGGCGACTGACCACCGGCGCGGACCCCGCGGATCAGCCGATTGGCGAACACCGGGCAGGCCGCGCCGGCTTCGAGCCGCACCTCGCGAATCTCCTCGTGACGCGCCGTCACCGCGGCGACCGGATGCATGAGACGCCGCCGCTCGCGGGCGGCCGCGTGATCACGGGCGATCCCGAGCACGCTCATGCAATCGCCGCGATTGGGAGTCGCGTTCACCTCGAACACGACATCGTCGAGATCGAGTGCGGTGCGCAGATCGGCTCCCGTGGCGAATTCCGCAGGGAGCTCCAGAATGCCGTCGTGCTCGGTGCCGAGCCCGAGTTCGCGAGCCGAGCACAGCATCCCCTGAGACTCGACGCCCCGCAGCTTGCTGCGCCGGATCGCGACACCCCCGGGGAGCCGTGCGCCGACCCGGGCGACCGCGACCCGGAGACCGGCGCGCACATTGGGCGCGCCGCAGACGATCTGCAGGCGATCCTGACCGTCGGTGGTCACCACGCACACCGACAACCGGTCGGCGTCCGGATGACGGGCGCATTCCAGGACTTCGCCGACCACGACCTCGCTGAACGCGGGCGCGGCCGCCGCATACCCTTCGACCTCGAGCCCCGACAGCGTGAGCTGCGCGGCCAGCGCTGCGGGAGACTCATCGACCGAGGTGAACTCGGCGAGCCAACGTTGGGTGATCTTCACGGGAATTGCTTGAGGAATTGCAGGTCGTTTTCGAAGAACAGGCGCAAATCATCGACGCCGTAGCGCAACATCGCCAGTCGCTCGATTCCCATGCCGAACGCGTACCCCTGCCAGCGCTCCGCGTCGATGCCCGCCGCGGCAAGCACATTCGGGTGGATCATTCCGCAGCCGAGGATCTCCAGCCAACCGGTCTGCTTGCAGACCCGGCATCCCTGGCCCTGACAGAACACGCACTCGATGTCGACCTCGGCGGAAGGCTCGGTGAATGGGAAATAGGAGGGGCGCAATCGCATGCCAAGCGGCCGTTCGAAGAACCGCTCGACGAAGGTATGCAGCATCGCCTTCAGGTTCGCGAAGCTCACCGTCTCCCCCACCACCAGTCCCTCGACCTGATGGAACATCGGCGGGTGGGTCATGTCCGAATCGCAGCGATAGACGCGTCCCGGAGCGATCACCGCGAGCGGCGGCTCCTGCTGGCGCATCGCCCGGATCTGGACTGGCGAGGTATGGGTGCGAAGCAACCGGCCGTCCGGGAAATAGAAGGTGTCGTGCATCGCGCGCGCCGGATGATTCGGCGGGATGTTGAGCGCCTCGAAGTTGTGGAAATCGTCCTCGACTTCCGGTCCCGCGGCGATCTGGAAGCCCGCCTGCGCGAAGATCCGTTCGATCCGCAAGCGCGTCCGCGTCACCGGATGCATGCTGCCCGCGTCCGGTCCGCGACCCGGCAGGCTCACGTCGATCCGGCCCGCAGCGAGCGCCGCTTCGAGCGCCGCCGCCTCGAGCGCTGCCCGGGCGCGCTCGAGCGCGGTCTGGATTTCCACTTTAGCGTCGTTGATCCGCTGACCCGCTGCGGGGCGTTCGCCCGCCGGCAGGCCGCCAAGCGTCTTCAGTCGTTCGGTGAGCAGGCCCTTCTTGCCGAGCACGCGCACACGCACTTCGTCGAGTGCGGCGAGATCGACGCAGGCAGAGACTTCGGCGAGCGTCCGCTCGACCAGTGAAGGCAGGGATTCGTGTTCGGCCATCGGTGCAGTCCGGCGCGATCGGCGCCGGGGACGCCGGCGTCAACGCCGGGCGTCCCCGTGCCTCGACCTTCGGATCCGCCTGCGCGCTAGGCCGCGAGGCTCGCCTTGGCCTTCTCCGCGATCGCCGCGAACGCCGGCAGATCGTGCACCGCGAGGTCCGCGAGCACCTTGCGGTCGATCGCGAGTCCCGCCTTGTTCATGCCGTCGATCAGGCGGCTGTAGGACAGTCCCGAGAGACGCGCAGCCGCGTTGATTCTCGTGATCCACAACGCGCGGTACTCGCGCTTCTTTTCGCGGCGGCCGCGATAGGCGTACTGACCGGCCTTGATGACCGCTTGTTTGGCGGTACGGAAGACCTTGCGCCGGGCGTTGAAATAGCCCTTGGCCTTCTTGAGGATCTTCTTGTGCCGACGTCCGGCGATGACGCCGCGTTTTACTCTTGCCATGTTCCGTTACTCCTGATTCGCGTCACGCGTAGGGCAGCAGCTGCTTGATCCGATCCTGATCGGTCTCATGCACGTGCATCTCACGACGCAGCTGGCGCTTACGCTTGCTCGGTTTCTTCGTCAGGATGTGACGGCGGTGTGACTGGCCGCGCTTGAAGCCGTTCGCCGTTTTTCGGAAACGCTTCGCCGCAGCCCGGTTGGTCTTCATCTTGGGCATGTTCTACTCCTAAATCGCTTCTTGGCCTGATCGCCGACGCCGCACCGGGTCCTCGCTCGAGTACCCCGCCGCGACCGCTGCAGGCGGATGTGGAAGGCCGGTTAGGGCCCGCCGCTCACTTTTTCTTCGGCCCGAACACCATGATCATCTGCTTGCCCTCCATCAGCGGATTCTGTTCGACCACCGCGTGCGGCGAGAGGTCTTCCGAAATCCTCGACAGAAGTTTGCGGCCGATGTCCTGGTGGACGAGCTCGCGACCACGGTAACGCAAGGTCACCTTGGCCTTATCACCCTCGGACAGGAAGCGGATGATGTTACGCAGTTTGACCTGGTAATCAGCCTCTTCCGTTCCGGGACGAAACTTCACTTCCTTGACTTGTATCTGCTTCTGCTTGCGTTTCGCAGCGTGCGCCTTCTTGTTCTGTTCGAACAGGAACTTGCCGAAATCCATCACCCGGACGACCGGCGGCTCCGCCATCGGCGAGACCTCGACCAGGTCAAGCGATTGCGAGCTGGCCATCTGCAGGGCCTCGGCCCTCGACATCACGCCGGCCTGACTGCCATCCGCTGCGATCACCCGCACCGAAGGGGCCAGGATTTCCTCATTGCGCCTTACGCGCTTGGACGTTGCGATACGCGATCCTCCAAAATAATGCGGCCGCGGCTCGCGACTTCCTCGACAAGGGCCGCGGCGAGCGGGTCGATCCCGATCGCACCGAGGTCCTTGCCATGACGCGTGCGCACGGCCAGGGAGCGCCCCTCCACTTCCCGATCACCGGCGACCAGGAGGTAAGGGACGCGCTTCAATGTGTGCTCGCGGATTTTAAAGCCAACCTTTTCGTTCCTCAAGTCCAGTTCGACTCGAAGCCCCTGATTTTTCAGGCGTTCCGCGATTTCCAGGCAATATGCGGCCTGTCTCTCGGTAATTCCCATGACGACGGCCTGCACCGGCGAGAGCCAGGTGGGCAGTTTTCCCGCATGATGTTCGATCAGAATGCCGGTGAATCGCTCCAGTGAACCGAACATGGCGCGATGCAGCATGACGGGAATGTGCTTTTGCCCATCCTCGCCCACGAAGGCCGCACCGAGGCGCCCCGGCAGGTTCAGATCGACCTGCAGGGTCCCGCACTGCCAATCCCGCCCAATCGCGTCGCGCAACACGAACTCGAGCTTAGGCCCGTAGAAGGCGCCCTCCCCCGGATTCAGGCTGGTCTCGATACCGGCCGCCGCGGCGGCCTGGCGCAGCGCGTCCTCGGCCTTGTCCCAGATCTCGTCCGAGCCAACCCGCTTCGGGGGCCGGTCGGAGAACTTGATGCGCACGTCCTCGAAGCCGAAATCTCGGTAGATCCCCAGGATCAGTTCGGTGACCTTGACCGATTCCTCGGTGATCTGATCGGCGGTGCAGAAAATGTGCGCATCGTCCTGGGTGAACGCCCGTACCCGCATCAGCCCGTGCAACGCGCCGGACGGCTCATAGCGGTGCACCTTGCCGAATTCGGCGAAACGCAGCGGCAATTCGCGGTAGCTGCGCAGACCCTGCTTGAACACCTGCACGTGGCCCGGACAATTCATCGGCTTGATCGCGAAAGTACGCTCGTCGGGCGTCCTCGTCATGAACATGTTCTCGCCGAATTTCTCGACGTGACCCGACTGTACCCAGAGCTCCCGATCCATGATCTCCGGGGTGTTGATCTCCACGTAGCCGGCCGCGGTCTGCCGCTCGCGCATATAGGAGATCAACTGCTGGAACAGGGCCCAGCCCTTCGGATGCCAGAACACCGCGCCCGGGGCTTCTTCCTGAAGGTGGAACAGATCGAGTTCGCGGCCGATGCGCCGGTGATCGCGCTTTTCCGCCTCCTCGAGTCGCGTCAGGTACTCCTGCAGTTGCTTCGGGTTCGCCCACGCGGTCCCATAGATCCGCTGCAGCATCTCGTTGCGCGAATCGCCGCGCCAGTACGCGCCGGCGACTTTGGTGAGCTTGAAGGCCCGCAGCCGGCCGGTCGAGGGAACGTGAGGGCCGCGGCACAGATCCTCCCACTCTCCCTGGCCGTACAGGCTGATCGGCTCGCCGCCCGGAATCGAAGCGATGATCTCGGCCTTGTAGCGCTCGCCGATCGACTCGAAGTGCCGCACGGCCTCGTCCCGCGCGAGCACGCGTCGACGGATCGGCAGGTCGCGTTCGGCGATCTGGTGCATGCGCTGTTCGATCGCCGCCAGATCCTCGGTCGAGAACGGTCGCTTGTAAGCGAAGTCGTAATAGAAGCCGTCCTCGATCACCGGGCCGATCGTGACCTGGGCGTCGGGAAAGAGCTCCTGAACGGCGTTGGCGAGCAGGTGCGCGGTCGAGTGACGCAACACCTCGATGCCTTCGGGATCCTTGTCGGTGACGATGCTGACCCCGGCATCGACGTCGAGGCGATGCGAGAGGTCGACGAGCCGACCGTCGACGCGGCCGGCGAGCGCGGCCTTGGCGAGGCCAGGACCGATCGCGGCGGCGACCTCGCCAACCGTCACGGGGTGATCGAAGCGCCGACGACTACCGTCGGGCAAGGTGATTTCGGGCATAGGCCTGCAGTGTAACAAATGGGCCGAGTGCTCCCCGGAGCCACCGCCGGCGCGGGGGACATCCGGCGCTCGCCCACACCCCTTCGCAGTCGAGTGGTGCGCGCTAGTGGGATCGAACCACTGACCCCCACCATGTCAAGGTGATGCTCTACCGCTGAGCTAAGCGCGCATGGGAGGGCGCGAACGATACCGGATTCCGCGCCGTCGTGAAAGGGGCCCCGGCCGGGCGATCGGCGAATGGCGCCGCCGACGCCCCGGGTCACGGGCTCCGGCCCCGCGCTTCAGCGCTTTGGCGGCGGCGGATTGGAAATTCGGAACTTGATCTCGCCCAGGGTCAGAAGATCGCCGTCATGCAGGCGGTGCCGCTCGATCTTGCGCCCGTTGAGCAGGATGCCGTTCGTGCTCCGCAGGTCCTCGATCAGAGCCCCCTCGGCGTCGATCAGGACGATCGCGTGATAGCGGCTGATCGACGGGGAATCGATGCAGACCTCACAGGTATCGGCGCGCCCGATCCTGCTGCGACGCCCGAGCGGGTAGGTCCGCTCCTCGCGCAAGTCGAGTCGGACCAACCGCCAGTCCGCCAGATCCGTCGTGGCGGTCTGCGCGGCCTGCACGGCGGCTTCCAGAGAGGCGATCCTCGCCCGGGCGAAGGCGAGTTCCTCGTGCAGATGAGCCACGGTCGCCTCCAGCCGGCGCAGTTCCGCGGAGTCCGTCTGCTCCTCCAGCACGGCGGTGGATTGGGCCTCGGGAAAATCGCCCGCACCCGCGACCTCGGTGAGCACCGGCAGTGCGTCGGTACGGTCCGGATCCTCCTCGACGTACCCTTGCGGACCCGAGCCGGCGACGCCCACCTAGCCCACCCTCTTGGTCGGCAGGCCGAAGGCCCCCTGACGCAAGCGTCCGATCTCGTCGCGCAATCGCGCTGCCGCCTCGAACTCGAGGTTGCGCGCGAGCCGCAGCATCTCGGCCTCGAGCTTCTTGATGCGCTTGGCCGCCTGTTCGGGCGCCATCGCCGGCGCCTGCGAAGGCATCTCCTGCCCGGCGTGTTCCTCGACCCCGCGCGCGCCCTCGATCGCATCGCCGACCGCCTTGACGATGCCGCGCGGCGTGATGCCGTGTTCCAGGTTGTACTCGATCTGGCGCGCGCGGCGCCGGTCGGTCTCGGCCAGAGCACGCTCGATCGAGCCGGTGCGCCGGTCGGCATAGAGGATCGCCTTGCCGGCGATGTTGCGTGCCGCCCGGCCAATCGTCTGGATCAGGGAGCCTTCCGAGCGCAAGAACCCCTCCTTGTCGGCATCGAGGATCGCCACCAGCGAGACCTCGGGCATGTCGAGTCCCTCGCGCAGCAGGTTGATGCCGACGATCACGTCGAATTTTCCGAGCCTCAGGTCGCGGATGATCTCGGAGCGCTCGACGGTCTCCACGTCCGAATGCAGGTAGCGCACTTTGACGCCGTGCTCGGCGAGGTATTCCGTCAGGTCCTCGGCCATGCGCTTCGTCAGCGTGGTCACCAGCACCCGCTCGTTTCGCTCCATGCGCAGGCGGATCTCGGAAAGCAGGTCATCGACCTGGGCGCGTACCGGCCTGATCTCGACCTCGGGATCGACCAGGCCGGTCGGGCGCACGACCTGCTCGACGATCTGGCCGGAGACGCGCCGTTCATGCGCCGAGGGCGTGGCCGACACGTAGATGGTCTGAGGCGAGAGCCTCTCGAACTCCTCGAAGCGAAGCGGTCGGTTGTCGAGCGCCGACGGCAGCCGGAATCCGTATTCGACCAGCGTTTCCTTGCGCGAGCGGTCTCCCCGGTACATCGCCCCGAGCTGCGGCACGGTCTGGTGGCTCTCGTCGATCACCAACAGCGAATTCTCAGGCAGATAGTCGAACAGACAGGGAGGCGGTTCGCCGGCCGCCCGACCCGACAGATAGCGCGAGTAGTTCTCGATGCCGGCGCAGTAACCCACCTCGTTCATCATCTCCAGGTCGAACGTGGTGCGCTGCTGCAACCGCTGCGCCTCGAGGAGCTTGCCCGCTGAATGCAGTTCGGCCAGCCGTTCGCGCAGTTCCTCGCGGATCTGTTCGACGGCCTGATGGATCCGCTCCTTCGGCGTCACGTAGTGGGTCGAAGGGTACACCGTCAGGCGCGGCATGCGCCGCAGCACCTCGCCGCTCAGCGGGTCGAACAGGCTGAGGCTCTCGACCACGTCGTCGAACAGCTCGACTCGCACCGCCTCGCGCTCGGATTCGGCCGGAAAGATGTCGATCACGTCGCCTCGCACGCGATAGGTGCCCTGCTGCAGGTCCATCTCGTTGCGCGTGTATTGCATGTCCGCGAGGCGACGCAGGAGCTTGCGCTGATCGAGGCGATCGCCCCGGGACATGTGCAGCACCATGCTCAGGTAGGCCTGAGGATCGCCGAGACCGTAGATTGCCGAGACCGTGGCGACGATGATCGAGTCCGGGCGCTCGAGCAGCGCTTTGGTCGCCGACAACCTCATCTGCTCGATGTGCTCGTTCACCGAGGCGTCCTTCTCGATGAAGGTGTCGGAGGCCGGCACGTAGGCCTCCGGTTGATAGTAATCGTAATAGGAGACGAAATATTCGACCGCATTCTGGGGAAAGAACGACTTGAACTCCCCATAGAGCTGCGCGGCGAGCGTCTTGTTGTGCGCGAGCACGAGGGTCGGCCGCTGGACCCGCTGGATCACGTTGGCGATCGTGAAGGTCTTGCCCGATCCGGTCACCCCGAGCAGGGTCTGGTGGGCGAGACCGCTCTCGAGCCCATCCACGAGCGCCGCGATCGCCTGCGGCTGATCGCCGGCCGGGGGATATGCTGCGGACAACTGGAAACTCATGCGGTCATTGTCGCACGAGCCCGCCCCGGCGATCGTACCGATCGCAGGCGCCGTCGGCCGGCGGCCACTCTGGCGATTTTCGGTCGTTTTTCGTACACTCCGCGCCCCGTCGGCCTCAAGCTGCAGAAGGAATCCCGCATTGACCGTGTCCCTCTCGAAGCGCGTGCAGAAGGTCAAGCCCTCGCCCACCCTCGCGGTGACCGCCCGGGCGGCGAAGCTCAAGGCCGAGGGTAAGGACATCATCGGCCTCGGAGCCGGTGAACCGGACTTCGATACGCCGACTTTCATTGCCGACGCCGGCGTCGAGGCGATCCGCAAGGGCCTGACCCGTTACACCGCAGTGGATGGCACACCCGAACTCAAGGACGCGGTGATCGCGAAGTTCAAGCGCGACAACGGCCTCGCCTATGAGCGCAACCAGATCGTGGTGTCCTCGGGCGCGAAACAGACCTGCTTCAACGTATGCGCGGCCGTCCTCGATCCGGGCGACGAGTGCATCATTCCGGCGCCCTACTGGGTGTCCTACCCCGATATGGCGCTGCTCGCCGACGGCGTGCCGGTCAGCGTGTTCGCGGGCGCAGAGCAGGGCTACAAGATCACGCCGGCTCAGCTGGAAGCGGCGATCACGCCCCGCAGCAAACTGCTGTTCCTCAACAGCCCGAGCAACCCGACCGGGGCCGCGTATACGCGCGCCGAACTCCAGGCGCTCGGCGCCGTGCTCGCGCGGAACCCGCGGATCGTGATCGCCGCCGACGAGATGTACGAGCACATCTATTGGGCCGGCGAGCCGTTCACGAGTTTCGCGCAGGCGAATCCGCACCTCTATGATCGCACCGTGACGATCAACGGCGTTTCCAAGGCCTATGCCATGACCGGCTGGCGGATCGGCTATTGCGGCGCGCCCAAGGAGCTCGCGGCGGCGATGAGCACCATTCAGGGGCAGTCCACCTCGAACCCTTCCAGCATCTCGCAGCGGGCCGCGACGGTCGCGCTCAACGGCGACCAGAGCTGCGTCGCCGAAATGAACCAGGCGTTCAAGGCCCGGCATGATTACGTGGTCGCCGCGCTGAACGCGATTCCCGGCGTCCGCTGCCGCCCGGGAGCCGGAACCTTCTACGCGTTTGCCGAGGTCAGCGGCGCGATGCGCGCCCTCGGTCTCGCCGACGACACCGCTTTCGCCGAGCACCTGCTGCTGAAGGCCGGGGTCGCCGTAGTGCCGGGCAGCGGCTTCGGCGCGCCGGATCACATGCGGATCTCCTTCGCCTGCAGCCTGCCGACGCTCGAGAAGGCGATGGCCCGCATCGCGGCGGCGATCCCGGCACGTTGAGCCGGGATTCCTTGACTTCGAGGCCAAGCTTCCCGAAAATCCGCGCCTCAAAACGCATTCCCCGGTAGCTCAGTGGTAGAGCGACGGACTGTTAATCCGTTGGTCGGGAGTTCGAATCTCTCCCGGGGAGCCACTCACCTCTCGGTTCATTCCGATCACATCGGTAACGTTTTATTCCGGGCACATGGGTAACACTTTAGCGCCGAAGGGG
>JAGWPY010000025.1 GCA_028870275.1 Gammaproteobacteria bacterium | reverse complement strand
GGCTACGCCTGCGGCACGGTCGCGCTCGCCAATACGCGCCGCTACCACGGGCTGCTGATCGCGAGCCTCGCCCCGCCGATCGAGCGGCGGCTGCTGGTCGCGAAATTCGACGCGAGCGTCCTCTACGACGGGCGGAGCCATGCGCTCGGCGCCAACGAATTCGCCGACGGTACGGTCGCGCCGCAGGGATTCGTGCATCTTCAGTCCTTCGAGCTGCGCGCCGGGATCCCGACCTGGCGCTACGCCTTCGCAGACGCGCTGCTCGAGCTCAAGATCTTCATGGCGCCGCTCGCCGCGACCAGTTATGCGAGTTTCACGCTGTTGCGCGCGAGCGCGCCGGTGCGGCTCGAGATCGCGCCCTTCGTCACCTTCCGCGACCACCATCAGCAGGCGCGCGGCGCGCTCGCGGCGCGAATCACCCACACCCCGGCGAGCACGGGCGATGCGGTCTCGGTCGAACCGGCGGCGGCCGGGGCGCGCGCCTACCGGCTCGTTCTGCAGCGCGGTCGCTTCGAGCCCGCGGGCGTGTGCTATTTCAATTTCCGCCATCGCGAGGAAGAGGCGCGCGGCCTGGATTCGATCGAGGACCTGTGGATGCCGGGGCGGTTCACGGTCGAGCTCGCCGCGGGCGAACGCAGCGATCTGATCGCCACGGCCGAGGACTCGGCGCCGGCCGAGGGCGCCCAAGTCGAGAGGCAGGTCGAGCTCGCCGGCGAGGCGGCCTGCGCGGCCCTGCCCGCCACCGCGCCGCCATGGGTCCGTCAGCTCGCACGCGCCGCGGACCAGTTCCTGGTGCGCCGCGGCGCGCGCGGCGAGCAGGGCGCGGGCGTGATCGCCGGCTACCCCTGGTTCGACGAATGGAGCCGCGACACGATGATCTCGCTGCCGGGGCTCGCCACCGCGCTCGGCCGTCACGAGATCGCCGCCGAGGTGCTGCGCACCTACGCGCGCCAGGTCGACGGCGGCATGCTGCCGAATACCCTGCCGGCCGGCGAGAGCCCGCCCGCCTACAACACCGCCGATGCGACCTTGTGGTTGTTCCACGCGCTCGACGAGCATCTGGCCGCGCACCCGGACCCCGCGCTCGAACGCGAGCTCCTGCCGGTGCTGATCGGCATCATCCGCGCGCACGTCGCCGGCACTCGCTTCCAGATCCGGGTCGACGCCGCCGACGGACTGCTGCGCGCGGGCGCGCCGGGCACTCAGCTCACCTGGATGGACGCGAAACAGGGCGAGCGCGCCTTCACCTCGCGCGCCGGCAAGCCGGTCGAGATCAACGCACTGTGGCTCAATGCGCTCGACGTGACCATGCGGCTCGCGAACCGCGGCAACGAGCGCAGCGCCTTCGACGCCTGCCGGCGGCTGCGCGACGCGGCGGGCGCCGGCTTCGGCCGTTTCTGGAACGCCTCGGCCGGCTGTCTGTACGACGTGATCGACGTCGACGGCGGTTCCGGTGTGGATGCGAGCATCCGTCCGAATCAGCTGCTCGCGGCCTCCCTGCCCTACTCGGTGCTCACGGCCGCCGAGCGCCGCGCGGTGGTCTCGACTTGCGCGCGCGAACTGCTGACGAGCTATGGCCTTCGCTCCTTGAGCCCGCGCGACGGGGCCTACCTCGGCCGCTACCTGGGCGATGCGTTCCGCCGCGACGCCTCCTACCACCAGGGCACGGTGTGGACCTGGCTGCTCGGCCCGTTCGCCTGGGCCCATTTCCTCGCATACGGCGATGCGCGAGCCGCGCAGTCCTTCCTCCAGCCGCTCGGCCAGGCGCTCAGCGGGGACTGCATGGGTTCGCTCGGCGAGATCTTCGACGGCGATGCGCCGCATCCGGCACGCGGCTGCTTCGCTCAGGCCTGGAGCGTCGCCGAAACCTTGCGCGCCTGGATCCGCCTCGAGCGGCTCACGCGGTTGGCCTGAGGAGCGTGCGATGAGCGTCGAGCGGGACCGCATGCGCGCGAGCCGGGACGGAACTTGCCCCTGGCAGCACTGGGGCCCCTACCTCAGCGAACGCCAGTGGGGCACGGTGCGCGAGGACTACAGCCCCGACGGAACCGCCTGGGACTATTTCCCGCACGACCATGCCCGTAGCCGCGCCTATCGCTGGGGCGAGGACGGCATCGGCGGATTCTCCGACGCCGCGCAGAGGCTGTGCCTGTCGCTCGCGCTCTGGAACGGCCAAGATCCGATCCTCAAGGAGCGCCTGTTCGGCCTCACGAACGCCCAGGGCAATCACGGCGAGGACGTCAAGGAACTCTATTACTACCTCGACGCGACGCCGAGCCACTCCTACCTGCGCATGCTCTACAAGTACCCGCAGTGCGCCTATCCCTACGAGCAACTGATCGCCGAGAACGCGCGCCGCGGCGTCGGCGATCCCGAATACGAGCTGCTCGACACCGGCTGCTTCGCCGGGAACCGCTACTTCGACGTGTTCATCGAGTACGCTCAGGCCGAACCCGGCGACCTCCTCATGCGGATCACGGCCTGGAACCGCGGGCCCGACCCCGCCGTGCTGCACCTCGTGCCGCAGCTCACCTGCCGCAATACCTGGAGTTGGCCGCACCACGCGCAAAGGCCGCGCCTCGCGGCCCTCGATGGGCAATCGGTCGGGATCGGCCCCGAGAGCCTCGGCATGAGCCGGCTCTACTGCGACGACGCCGAGGACTGGCTGTTCACGGGCAACGAATCGAACGCGCCGCGCCTGTGGAACGTCGGCGGCCCCGGCTACTTCAAGGACGCGTTCCACGACCGCATCTGCGGCGGCCGCGCCGAAGCGGTCGATCCGCAACGCGCCGGCACGAAGTGCGCGGCCTGGCGGGCGCAGACGATCGGCGCGGGCGATTCGTTCGTGCTCCGACTTCGCCTGGTCGGCGCCGCGCAACCATCGCCGTTCGCCGGCTTCGATGCGCTCGTCGAACGGCGCCGCAGCGAGGCCGACGAGTACTACGCGGAGCTGCAGGCGGGCATGGCCTCGGCCGATGAGCGTCTGGTGCAGCGCCAGGCGTTCGCGGGCCTGATCTGGAGCAAGCAGTTCTACCACTACGACGTGCGCCGCTGGCTGGCCGGCGATCCTGCGCAGGTGCCGCCGCCCGCCGAGCGGCTCTCCGGGCGCAACGTCGCCTGGACCACGCTCGACAACGCCGACGTGGTCTCGATGCCGGACAAATGGGAATTCCCCTGGTACGCCTCCTGGGACCTCGCCTTCCACTGCATCCCGTTCGCGCTGATCGACCCTGAGTTCGCCAAGCATCAGCTCGTGCTGCTCACACGCGAGTGGTACATGCACCCGAACGGACAGATCCCGGCCTACGAGTGGGCGTTCGGCGACGTCAATCCGCCGGTGCACGCCTGGGCCGCCTGGCGCGTGTTCCAGATCGACCGCAAGCGCAGCGGCGGCGCCGGGGACCTGCGCTTCCTCGAGCGCGTGTTCCACAAGCTCATGCTGAATTTCACCTGGTGGGTGAACCGCAAGGACGCGTTCGGCAACAACGTCTTCCAGGGCGGATTCCTGGGGCTCGACAACATCGGCGTGTTCGACCGCAATGTGCCGCTCGCGAGCGGCGAGACCCTGAACCAGGCGGATGCCACCGGCTGGATGGCCATGTACTCGCTGAACCTGCTGCGCATCGCGCTCGAACTCGCCCTGCACAATCCGGTCTACGAGGACATCGCCAGCAAGTTCTTCGAGCACTTCCTGCACATCGCCGAGGCGATGAACAGCCGCTACAACGAGGGCGACGGCCTGTGGGACCCCGAGGACGAGTTCTACTACGACGTGCTGCGCCTGCCCGACGGCTGCCATCGGCGGCTGCGCGTGCGTTCGATGGTGGGGCTCGTGCCGCTGTTCGCGGTGGAGACGATCGAACCCGAGCTGCTCGAACGATTGCCGGGTTTCAAGGGGAGGCTCGAGTGGCTATTGCACGCCCGACCCGACCTCGCGGCGCTGGTCTCGCGCTGGCAGGAACCGGGACGCGGTGAGCGGCGGCTGCTGTCGCTGCTGCGCGGTCATCGGATCCAGTGCCTGTTGCGGCGCATGCTCGATGAGACCGAGTTCCTGTCCGACTACGGCGTGCGCGCGCTCTCCAAGGTCTACGGCGAACGGCCATACACGTTCAGCTGTGACGGGAGCACGCACACGATCCGCTACGCGCCCGGCGAGTCCGACACCCGCCAGTTCGGCGGCAACTCCAACTGGCGCGGGCCGGTGTGGATGCCGCTCAACTTCCTGCTGGTCGAGAGCCTGCAGAGACTCCACCACTACTACGGTGACGATTTCAAGGTCGAGTGTCCGGTGGGCTCGCGGCGCTTCCTGAGCCTCGAGCAGGTCGCCGAAGAGATCGGCCGCCGGCTGATGCGGATCTTCCTCGCCGGGGCGGACGGACGCCGGCCGGTCCTCGCTCACCAGCCTTCCGTGCAGGCCGACCCGCAGTTTCGCGACTACCTGGTCTTCCACGAGTATTTCCACGGCGAGCTCGGCCGCGGCTGCGGCGCCTCGCACCAGACCGGCTGGACCGGCCTGATCGCCAAGCTGTTGATGCCGCGGGCCTGCGATGCGAGCGGACCCGCCCCGACCGGAACCGCAGAGAGGAACCGCCCATGAGCGATACGAAGGACCCGACCCTGGCGCGCAGCGAGCAGGACTGGCAGCGCGAACTCGCACCCGACACCTACCGCGTGATGCGCTGCCATGGCACCGAACGCGCCGGCACGAGCCCCTTGAACGCCGAGTACCGCGATGGTCTCTACCACTGCGCGGGCTGCGGTGCGCCGCTGTTCGAATCGGACACCAAGTTCGACAGCGGCACGGGCTGGCCGAGCTTTTACGCGACCTTGCCCGGCGCGGTCGCCACCACGACCGACCGCAGCCTCGGCATGGTGCGTACCGAGGTGCATTGCGCGCGCTGCGGCGGACACCTCGGCCACGTGTTCCCGGATGGACCCGAGCCCACGGGCGAGCG
>JAGWPY010000192.1 GCA_028870275.1 Gammaproteobacteria bacterium | reverse complement strand
TACCGCGGCCTGCCGTCCGCGGCGAAGGAGAATCTGCCGGTGGCCGCGCGCGTCGCCGAGCAGGTACTGTGCTTGCCGATCTATCCGGGGCTCGCGCCGGCCGATCTGGATCGGGTTCTGCAGATTCTCGTCGAGGACGTGGCGTGAGTGGTAGTGATCGGCACCCTGCGGGCAGATCGAATCCATTCGATCCCGGCTACTTCGACACCACGGAATTGCGTGATTTCGGTTTTGCGGCCGTGGGTGAAAACGTCAAGATCGCGCGGAACTGCACCATCATCGGATTGCAGAACATCCGCATCGGTAACGACGTACGTATCGATGGTCAGGTGGTCATAGCGGCACATACGGGCTCGCTCGTGCTAGGAGACCATATCCATATTGGCGGCTCGTGCTATCTTGGTTGCGCTGGTGGTATCGAGTTGGCTGATTTTGCGGGTCTCTCCCAAGGCGTTCGGATCTACTCGGCTACGGACGATTATTCCGGTGGGGCGCTGACCAACCCAACCGTTCCTCACGGTTACCTGAAGCTAAAAGTTGGGCCGGTCGTGCTCGGAAGACATGCGATCGTCGGCTCCGGTAGCGTGATTTTGCCGAAGATCGCTGTGGGTGAGGGTGTCGCAGTCGGCGCGTTATCGTTGGTGACGAAGTCCCTTCCGGACTGGGGCATCTACGCGGGCACGCCTGCACGGCGCATCCACTCCAGGAGCAAGGAACTGTTGGCGTTCGAGGCGCGATTGCTCGCCGAACGCACCGTTAGTTGACTCCCGTGCTCGGGGCCGTCCATGTTCGCGACGCACGTACCTGAGCGTCGTCGATCTCGAAGGTCTCGGCGGCACCATTGGAGCACCACCGAGTCCACATCGCACGCATTGCCAATTCGAACCCCACGGCGAAATAACGCGAATCGCGCAACGGCGAAGTGAGCCAGCGTCGCCGTAGTCCGGTGCGAATGTCCGCCAATTCAGCTAAGTGCTGCGACCAATAGATGCCGCGGTCGAGAAACTCGTCTTCGCTCATGGATATGAAATTCGTGAGTCCCAAATGGCTGAGCAGGCCCACCGCCTGCCACCCCGCAGCGATCCGACCTCCCAACGTCAACGTAGGTACGCCCATCCACAGTGCGTGATTGACGGTCGTTCCCCCGCTATAGGGGAGTGAGTCAAGGCAGAGATCCACGTTTCGATGAATCGCCATGTAATCGGCGAATCCACTGCGCCCGTACAGCGTAAGGCGTGTGGCGGCGATGCCGAGCCGCTCGAATCGTCGTACGAGATCGACCCGGTCATGTTCCCGATCGATACCAGCGAGCACGAGTCGGGATTCGGGCAAGGCGAGCAACAGACGGCTCCATAGAGCGAGCGTGGGTGCGTTGAGCTTTTGAGCGCGATGAAAGCTCGCGAACGTCATGGATTGCGTCACCAGCGCCGGAAGTGCATTGATCGGAGTGCATTCGGCGGGCGTCGAGAACGTGATTCCGACGGGTAAGTGGGCGAGTCGCTCTACGAACTGATTTTCGAACCTGTCTCGTGGCAGCAGGTGCGAGTCGCTCAAATAGTAGTCCATTGCGCGCAGTCCGGTGGTGCCTGGATACCCGAGCCAACTCGCCTGCACCGGTGCGGGCTTGAGTGCGAAGGTACCCAGTCGATTGAAGCCGGTATGACCCGATAGATCGATCAGGACGTCGATCTGGTCGGCGCGAATCTGCGATGCCAGGGATTCGTCCGAGGTGACTTGCGGATCGACCCGCCTCCACCGGGCGAAGTAACCGCGCAGACGGCTGGTCGTTTCGTCCTCCACGGTATGGTTGTAATAGGCGGTCAGTTCGAGGCTGGCGAGCCGGGACAGTTCCCGCAATGCGGGTTCGACGAATTTCGCGACCGCATGATCGCGGAAGTCGCCGGAGACGAACCCGACACGCAGTCGTCGACTGGGATCGCGTGAGTTCTCGTGCCGAATCGTCGAGAGATCGATGCCCGCTTCGAATCGAGCGCCGATGCGTCGATGCTCCTCAAACAATTCGTCAGAGCTGATCGACGGGTCGTGGCAAAGGTGGAACAAGAGGCTCGACTGTGCCGACTTCGCCTCGTTCGTCGAACAGACGGGGTCGATTGAGATGCCGTGACGAACGGCGGCGATTGCCTCCTGAACCTCTCCGCGACGAAAGTGCAGCGTGGCGAACCGATAGCGGACCTGCGCGTCATCCGGTGCGAGATCGACTGCGCGTGTCAGCGCACGTTGGGCTTCCGCCAACGACTCCGACTCACAACAGAAACTGCCGAGATGACTCAGTGCCTCGATGTCGTCAGGCGCAATGCGTACGCAGATGTGCATCGATTTCGTCGCCAGATCGAGGCGGCCATGGAAGCGGTGCAATACGCCCACAGCCTTCCAGCCCAGGGAGTTCTCCGGCTCTCGGCGACAGAGATGCTGCGCGATCGACAGCGCCACATCGACCTCTCCCCGGCGGAGCGCCGCCATCAAGTCTTCGGGCGATACGTTGGGCGATGGCGATGCAATGGCCGGCGTCATCGGCGCCAATATCTGCGACAAATCGGCCAACCGGTGAGCGAGTTCATCGACGGTCGGCTCGGTGACTCCACGACCCCTCGTGTCGACGATTGCGTCGTTGGCCTCGGCGAAGCGTCCGATCAGCAACAGGGCTTCGATGAGACCGAGCCGATACTCCACGAGGTTGCGGTCCGCTTGCACGGCTCGGCGCAGGTGGGCCAAGGCATCGGGGATCCGACTGGTCTGTACCAAGGCCATGCCGAGGCCATAGTTCGCCGCGGCATGCGATGGTACGGATGCGATGATCTCCCGGTAGATCGCCTCGGCGAGATCAGTCCGCCCGGCGACGTGCAACTCCATCGCCTGCGCGCAGCGCTCGTCGGCACTGCGCTCGACTGCGGACACCGCGGTGGGGTCCACCGTCATTGGTTCTGCGCTCCGGCGAAACTCCGACGACTCAGTGGTGGTGGCCGCCGGGGCCGTGCACGTGTCCGTGCTCGAGTTCCTCGGCGCTGGCTTCGCGCACGTCGACCACCTCGATGTCGAAGTGCAGCGTCTGGTCCGCGAGCGGGTGATTGCCGTCGAGGGTCACCATGTCGCCGACGACGCCGGTGACCGTGAACACGCGCATGCCGTGCTCCGTATTCGCCTGAAACTGCATGCCCTTGCGGATCTCACCGGCGCCCTGCAGCGAGCGACGCGGTACGCGTTGCACCAATCCCGCCTCACGTGTGCCATAGCCGTCCGCGGGCGCCACCACGACAGTGAACTGGTCGCCGCGTTTGCGCCCTTCGAGGGCCTTTTCGAGGCCGGTGACGATATTGCCGTGTCCCTGGATGTAGGCAAGAGGTTCTCCGCCCGCCGAACTGTCCAGGACTTCGCCGCCGTCGTCCTTCAAGGTGTAATGAATCGTGACTACGCGATCCGCCGTGATATCCAATTGCGCCGCCTCCCGGAGATTGGTGTGTGCATCCGTGTAAACAATGTATCACCCCGGAACGGGGTTCGACACTCAGGCCGGCTTTGCGTCCAGGTCATAGGCGTCCGATCCCACAATTTCGACCGATGCGAAATCGCCCACCTTCAGGTCACGGGCTCCATAAACGCGCACCACGCCGTCGATCTCCGGCGCATCGGCGCTCGAGCGTGCGATCGCCACGCCGTTCTCGATGCGGTCGACGAGCACGCGCATGCGTCGGCCGACCTTGGCCGCGAGGCGCCCGGCGCTGATCGCGGCGCTGTGCTCCATGAAGCGACGATGTCGGTCCGCCTTCTCCGCGTCTCCCACCGGGGGTTCACCCAGATCATTCGCCGCGGCACCGGCGACCGGCGAATATTCGAAGCAGCCGACACGATCCAGCTGTGCCTCGTCCAGCCAGTCGATCAGCGTGTCGAAATCCTGCTCGGTTTCGCCCGGAAATCCGACGATGAACGTACTGCGTAAGGTCAGATCCGGTACGGCACGTCGCCAGGCCGCGATTCTTGCGAGTGTGTCCTCAGCCGCCGCGGGGCGCTTCATGAGCTTCAGGATCCGCGGGCTCGCGTGTTGGAATGGGATGTCGAGATAGGGTAGTACCCGGCCCGAGGCCATCAATTCGACGACCTCATCCACATGCGGATACGGATAGACGTAGTGCATGCGGACCCAGATCCCGAGTTCGCCGAGCGCGTCCGCAAGGTCGCGAAAGCTCGCACGCCATTCGCGATCCCGCCAGGCGTCGACGGAAAATTTCAGGTCGACGCCGTAGGCGCTCGTGTCCTGGGAAATCACCAGGATCTCGCGCACGCCGGCCCTGACCAGCGCCTCGGCCTCGCGGAGCACATCGCCGACCGGGCGGCTTTTCAGCCGACCGCGCATCGACGGGATGATGCAGAAGCTGCAATGGTGATTGCAGCCTTCCGAGATCTTCAGATAAGCATAGTGTCGCGGGGTGAGCTTCACCCCCTGCGGAGGCACCAGGTCTACGAACGGCTCGTGCCGCGGCGGCAGGTGCTCGTGCACCGAGGCGATCACTTCCTCGTAACGCTGCGGTCCGGTGATTTTGAGTACCTGTGGATGCCGCTCGAGAATCCTCTGGGGCTGTGCGCCGAGGCATCCGGTGACGATCACGCGACCGTTTTCCGCGAGCGCTTCGCCGATCGCCTCGAGCGATTCGTCGACCGCCGAATCGATGAACCCGCAGGTGTTGACCACGACGAGGTCGGCGGCGCGATAGGTCGGGGCCACCTCGTAGCCTTCCGCGCGCAGTCGCGTGAGGATCCGCTCCGAGTCGACCAGCGCCTTCGGGCAGCCGAGGCTGACGAAACCGACTTTCGGAATCCGTGTTTGCAGGGCTTTCAAGAGGGGTGCTGGCCGTGGAGGCTGAGGAAAGTCGCAAATTCTACTTCAAAAGGACCACATCGAGCCGAAACCAACTTTCTTGGGCACCGGCGCCGCATGACCTGGCGATCTTCGCTCCAAAACCGTGAACCACGTCCTATCGGCGCCGGCCAAAAATGAGCGCCCAGGGGCCTAAAGAACCCGCCGACCGGACCGATAAACCCCTTGAAGTGGTCACCGGTCCGTCATCGAGACGGGGTGACCGGACGAACGGTCCCAGAGGGCCCCTGGAACGGGCCGGTGAAACAACTTTCAGGAGTTACGAACATGGCCTTGACTCTCAATACCAACATCGACTCGCTGACGGCGCAGAACAATCTGTCGGCGTCACAGGCGGGACTTTCGCAGGCGCTCACCCGCTTGTCTTCGGGTCTGCGGATCAACAGCGCCGCGGACGACGCCGCGGGTCTCGCGATCAGCCAGCGCTTCACGACCCAGATCAACGGTACCAACCAGGCGATCAATAACGCGAACAACGCGATCTCCGAGGCGCAGACCGCCGGCGGCGCGTTGAACACGGTCGTCAACAACCTGCAGAGCATTCGCACGCTCGCGGTCGAAGCCGCCAACGGCTCGAACAGCGCCGCGGACCGCGCCGCGCTCGACCAGCAGGTCCAGCAGCAGATCGCGGAAATCACCCGGATTGCGACCCAGACGACCTTCAACGGCGCGGCCGTGCTGAGCGGCGGTGCCGGCGTGACCAACTACCAGGTCGGCGCGAACGTCGGTAACACCATTTCCGTGAATCTCGCCCAGGGCGTCGGCGCGAACCAGATCGGTGCGGTCGCGACTTCGACCGGCGAGGCGACGAGCGCCAGCCTGACGGGCAACCTCACTCTGTCGGTCGGCAGCGGTGCGGCGGTGACGGTCGGCAACAGCTCGACGTATGCGACGACGGCTGCGACTTCGGCGGGCGTCCAGTACCAGAACTCGGCCTCGGCCTACGCGAAGGCTGCGACGATCAACGCGGCGGGTGTGTCCGGATTGACCGCCACGGCGACCAATAGTCAGCAGCTCGCCTTCAGCACAAACACGAACTCCACGTCGGGTGCAACCTCTTATTCGCTCGCGATCAACGGGGTCAGCGTTTACAGCAATAGCGCAGCGGGTGCGACCACCACCGCGGCGGACGTGATCTCGGCCATCAACAGTTTCTCCACCCAGGACGGTGGCGTGACCGCTGCGGCGGGCAGTACTGGCAACATCATCCTCACGGCGGCCGATGGCAGCAATATCGGTTTGACCCAGACGATCACGAACGCGGGAACCTCCGGCGGCATCACGGGCGTGACTGCGTACAATTCGACCACCAACACCACCATTGGCACGGCGGCCACCCTGACCAGCGGCACGGCCAGCACGTTCTATGGCCAGGTTACGCTGTCGGCCGGGCAGAACATCACGGTTGCGGGCAGTGACGCTTCAGCGATCGGTCAGACCGCGACGACGATCACTGCCGCGGGCACGCTCCAGGGCAACAACGTGTTGACGGTCAATGGCGCGAACGCGACCATTCAGGCGGTCGACTCGGCGCTCGCCACGGTCAGTCAGTTCCAGAGCCAGCTCGGCGCGGTGCAGAACCGCTTCACCTCGACGGTGCAGAACCTGACCACGACGGCGCAGAACCTGACCCAGTCGAACAGCACGCTGGTCAACGCCAACTTCGCGCAGGAGACCGCCAACCTGACGAAGAATCAGGTGCTCGAACAGGCCGGCATCTCGGTGCTCGCGCAGGCGAACAGCGAACCGCAGCTGATCTTGAAGCTGCTGCCGTGATCCCAGCCTCGAGCTGACGACGGATCCCGCGGGTTCCGGACACGCAAGTGGCCGGAACCCGCGGCTTTTGCTGGTGCAATGATGGCGCCGTAACCGGCCGGCCTGCCTGAGGCAGCGCGGCCAGTGAGGGTAAAGTCATGGCGACACAGCCGACGGCCGTTACGGGAAATGCGATATCGGCCACGTACGTCGCGCCCGCGGCGCTGACGCCGAACAAGCCGGTCGCGGCGACCGGCACGAATTTGCCGATCGACGGCAAGAATCCGCCGGCGGGCAGAGTGGCCGGTTCAGGTCCCGCACCTCACCTGGAGGTCCCGCAACCGCATGCAGGACCGGGTCCGTCATCCGCGACGGGCGCACCGACGAGGCCTCCCCAGCCCGCGCACACGCCACCGACGCATACGAGCGCTGCGGACGCGAACCCAGGGGGGAGCGCGGCGAGTACACATGCGGCTGCGCTCGACGCGGAAATCGCCCAATTGAACAAGTACCTGAACGATTCGGGGCGACCGACTCAATATCGGATCGACCGCTCGAGCGGTGCGCCGCGGATTCAGGAGGTCAATCCGAGCAACGGCAAGGTGGTCGCGGAACTGCCGGTCGCGGACTTTCCGGCGCTCGCCCGCAGCCTTGGCGTGAGCGGCGTGCTGGTGAACCAACTGGCTTGAGGGCCGAACGGCGACCGGGGTCGCTGGTGTGGGCGCTGGTACGGGACTTGCTTAAGTCCTGACAGCAACGGCCGATAGTTCGGTCGATCCGGTCCTTTGCGGGCCGAATTCGAGGGTTTTGCCGATGAGTTCGACGATCTCTTCCGCGACCAGTCCGACGCCCACGGCGACGGCGGCAACGACGTCCTCGTCGTCGAGTTCCAGCGCCGCGGCCGCCGCCTCGTCGCTGATCACTTCCCAGGGCATCGGCTCGGGTCTCAACATCGGTGCGATCGTCTCGGCGCTCACGACCGCGTTTGGCGCGGGTCAGCAGAGCCTGATCACGACCCAGCAGAACCTGCTGAACACCCAACTGTCCGCGTACGGCACGTTCAAGAGCGCGCTCGAGACCCTGCAGGCCGCGCTGGTGCCGCTGCAGACCCCCGGTTCGCTCGCCAGTTATACGGCGACGGTCGCCGACAAGACGGTCGCGACCGCGACCACTTCGGCGACCGCGGTCCCGGCGCAGTACACGCTCCAGGTACAGAACCTCGCAACCCCGGCGATCCTCACCTCGAACCCGTTCGCGAGCGCGACCACCGCGGTCGGCACCGGCGCCCTGACCATCGGCGTCGGTAGCCAGTCGATGACGCTGAACATCGACTCGACCGACAACACCGTGGCCGGTATCGCCGCGGCGATCAATTCGGCGAGCGGCAATCCCGGCGTGAGCGCGAGCGTGCTGACGACCTCTGCGGGATCGCGGCTGGTGATCTCGGGCACGGCGAGCGGAGCCGCCAACGCGATCACGGTCACCCAGTCGGGCGGCGACGGCGGCCTTTCGAGCCTGGTCTACGATCCGGCGAGCGGCACGACCAATCTCACCCAGACGCAGGCTGCGGCCGACGCGAATTTCATGCTGAACGGCTTCGGCGCGACCAGTGCGTCCAATACGGTCACCGGCGCGATCAGCGGGGTCACCTTGAATCTCTTGGGTCAGACCGCCACGGGCGTTTCGACCACGTTGACCGTCGCGCCGGATCCGACCGCCGCACAGACCTCGATCGGCACCTTCGTGACCGCACTGAACGGCGTGCTGTCCAGCATCCAGACGCTGACCGGCTACGATCCGACGACCAACAGCGCCGGCCCGCTGAACGGCAACGCGACGCTGCAATCGTTTCAGAACCAGCTGGAGAACATTCTCGGCCAGCTGCAGGGCTCCTCGGGCGGTATCCAGTCGCTGTCGAACATGGGCGTCACCGCGAACGCCCAGGGTACCTATGACACGAACTCGACCCAGCTCGGCAATGCGCTCAACTCGAACCTTGCGGGGATCGAGAGCTATCTGAGCGGCACCAACGGGCTCGCTTCCAAGATCAACAACCTGGTCAATTCCTTCGCGCAGACCGGCGGCCTGCTCGACACGATCGATCAGGGTCTGCAGACGGGTCTCACCAATCTGTCGAAGCAACAGGCCGCGCTCAACGCCCAGCTCGCGACCTATTCGGCGACGCTCACCGCCCAGTACAACGCGATGGACACGGCGGTCGCCGCCCTGAAGCAGACGCAGACCTATCTGACCGCCGAGTTCAACCAGGGCAACGTCCAGAACAATCAGACCAACAGTTCGCTGAGCAGTGGCACGACCTCGGTCGGCTGAAGAATTCACGGAGAAGCAACACATGTACGCGTCGAACGGGGCAGCTCAATATCGCGCGGTGCGTGGCCAGGGCGTGGTCGGCGCGGCCACGCCGACGCGATTGATCCAGGTCGCGCTCGAGGGCGTGCTCTCGCACCTCGCGATCGCCCAGGGGTGCATGGAGCGGATCCAGGGCAATCTGCCGCTCGCCGAGGTGACCGCCAAGTGCAATGCGATCCACAAGGCCGTGTTGCTGCTCGGTCATCTGGACGAGTGCCTGGACCGGGAACGCGGCGGCGAGGTCGCCGACAACCTGCACAAGCTCTATCAATACATGCTCGGCCGCCTGACCGAGGCGAATGCGGGCAACGACGCCGCGATCGTTCGCGAAGTCGCCGACCTGGTGCGCACGCTCAAGAGCGGTTGGGACCAGCTCGTCGCGGAAGGCCGGTGAACACCGATCCGCAGGCGCCAGGTGAACGCAATGCCTGGCTGCGGCGCGCGCTCGCGGTGTCCTGCGAGCTCGAGCGGCTGGCCGATCAGGGCGACGTCGCGCGGGTGCCGACGCTCGCGGCCGAGCGGGTTGGGCTCCTGGAGCGGGCGCGGACCGAGCCCGGCGGGTTCGACCTCGAGGGTCAGGCCCTGTTGCGCGAGATCGTGGAGCGCAACGACCGCGCGATCGGCGCGCTGGAGCATCGCCAGAGAGGCCTGGCCCGGGATCTCGATCTGCTCGCCACCGGCTCGCGCGCGGTCCGGGCCTACGCCTCGAATGCTGCGAACCGGCGCTGAGCGGGTGTACCCTCTGGCGATCATCCGCTGCGGGAGGGACCGCTGATGGTCGATACAGTGCTCGGCGACGGGCTGGTCTACGAGGATTCGATGCCGCTCGGCTGGAGCGTCGCGCCGCCGCCGGCGAGCGCCGAACTCGCCCGTCTGAATGCCGACAACCTCCAGTTGCTCGGCGCCGAGGCCTCGCTCGAGGAGGCGCGCGTGCACGAGGGTCTCAAGGACGAATCGCCGGCGCTGGTGCACGAGCTGCAGCGCCTGGAATTCAAGTTGAATATCCTGCTGCGCCTGACCGCGGATCTCGCCGTGCAGCACAGCCCCTTGCCGCCGCGCCAAGCGGTGCGTCTGGCGGCACGGGGCCTCGAATGGGTCGGGGTGAGTTCACCGAAGGTGGGCGAATCGGGACTCGCGCTGCTCTACATCAATCCGGCCCTGCCCCAGCCCTTGCGGTTGACCTGCACCTGCGTCGGCGAGCGGGTCCACGACGGTCAACGCGTCGCGCAGCTGCGCTTCGAGGGCTTGAGCGAGGCCGTCGTGGATGGGCTCGAGCGAGTCATTTTCCGCCACCACCGACGGCTGATCGCCGGCGCCAAAATCGCCACCAACTAGGCAATCGCCGCAAGCCTGAGGCCGAGAACCGGCGATTGCATCACGCTTCTTTGAGGGTTTTCCCCAGGGTCATTTGCCGGGCTGCCCAACTCCTCGGCGCAGGAATCGTTCGGTTACCATGGCTCCATCGTTGACATTGAATGAGCAATGTCAATGGCTTAGATGACAAGTTTGAGACGAGACTGAAGATTTCGTGAGGTCCGTCACAGATTTGCGACACAAGGGAGCCTGAAACCGTGCTGGACGCCACAGTTCTCGTAATCGAACCCTCGGATGCGAACGCACAGCTCGCCGAGACCCTGCTCCGATTCCTGGAGATCGAGCCGGTGCGGGTGCGCAATCTGGCCGAGCTGCGTGCCGATGCGACCGTCGTCGAGCGCGAGTGGCTCGCCGTGATGATCGCTCGGCCGACCGCCGAAGCGGCCGGGGTCGAGCTGGTCGATTTCGTTCGCTCGATGCCGCGGCCGATGCCAATCATCTGTCTGGGCAACGGCGGGGCACCGCACTGTGCGGCGGACGCGACCGACCTCAATTGGTTGACGCTCGACCAGCCGATACGCCAGCGTTGCCTCTCGGCGGTGCTCGAGGAGGCCGCGGCCTTCCGGGCGGGACGCGAGACGGGGAAGGCGGGCCACCGCTACCGGCCTGGCGGGCGCTCCCGGGTGATGGCCGCGGTGAACCGGCTGATCGAGCAGGTCGCGCCGTTCGACACCAACGTGCTGATCCTCGGCGAGTCGGGCACCGGCAAGGAGATGGCGGCGCGCCACATCCACGAGCTCTCCGGGCGCAAGGACCGGCCGTTCGTGCCCGTGAACTGCGGCGCCATTCCCGCAGACCTGCTGGAGAGCGAGTTGTTCGGCCACGAGAAAGGAGCGTTCACCGGAGCGCTCACCGCGCGGGTCGGACGCTTCGAATACGCCGAAGGCGGGACCCTGTTCCTCGACGAGATCGGTGACATGTCCCTGCAGATGCAGGTCAAGCTACTGCGCGTGCTGCAGGAGCGCAGCTTCGAGCGCGTCGGTAGCAACCGCACGATCCACTGCAACGTGCGCATCATCGCCGCCACCCATCGCAATCTCGAGGAAGCGATCGTCGCGGGTCGGTTCCGCGAGGATCTGTTCTACCGGCTGAACGTCTTCCCGCTACAGATGCCGCCGCTGCGCGACCGGCTCGACGACCTGCCGGTACTGATCGACAACCTGCTCGACGCCCAGGCGCAGGGTGGGGCGCGGCGGATCCGGCTCGATTCGAGCGCCGTCAGGCGCCTCGCCGGGTGCCGCTGGCCCGGCAACGTGCGCGAACTGTCCAATCTCCTCGAGCGGCTCGCGATCCTCTATCCGGGTCAGATGGTCGGCGCGCAGGATCTGCCGGATCGATATCGTGGGTCCGTGACCGCCGAGGTGGCGGAGGCAATCGATCTGCAGTCTCTTTACGATGCGCCTCGCGGCGACCAAGCTTCGTCCTGCGACGAGGACCTTCCCTCGGGCGGCATCGATCTCAAGGATCATCTCTCGGCGATCGAACTCGGCCTGATCCGCAAGGCGCTCAAGGAAGCCGACGGCACGGTCGCCGAAGCCGCGCGTCTGCTTCACATGCGCCGCACGACGCTCGTCGAGAAGTTGCGCAAATACCAGCTGAGTGCCTGACGATCGGCCGGCGCTTCCCGCGCCGGCCCGCCCGCGCTACGCGGGCCCCTCCGCCGACATTTTGACGCTCACCGCTCCGCGGGCCCGATCCGGACCGTAAACCGATGAATATTCGATAAATTGTCAGATGGGCACGGAAGTTGCTTTTACTCCCTGGCCATGACCACGAACACAGTCGAAATCGGCGCCGACCCGCGTGCAGAACTACAGGTGGCTTTCGGCCATTTTGGTGACGCCTCGCGCCGGCTGAGCGGCGCATTCG
>JAGWPY010000191.1 GCA_028870275.1 Gammaproteobacteria bacterium | reverse complement strand
CGGCGGCAGCCCGATGATGCGCGCCCGACCCGCTCTCGCGCTCCTGTCGGCCGCGCTCCTGTCGGCGGTCGCGGCACTACCCGTGGCGGCGCCTGCCAAGGCGGCGCAGACGGATCTGCGGCCTTTTTCCGCGCACTACCTGGCGCAGTGGAAGGACATCAACGTCGGCACGAGCGATCTGACCCTGGTGCGCGGCGCGGATGCACAGCATTACGTGTACACGTGGCGAATCAGTGCGCGCGGGATATTCCACCTCTTCTACAGCCACGACGTCGTACAGACCAGCTGGTTCCACCTGGACGAAGGAACCGTAAGGCCGGACGTCTACGAAGCCGAGGACGGATCATCGCGGATGCGCCTCGAATTCGACTGGCACGGGCGGCGCCTCACCGGCCAGGTCGCCGGCAAGCCGGTCGATCTCGCGCTCGAGCCGGACACCCAGGATCTCATGTCGATCCAGATCCAGGTGATGGAGGATCTGCGCGCCGGCCACCTGCCCGGGAAGTTCTGGATCGTCGACAAGGACAAGATCAAGGATTTCGAGTACCGAGACTTGGGTCCCGCACGCATCCGCACGGAACTCGGCGAACTCGACACGGTGGCGGTCTCCAGCCGCCGGCCCGACGGGGATCGCGTGTTGACCATGTGGTTCGCCCCGTCGCTCGGCTATCTGCCGGTGCAGGCCGTGCGCACCCGCGCCGGCAAGCTGGAATTCGCCATGCGGATCCAGAGGATCGCTCACTGAGCGGGCGACGGGACGCGCACCCCCCGGCGTCCCCGAGGACGGGGGGAGCCTCAGGTCTTGGGCAAGGTCACGCCACGCTGACCCTGGTACTTGCCGCCCCGGTCGCGGTAGGAGGTCTCGCAGACCTCGTCGGACTCGAAGAACAGCATCTGCGCGACTCCCTCGTTCGCATAGATCTTCGCCGGAAGCGGAGTCGTGTTCGAGAACTCCAGGGTCACGTGCCCCTCCCACTCCGGTTCGAGTGGAGTGACGTTGACGATGATCCCGCAACGCGCATAGGTGGACTTGCCGAGACAAACCGTCAGAACACTGCGTGGAATGCGGAAGTATTCCACCGTGCTCGCCAGGGCGAAGGAGTTCGGGGGAATGATGCACACCGGACCCTTGAAGTCGACGAAGGACTTCTCGTCGAAGCTCTTGGGATCGACGATGGTCGAGTTGATGTTCGTGAAGATCTTGAATTCGTCCGCGCAACGCACGTCGTAGCCGTAGCTCGAGGTCCCATAGGAGATGATCCTGTCTGCGCCGGCGAGACGCATCTGCTGCGGACAGAACGGGTCGATCATGCCGTGTTCGGCCGCCATGCGGCGGATCCAGCGATCGCTCTTGATGCTCATCAGGTCGCTTCGACCGTGATCTTCGGAAATGCGCGGCTGTAGTCCTTGTTGAGCCTCGCGAGGCGCGCGGCCGCCCGCCGCGCCGTCTGCCGGTAGGCGCGCGCGCATGGCCCGTCCGGCTCGGCGACGACGGTCGGCGTGCCGCCGTCGGCGTTCTCGCGGATGCTGAGGTCGAGCGGCAGCTCACCGAGCAGCGCGACGCCGTAGTCGGAGGCCATGCGTGCCCCCCCACCGCTGCCGAAGATATGCTCGACGTGACCGCAGGAGCTGCACACATGCACACTCATGTTCTCGACGATGCCGAGAACGGGTACCGAGACCTTCTCGAAGAGCTTGAGCCCCTTGCGCGCGTCGAGCAAAGCGATGTCCTGGGGCGTCGTGACGATGATCGCGCCGCTCACCGGCACTCGCTGGCAGAGCGTCAGCTGGATGTCGCCCGTGCCCGGAGGCATGTCGATCACCAGGTAGTCGAGACCGCCCCAGTCGGTATCGCCGAGCAGCTGGGTCAGGGCCTGCGTGGCCATCGGTCCGCGCCAGGCCATCGGCTGCTCGACGTCGATCATGAAGCCGATCGACATCACCTCGACGCCATGAGCCGACAGCGGGGTCAGCCGTTTGCCGTCGCTGCTGGTCGGTCTGCGGCCGGCGAGACCCATCATCTGCGGCTGGCTCGGACCGTAGATGTCGGCGTCCAGCAGCCCGACCCGGGCTCCCTGCGCGGCCCAGGCGAGCGCCAGATTGGCGGCCGTGGTCGATTTGCCGACACCACCCTTGCCGGAAGCGACCGCGACGATATTCTTGACACCGTCGAGGCGTTTGAGCGTAGGCTGTACCGCGTGCGGAGTGATTTCGCTGCGAAGTCGCAAGTCGAGTTTCGCGCCACTCAGCACCGGCGCCAGATGGGCCTCGAGAGCGGGCGACAACTCGACCGCGTAATCGGCACAGGGAAAGCCGAACGACAATTCGACCCGGAGCGACAGCCCATCGAGGGCCACGGCGGACACCACCTTGGCTTCCTCGAGGCTGCAGCCCAGGTAGGGGTCCTCGTAGGCCCCGAGCAGTTGCCGGACCGCGGCAGGATCCGCGGCGGAATTTGCTGAGTTCATAGTAACTGTGGATTGTAGCGCACGGCGCCGGCCTGCGCCCCCCGGCTATGGCATAATATTTCGTACTGGAAACCTGATCGACGCATGAGTCTATTCTCCAACTTCCGCGCCGACCGCCTGATTGCCGAGGTGCGCTCGAGCGGAGACCCGAACGGCGCCGAGGCCCACAAGGCCCTCGCCAAGCTGGTTTCGCTTGGCGCCAGTGCCATCACCCCGTTGGTCGAAGCACTGTCGAACGCGGACAAGCGCGAGACGGTGGCCTACGTCGAGGCCCTGTCCCAGCTGATCGACGCCAAGACTCTGCCCCAGGTGCTGAAGGCCATGGCCGAGGCGAACAACCGCGCGGTCGCGGGAATCGCCTGGGCGCTGATCTCCAGCCGCAATTATCCGCCGAGCGCGCTGCTCGATGCGCTCGCCAAGCCCAACATGCCCAAACAGGCACTGCTCGACGTCGTCGCCGCGCAAAAGAACCGCCTGTCCGTCCGGGAACTGCTCACCTCGGCCTACACGCTCGAACCGAGCGAGCGAACCGGCGTGTTCAAGATCCTCGGCGAGATCGCCGATGCCTCCGCGGTCGACGAACTGATCTCGCGGATCGAGGGCAAGGATCAGGTCATGCGCCTGCACATCATCAACGTGCTCGCGAACTTCAACGCGCCGAAGGTTCAGGAGGCTCTGCAGCGCCAGCTCAAGGACGGCAGCAAGCTGATCCGGGCGGCTGCGCTCGCCGCACTCGCCCGCATGGACGGGCCTTTCGACATGCCCCTGATCTGCGGTCTGCTTCGCGATCCGGAGATCGACGTGCAGAACAAGGCCGTCGAGCTCATCGTACGGGCCAATCACCCCGAAACGGTCAAATACCTGGTCGAGGTCCTGAAGGACGAGAACGAATACGCACGCCGCGCCGCGGTCGAGGTCCTGAACGAAGTCGGCACCTCGAAGTCGGTCAAGTACCTCCTCGAGGTGCTCGCGGACAGCGATTGGTGGGTGAGGACGCGCGCGGCCGATGCGCTCGGCAAGATCGGCGGACCCCGGGTCGTCGAGGCGGTGCTCGAGCTGATCAAGGACGAGAACCAGGACATCCGCCGGGCGGCCATCGAGATCCTCAACCAGACCAAGGACGAGCGCGCGGTGGCCGAGCTGCTCCAGGCCACCCGCGACAAGGACTGGTGGGTCAGCGAGCGCGCGGTCGACGCGCTCGCCGAGATCGGCAGCACCAAAGCCGTGCCGCGGCTCATCGAGATGCTCGGCGCCGGTGAACCGAAGAGCCTGCCGACCGTGGTGCGCGCGCTCGGCAAGCTCGGCGATCACAAGAACGTCGAACACCTGCTGCCGATGCTGCAGAGAGCGGAACCGCAGGTGCGCGTCGAGGCGATCGCGGCCCTGGCCAAGCTCGCCGACGAACGCCGGGCGAACACCATTCGCATGCGGCTGAACGCCGTCGCGAACGCCGACGGCGAGAGCGCGATCGGCAATGCCGTTCAGCGCGCCCTGCAGGAGCTCGACAACCGGTTCTCGACGCAGCAGATCGCCGCGAATCAGCGGGCCGCCAAGATCCAGGACCAGAGCAAAACTCTCCTGATCGAAAACCAGGAGATCTCGACGATCGTCCGGGAACAGGAACAGCAGGCCGCGCGCCTCGACATCGCGACGCTCACGCCCGGCGACATCATCGAAGGTCGCTACAAGTACATCGAGAAGATCGGCAAGGGCGCCTTCGGCACGGTGCTGCTCATGGAGGACACGATCGTCGAGGAGCGGCTGATCCTCAAGTTCCTCAATCCGAACGTCTCCACCGACGAGGAGATGATGAAGCGGTTCGTCCACGAACTGCGTTACAGCCGCAAGATCACCCACAAGAACGTGATCCGCATCTACGACTTCCTGTACATCCGCGGCAACTACGCGATTTCGATGGAATATTTCCCCTCCCACACGCTGGGTGCGGAGATCGTCAACGAAAAGCCACTGCCGCTCAAACGCGCCGTGAAGTTCGGCATCGACATCGCCACCGGCATGGCCGTCGCCCACCAGGCCGGGATCATCCACCGCGACCTGAAGCCGGCGAACGTGCTGATCGACAACGACAGTCTCCTCAAGATCGTCGACTTCGGCGTGGCCGCCGCGCAGAGCCAGAGCGACACGCAGCTCACCAAGACCGGCTACGTGATCGGCTCGCCGAAGTACATGGCCCCGGAACAGATCCTCGGCAAGAAGGTGGACGCGCGCGCGGACATCTACAGCCTGGGGGTGATCCTCTACGAGATGTTCACCGGAGTGCCCCCCTACAGCCGTGGCGACCACATGTCGGTGATGTACCAGCACGTCCAGGGAAAGGCCCGACCGCCGATCGAAATCAACAAGGAACTGCCCCGCGAGCTCAACGACCTGGTCGTCAAGTGCATGTCGCTCGACAAGAACAAGCGCCTGCAGACGATGGACGACCTCAGGGTCGCGCTCGAATCCTTCGCCTGAGGGAAGGCCGCCTCGCGGGAAGCCCCGCACGCCCGGCCGGGACTTGACGCAGCTCACGGTTTCGCGACCATCGGCCGCGCCAAAGCTCGAAAATCCAGGCAGTTGCGAGTAGCCTTACCGCAATATGGCAAGAATCGACGCGTTCCTGAAACTCGGACTCGCGCAGGGCTGTTCGGACCTGCACCTCGCGGTCGGCGTACCGCCGATGCTGCGCATGCACGGCGATCTCCTGCCGATCAAGTTCCGAAACCTCGCCGAGGCCGAGCTCGAGAGCTACATCACCGAGGTGTTGACCCAGTCCCAGGTGGCTCAACTCCAGGGCGGCCATGATCTCGACTTCTCCTACGTTTCGACCGAGGGCGGACGCTTCCGCGTGAACGTATTCCGCAAGGAGACCGGCATCGGCGCGGCCTTCCGCTCGATCCCGACGCGGATGCCGAGCATCGACCAGCTGGGGCTGCCGCCGATCGTGCGCAAACTCTGCGACTACCACCAGGGGATGATCCTGGTCACCGGTTCCACCGGCACCGGCAAGTCGACCACCCTCGCCGCGATGATCGATCACCTCAATTCGACCAGAGCGCTGAACATCATCACGCTCGAGGATCCGATCGAGTTCGTGCACCGGAGCAAGTCGAGCCAGGTGATCCAGCGCGAACTCGGCACCCACCTGCCATCCTTCGCCGAAGGGGTGCGGGCGGCGATGCGCGAGGACCCCGACGTGATCCTGGTCGGCGAGCTGCGCGACGCCGAGACGATCTCGATGGCGATGACCGCGGCCGAGACCGGGCACCTGGTGCTCGGCACGCTGCACACGACCAGCGCGACCAAGACGATCGACCGGGTCATTGACGCGCTGCCGACCGACGAACGCGAACAGACCAAGAGTTTCCTCGCGCAGAGCCTGATCGCCGTGATCACCCAGGTGCTGGTGAAGAGCCCCGATCAGCGCGCGCGTCGCGCGATCTGCGAGGTCATGGTCGTCACCAAGGCGATCGCCAAGCTGATCATGACCGAGCAGACCCACCAGATACCGAGCCAGCTGCAGATGGGCAAGGACCACGGCATGCAGCTCATGGACCAGGCGCTTCTTGCGGCGATCAACGCCAAGGAGATCGACCCGGACGACGCCTACGGATACGCGCTCGACAAGCGCACGTTCCAGAGGTTCACGACGGATGTCGCGATCCCGACGCGCGCCGATACGGGTCCGGCGGGCTGAGCGCCATGGCGGCGATCGACGCATATCTGACCCGGGTTCTCGAGATGAACGGCTCGGATCTGCACTTCCTGGCCGGCGATCCCGCCCGCATCCGGCTCTATGGCGAGTTGCAGGTGCTCGAGCCCCAGGTGCTCGAAGTGGAGGCGGTCAAGAACGCTCTCTACGAGATCATGCCGAAGATCGCCGCCCAGCGCTTCGAGGAGAAGGACGGTACGGACTTCGCCTACAGCATCCCGGGAGTGGCGCGTTTTCGCGTCAACGTGATGCGCCAGATCAACGGCATGGGCGCGGTATTCCGGGCGATTCCCTCGACCGCCAAGACCATGGATCAGCTCGATCTGCCGCCCGCCGTGCGCACCCTCACGCAGGCGAACAACGGCCTGATCCTGGTCACCGGCAAGACCGGGTCGGGCAAGTCGACGACCCTCGCGGCGATGATCGACGACCTGAACGCCCGCACCAAGGGCCACATCCTCACGATCGAGGATCCGATCGAGTTCGTGCACGCGCGCAAGAACTGCCTGATCAGCCAGCGCGAGATCGGCGTGCACGCCGCCTCCTTCGCCGCGGCGCTCCATTCGGCCTTGCGCGAGGATCCGGACGTGATCCTGGTCGGCGAGTTGCGTGACCTCGAGACGATGAGCATCGCCGTGACCGCCGCCGAGATGGGCATCCTGGTGATGGGCACGCTGCACACCAACGGTGCGGCGGCGACGGTCGACCGCATGGTGAACGTATTCCCGGCGGACAAGCAGTCCCACGTGCGCACCATGCTCTCGACCAGCCTGCGTGGCGTCGTCTCGCAACAGCTGATCCCGCGGGCCGACCGCAAGGGGCGGGTCGCCGCACTGGAGATTCTGATCAATACGCCCGCGGTGGCCAACCTCATCCGGCAGGGCAAGATGGACCAACTCGAGAACGCGATGCAGAGCGGCGCCCAGTTCGGCATGCGCACCATGGACTCGGCGATCCAGCAACTGCTCGACCAGCGGATCATCAGCGGCAAGGACGCCTTCAAGAAGGCGATCAACAAGGCGAAATTCGAGCAGTTCCGCGAAGCCTCCTGAGCCACCCGGGTCGGTGCATGGCATAATGCGCGGTCATGACCGCGAAACGCCGAATTCTCGTTACCAGCGCCCTGCCCTACGCCAACGGGCCGATTCACCTCGGCTACCTGCTCGAGGCCGTACAGACCGACGTCTGGGTCCGATTCCAGCGGCTGCGCGGGCACGAATGCCACTACGTCTGCGCGGACGACACCCACGGCACACCGATCATGCTCAAGGCGCAGGCCGAGGGAATCTCCCCGGAAGCGCTGATCGGCGCGGTTCACGCGGAGCACCGGCGCGATCTGGCCGACATGCTGATCTCGCTCGACAATTTCGGCTCGACCCATTCGGATGAAACCCGGGCCGCCTGCAACCGGGCCTATCTCGCGCTGCGCGAGCGGGGACACATCGAGAAGCGCGTGATCCGCCAGGCCTACGACGCGACCGCGAAGATGTTCCTGCCCGACCGCTACGTGAAGGGCAATTGCCCCAACTGCGGCGCCGCGGACCAGTACGGCGACAGCTGCGAGGTCTGTGGCGCGACCTACTCGCCCTCGGACCTCAAGAATCCCCTGTCGGTCGTCAGCGGCACGCCGCCCGTCGAGCGCGACTCGGAGCATTACTTCTTCCGCTTGAGCGGCTTCGAGAGCCGGCTGAAGGAATGGATGGCCGGGGGCGCGGTCCAACGCAGCGTCGCGCACAAGCTCGAGGAGTGGTTCGCACAGGGCCTGAAGGACTGGGACATCTCGCGCGATGCGCCGTATTTCGGCTTCGAGATTCCGGATGCGCCCGGCAAGTTCTTCTATGTCTGGTTCGACGCTCCGATCGGCTACCTCGGAAGCTTCGCGCAACTATGCGCCGAGCGGAAACTCGCCTTCGACGACTTCCTCTCGCCTGACTCGCGCACGGAACTGCACCACTTCATCGGCAAGGACATTCTCTACTTCCACGCGCTGTTCTGGCCGGCGGTGCTCGAAGGCGCGGGGATGCGCCGGCCGACCGGGGTGCACGCGCACGGCTTCGTGACCATCAACGGCCAGAAGATGTCCAAGTCGCGGGGCACGTTCATCACGGCGCGGCGCTACCTCGAGCATTTTCCCGCCGAGTACCTGCGCTACTACTTCGCGGCCAAGCTCGGCCCGGGGATCGACGACCTCGATTTCAATCTCGACGAGTTCGCGACGCGCCTGAATTCGGACGTCGTCGGCAAACTCGTCAACATCGCCAGCCGCTGCGCCGGGTTCATCGCGCGCACCGGCGGAACGCTGGCCGACGCGCTGCCGGAACCCGCCCTGTTCGCCGAATTCTCCGCCGCCGGCGACACCATCGGTGCGGCCTACGAACAGCGCGATTACGCGGGAGCGATCCGCGAGATCATGGCGCTCGCGGACCGGGCGAATCAGTACATCGACCAGCACAAACCCTGGCTGATCGCCAAGCGCGAGGACGGCGCGGCCGAGGTGCGCGGCGTCTGCACGCTCGGCTTGAACCTGTTCCGCAGCTTGATGATCTTCCTGAAGCCAGTGCTGCCGGACATGGCGGCCAAGGCGGAGCGGTTCTTCCGCGAGGCGCCCTGGAACTGGCAGGATGCGGCACGGCCGCTGCTCTCGCAGACGATTGGCGCCTACGAACCACTCGCCTCGCGTCTCGATCCGGCCGCGGTCGCGCAGCTGGTCGAATCGCCCGCGCCGCCCGCGCCGCCCGCCGCGGCCAAACCGGCGGCGAAGCCAGCCGCGGCGTCATCGCCAGCGGCGACGGCAACGGCAACCCCGGCCACCGCAGCCGCCGCGGCGACACCGATCTCGATCGATCAGTTCGCAAGCGTCGATCTGCGGATCGCGCGAATCCTCGCCGCCGAACGGGTCGAGGGAGCCGACAAACTCCTCAAGCTGCGCGTCGATCTCGGCGAACTGGGCGAGAGACAGATCTTCGCGGGCATCCGCGCCGCCTACGAGCCGGCCACTCTGGTCGGTCGTCTCACCGTGGTCGTCGCGAACCTCGCGCCGCGAAAAATGCGCTTCGGCGTCTCGGAAGGCATGGTGCTCGCGGCCGGGCCAGGGGGCGCGGACGTGTTCCTCCTGTCGCCCGACGCGGGTGCCGCGCCGGGCATGCGCGTGAAGTGACATGGCGGGCGAGTCGACCGACGACCTCGCCGCCGTAATCGACGGGCTGTTGCCGCAGACCCAGTGCACGCGCTGCGGCTATGCCGGCTGCGCGCCGTATGCGGCTGCGATCGCCGCGGGGACCGCCGACATCGACCGCTGCCCGCCGGGCGGGGCCGCGACCATCGAGGCCCTGGCCCGCCTGCTGGAGCGCGCACCGAAGCCCCTGAACCCGCAATGCGGCGCGGAGTCGCCGCCACGGATCGCCTGGATCGACGAGGACCGCTGCATCGGTTGCGCGAAGTGCCTGCCGCCCTGTCCCGTGGATGCGATCGTCGGTGCCGCGAAGCACCTGCACACGGTGATCGCGGAGCTGTGCACGGGCTGCGAGCTGTGTCTCGCGCCTTGCCCGGTCGACTGCATCGAGATGCGGCCGGCCGCACCGCCGGCGCGCAATCAGCCCGAGCGCAACCGCCAGCGCTACGCCGCCCACCTCGCTCGGCTCGAGGCGCGCAAAGGCGAGCGGGCACGCCAGATCGCGCTCAACAAGGCGCTGGCAGCTACGGGGCCTTTGGCGCGATGAACGAGGCGAAGCGGCGCGAGATCTTCGCGCGCTGGCATGCGGCCAATCCGGCGCCGCGCACCGAGCTCCATTACGGCTCGCCGTTCCAACTGTTGGTCGCAGTGATCCTGTCGGCGCAAGCCACGGATCGCAGCGTTAACAAAGCCACGGAGCGGCTGTTCGTCGAGGCGGGAACGGCGGCGGCGATGCTCGCACTCGGCGTGCGCGGCCTGTCGCGCTACATCCGCACCATCGGCCTGTACAACAGCAAGGCCAAGCACATCATCGAGACCTGTCGCCTGCTGATCGAACGGTACGACGGCGAAGTGCCGCGCAACCGGCCGGAGCTCGAAGGCCTGCCCGGCGTCGGCCGCAAGACCGCGAACGTGATCCTGAACACGGCCTTCGGCGAACCGGTGATCGCCGTCGACACGCATATCTTCCGGCTCGCCAACCGCACCGGGATCGCCCCGGGGCGCACGCCGCGCGAGGTCGAGGACCGCCTGATGCGGGTCGTGCCCCCCGAATACCGGCGCGACGCGCATCACTGGTTGATCCTGCACGGCCGCTACGTCTGCAAGGCGCGCCGACCGCTATGCCCGCAATGCCTGATCCGCGATCTGTGCGAATTTCGCGGCAAGACGCCCGAGGTCCCGACCGAACGGCCGCGGGCGAGATCATGAGCGCATTCGGCGCCTACACCCGCGAGGAATTGCGCCGCGCCTACGCCGAGGCCTGGGCCAAAGCCTCGGCCGGATCTCCATTGACTCCGCTCGAGGCGCTGATCGCCGACGTGATCGGCCTGCATCCCGAATATCAAGCGGTGGTCGCCGACACCGAGCGGGCGCAGCAGTTCGAACTGGCGGTCGGCGGGGGGCGGGAGAATCCGTTCCTGCACATGGGCCTGCACATCGCGGTACGCGAACAACTGGCGATCGATCGCCCGCCGGGCGTGCGCGCCCTGCACCGCGACGCCCTGGTGCGGCTCGGCGACCCGCATGCGGCCGAACACGTGCTCATGGAAGCGCTTGGCCGCACGCTCTGGGACGCCCAGCGCAGCGGCGCCGCTCCCGACGAGCGTCGCTACCTCGCGCTCGCCCGCGACGCGCTCGAGCGCTGAGCCCCGGCCGTCCCCGGCGGCGGCTTCCACTCGGTCGGTCCGGCTCGATCACCCACAGTTGGCGGCTCGACCTTCTCGGGCCCGGCCTCGCGTCCGGCCCATGCACAGGCCCGACGCGAGGCCGGGCCCGAGAGGGTCCATGACGTACATGGGCGTCGAGCCGGCGTTCGCGCGGCCGCCGCCGGGGACGGCCGGGGCTCAGCGCTTCGGCAGGTAGAGGTCGGTGAGCGTGCCTTCGAACGCCTCGGCGGCCATGGCGACCGTCTCGGAGAGCGTCGGATGGGCGTGTACCGTGAGGCCGACGTCGGCCGCATCGGCGCCCATCTCGACCGCGAGACCGATCTCGGCGACCAGCTCGCCGGCATTCGGACCGACGACGCCGCCGCCGAGCACACGCCGCGTCTGCGGATCGAACAGCAGCTTCGTGAAACCTTCGTCCCGATTCAGAGCGAGCGAGCGGCCGCTCGCAGCCCAGGGGAAACTACCCTTGCCATACGGGATGCCGCGCGCCTTCGCCTCGGTTTCGGTGAGTCCGACCCAGGCGATCTCCGGGTCCGTGTAGGCGACCGAGGGGATGCAGCGGGCGTCGAATGACGCCTTGTGACCGGCTGCGACCTCGGCGGCGACCTTGGCCTCGTGGGTCGCCTTGTGGGCGAGCATCGGCCCACCGGCGACGTCGCCGATCGCGTAGATGTGGGGCTGGTTCGTGCGCATCTGCCGATCGACCGCGATGACGCCGCGCGCATCGACCTGGACGCCGGCGGCCGTCGCGCCGATCGTGTGGCCATTGGCGGTGCGCCCGACCGCCACGAGCAGGTAGTCGTAGAGATCGGGCTTCGGGTCGCCCGGACCCTCGAAACTCGCCCGCAAGCCTTCCGCGCTCGCCTCCACGGACTTGAGACGGGTGCCCAGCAGGATCCGCGCATAGCGCTTCTCGATGCGCTTGTGCAACGGTCGGACCAGATCGGGATCGGCTCCCGGTATCAAGCCGGGAGCGAGTTCGACCACGCTCACCTGCGTGCCGAGCGCGTCGTAGACACAGGCCATCTCCAGCCCGATGATCCCGCCGCCCACCACCAGCAGACGACGGCAGTCGTTCGGCAGTTCCAGGGCCCCGGTCGAATCGAGCACCCGGGGATCCTGAGGCAGGCCGGGCAGGCGCACCGGCTCGGAGCCGACGGCGATGATGCATTGCTTGAAATCGAGCCGCTGCGGACCGCCCTCGCCCGCGATCTCGAGCGCATGAGGTCCGAGGAAGCGGGCCTGGCCGCGCACGACGTTCACCTTGCGCTGCCTGGCGAGCGCGGTGAGACCGCCGGTCAGCTTGCCGACCACGCGATTCTTGAAGGCGCGAAGTCCGTCGCGATCGATCTGCGGCGCGCCGAACCGGATCCCGCACTGGGCCATGGATTCGGCTTCCTCGAGCACCTTGGCCGCATGCAGGAGCGTCTTCGAGGGAATGCAGCCGACGTTCAGGCAGACGCCGCCGAGCGTCGCGCCGCGCTCCACCAGCGTGACCTTCAGCCCGAGATCGGCCGCCCGGAACGCGGCCGTATACCCACCCGGCCCCGCACCGATCACCACGAGATCGACGGCTCCGTCCGGCGCCCGGCCGGCGGCGGCCCCGCCGGCCTCTCCCGTGAGCCCGGTCTCGCGCGACGTTCCCGCAGGACCCGCGGCCTCGTCGCGACCGGCAGGTGCATTTGCCGGGCCCGACGAGGCCGCGGGTCCTGCCGCATCCCGCAGCGTGTCGGGAGCACCGCTCGATTCGGCGGGGGCCGCCGCCGGCCGGGCGCCGGACGGGGCCGTCGATCTCGTGGTGATCGGTGCGGGTCCGGGTGGGTATACGGCCGCGTTCCGGGCGGCCGATCTCGGGCTGAAGGTCACGCTGGTGGAGCGCGGCACGACGCTCGGCGGCGTCTGCCTGAACGTCGGCTGCATTCCCTCGAAGACGCTCCTGCATGCGGCCAAGGTGCTCGAGGAAGCCGAATCCATGGCCCAGTGCGGGATCCGGTTCGGCGCGCCGCAGAT
>JAGWPY010000190.1 GCA_028870275.1 Gammaproteobacteria bacterium | reverse complement strand
TCCTGCACCTGCACCGGGCCGGTCACAGCACCTACACCCGCCAGAAGAACCACGGCATCTCGTTCCGCGTGATCGCGAAGTGGATGCGCATGGCCGGCGTCGATCACATCCACGCGGGCACCGTCGTCGGCAAGCTCGAGGGCGATCCGAACGTGATCAGAGGGATTTACTCGGTCTGCCGTGATTCCTACACCAGGAAGAATCTCGAGCACGGCCTTTTCTTCGATCAGGACTGGGCGGGGTTGCGCAAGCTGATGCCGGTCGCCTCCGGCGGCATCCACGCCGGACAGATGCACCAGCTGGTCACCTATCTCGGCGAGGACGTGGTGCTGCAGTTCGGCGGCGGGACGATCGGGCATCCGATGGGAATCCAGGCCGGCGCCACCGCGAATCGCGTCGCGCTCGAAGCCATGATCAAGGCGCGCAACGAGGGACGCGACATCTGGAACGAGGGGCCGCAGATCCTCGCCGATGCGGCGCGCTGGTGCGCGCCGTTGGCCGCGGCGCTGCAGACCTGGAAGGACGTCACGTTCGACTACGCCTCGACCGACACCGCCGACTTCGTCCCGACGCCGACCGCCGCCTGAAGCGGCACAACGCCCAAGGAGGATTACCTCATGCGCATCACCCAAGGCACGTTCTCGTTCCTGCCGGACCTGTCGGACGCGGAGATCCGCGCGCAGATCGAGTACGCCCTCGCGAATGGATGGGCGATCAGCGTCGAGTACACGGATGACCCGCATCCACGCAACTACTACTGGGAAATGTGGGGCCAGCCGATGTTCGACCTGCGCGATGCCGCCGGCGCGATGCAGGAGGTCCTCGCCTGCCGCAGCGCCCATCCGCATCTGTACGTGCGGGTGAACGCGTTCGACTCGACGCGCGGCTTCGAGACGACCCGCCTGTCCTTCATCGTGAACCGGCCGAAGGACGAGCCGGGATTCTCCCTGACCCGACAGGAGGCCGAAGGAAGGACGCTGCGCTACACCCTCTCGAGCTATGCGACAGCCGCGCCCGAAGGGCGTCGCTACCGCTGAGGCGCGCGAGTGGATCGCGCGACCGTCGAGCCTGCCGGGCAAAGGGACGCCGCCGGAGCGGCCGAGGACCGTGTCGACCTGCAAGCCCTGCTGGCCGACTCCCAGGTCCGGCAGGTTCTCGACGAGCTCGACCGCGATCTGATCGGCCTCAAGCCGGTCAAGACCCGCGTACGCGACATCGCCGCACTCCTGCTCGTCGAGCGGGCCCGCGCGCAGCTCGGACTCGCCGGCGGCTCGCCTTCCCTGCACATGTCGTTCACCGGGAATCCGGGCACGGGAAAGACCACGGTCGCCCTGCGCATGGCGCAGATCCTGCATCGGCTCGGTTATGTGCGCAAGGGACACCTGGTCGCGGTCACCCGCGACGATCTCGTCGGCCAGTACATCGGACATACGGCGCCCAAGACCAAGGAGGTCCTCAAGAAGGCGATGGGCGGAGTGTTGTTCATCGACGAGGCGTATTACCTGTATCGCCCCGAAAACGAGCGCGACTACGGACAGGAGGCGATCGAGATCCTGCTCCAGGTGATGGAGAATCAACGCGACGACCTGGTGGTCATCCTGGCGGGTTACGCCGACCGGATGCAGACCTTCTTCCGCTCCAATCCCGGATTGTCTTCGCGCATCGCGCACCACGTCGAGTTCCCGGACTACAGCGCAGCGGAGCTCGAGTCCATCGCCGAGACGATGCTGGCGCAGATGCAGTACCGATTGAGCCCGTCCGCGCTCCAGGCGCTGCGCGAATACATCCCGCTGCGCATGGCGCAGCCGCATTTCGCGAATGCGCGCTCGATCCGCAATGCGCTCGATCGGGCCCGCCTCCGTCAGGCCAATCGGCTGTTCGCGAGCGGCGCGGGTACCCTGACGCGCGAGGCGCTGATGACGATCGAGGCCGAGGACATCCGCGCGAGCCGGGTGTTCGGTTGAACCGGGGGCGGCGCCACATGCAAGCGCGAGCGCTGATCTTCGACGTCGATGGCACCCTCGCCGACACGGAGGATTTGCATCGTCGCGCCTTCAACGAGGCCTTCGCGCGTCACGGATTGGGCTGGACCTGGAACCGTCCGCAGTACGCCGAACTGCTGCGCATCACGGGCGGCAAGGAAAGGATCGCCGCCCACCTCGCGATCCTCGGCCTGTCGGGCGAGGATCGTCGGGCGATCGAGAGGCGCATCGGGGAGATTCATCGCACGAAGACGCAGGTGTATGCGCGGATGATGACCGAGGCGGAGCTGCCGCTGCGCGAGGGGGTCGAACGGATCTGCGAGGAAGCCATGACCGCGGGTGTGCCGCTCGCGATCGCCTCGACCACGACGCTCGATAATGTGCGGGCGTTGCTCGAGCGGCACTGGGGCGCGGGCGCGCTCGGCCGGTTCGTGGCCGTGGCCGCCGGTGACGATGTGGAGCGCAAGAAGCCCTGGCCCGACGCCTACCTGCTGGCGCTCTCCCGGCTCGGCGCGCCGGCGACGGCCTGCGTCGCGTTCGAGGATTCGGCCAATGGTCTCGCGGCGGCCAAGGGTGCCGGCCTGTGCGCGGTGGTGACGCCCTCGCGCTGGACGATGGACGAGGACTTCTCGGCAGCCGACCTGGTCCTGCCTTCGCTCGGCAGTCCGGGCCGGCCGCTCACCGGGCGCGCCGCCGAACGTGTCGGTGCGCCGATGCTGGGGCTGGAACAGATCGAGGAACTGCTCGCCACGACGCGCCGGTGCGCGTAGCGTCGGCGGGACTGGAGGTCGCATGGAAAGCCGCGAGATGACCATCACCGAGTTCATGATCTCCGAGCAGCGGCGCTTCCCCGCCGCGACCGGCGAGTTCACGGCCCTGCTCAACTACATGCGCCTCGCCTGCAAGCGCATCAGCTACATCGTCGGCCGCGGTTCGCTCGCCGGTGCGCTCGGAGCCGCCGGGTCGGTGAACGTGCAGGGGGAGACGCAGATGAAGCTCGACCTGGTCGCGAACGACATCTTCCTGCGCACCAGCGAGTACGGCGGCCTGGTGGCCGGAATGGTCTCGGAGGAACTCGACGATCCGTACCAGATTCCCGAGGAATATCCGCGCGGCCGCTACCTGCTCGCCTTCGATCCGCTCGACGGGTCGAGCAACATCGACGTCAACGCCCCGGTCGGCAGCATCTTCTCCGTCCTGCGCGCGCCCCGGGGCACGGAACCTCCCGAGGCGAACGACTTCCTGCAGCCGGGGACGAGCCAGCTCGGCGCCGGATACGCGATCTACGGTCCGACCACCATGATCGTGCTCACCCTCGGGCGCGGCGTGCACGGCTTCACGCTCGATCGCAGTTTTGGCGAGTTCATTCTCACCCATCCGAACCTGCGGATCCCTGCGGAGGGGAGCGAGTTCGCGATCAACGCCTCGAACGAGAGGTTCTGGGAGCCGCCGGTGCGCCGGTACGTGAGCGAGTGCCTCGCCGGACGTGCGGGCGTGCGCGCCAAGGACTTCAACATGCGCTGGATCGCCTCGCTGGTCGCGGAAGTGCACCGGATTCTGATCCGCGGCGGCTTGTTCATGTACCCGAAGGACACCAAGGATCCCGGGCGCGAAGGGCGCCTGCGCCTCCTGTACGAGGCGAATCCGATGGCGATGATCGTCGAGCAGGCGGGCGGCGCGGCCTCGACGGGGCGGGCACGCATCCTCGACCTGCCGCCGCAAGCCTTGCATCAGCGCGTGCCGCTCGTGCTCGGCGCGCGGGCCGAGGTGGAGCGCATCGAGCGTTATCATCTCGAGCACGACCAGGGACTCGACAAGGCGTTCCAGTCGCCGCTGTTCAAGGAACGATCGCTGTTCATACAGGAATGACGGGCGACTCCCCGGGGTAAAACCATGTCCACGACGCATCCGATCATCGCCGTCACCGGTTCCTCCGGCGCCGGCACCACGTCCGTGACCCGGACCTTCAATTGGATCTTCCGGCGCGAAGGCATCAATGCGGCGATCGTCGAGGGCGACTCGTTTCATCGGTACAACCGCGAGGAGATGAAGGCCAAGATGGCCGAGGCGAGCGCGCGCGGGGACCAGCACCTCAGCCACTTCGGCCCGGAGAACAACCTGTTCAAGGAGCTCGAGGAGACGTTCAGGGTCTACGGGGAAACCGGCCGCGGCCGGATCCGCCGGTATCTGCACAACGAACAGGAGGCGGCGGCGTACCGGCGCCCGCCGGGCACATTCACGGACTGGGAGCAGATCCCCGAGGGCACGGATCTGCTGTTCTACGAAGGCCTTCACGGCGCGGTCGTCACCGCGGATGTCGACGTCGCGAGTCACGCCGATCTCACCATCGGCGTGGTGCCGATCATCAATCTCGAGTGGATCCAGAAACTACATCGGGACCGCGACGCGCGCGGTTACTCGACCGAAGCGGTGGTCGACACGATCCTCAGGCGCATGCCGGACTACGTGAATTACATCTGTCCGCAGTTCTCGAGAACGCACATCAACTTTCAGCGGGTGCCGACCGTCGACACCTCAAATCCTTTCATCGCGCGCTACATTCCGGCCGCGGACGAGAGTTTCGTGGTGATCCGGTTCGCGAACCCCAAGGGGATCGATTTCCCCTACCTGTTGTCGATGGTGCACGACTCGTTCATGTCACGACCGAACATCATCGTGGTGCCGGGCGGCAAGATGGAGCTCGCAATGCAGCTGATCCTCACGCCGATGATCCTGAAGCTCATGGACGCGCGCCGACGCGCGCTCGGCATCAGCGCGGCGAAACGCTCCTGACCGCATCGCGCAGCGCGCGTGCGTCGGCCTGCGGAAGCGGCGAGTAGCTAGCGCCCATCGCGTTGGCGAGCGCCCGGGCCCGCGCATCCGGCCGCTGCGAGATGTCGATGAACAGAGCGCGCGTACCGGTGGCGCGCACGCGGGCGGCGGCCGCGAGCGCTTCGGACTGAGCGCGCTCGCGCGAGCCGGTGCCGTCGCGTGCGATGTTCGCGCGTCCGTCGGAGAGGAACACGAGCGTTGGGGTATCGCCGCGTCGCCTGGCCTGGTCGGCGAGCAACCAGGCCTTGTCGATCGCCGCGGCGAGTGGCGTGCCGCCGCCGCCGGCGAGCCCCGCGAGACTGCGCTTCGCGCGCACCAGCGACCGGGTCGGCGGCAGCAGCAGTTCGGCGGTGGCATTGCGAAAGCCGAGCACCGCGACCTGATCCCGGCGCACGTAGCACTCGGCGAGTAGCAACTCCACGGCACCTTTCGCCTCGGCCAGTCGATGCAGAGCCGCGGAACCGGACGCATCGACCGCGAAGACGATCAGGCTCGGGCGCGGCCGGGTGCGTACCCCGACGCGCAGGTCCTCGGGCCGGACCTGCAGGGGCCCGCCGGCGGGACGCCCGCGCAGACCCTGCCAGGGCACGGCCGCGCGCAAGGTCTCGACGAGTTCGAGGCGCAGTCCGCGCGACGGCGGCGCCTGGCGTATGGCGCATCGCCGGCCGCGTGCCCCGCGCGCCGAATCGACGGCGCGTCGCGCGGCGCCGGTTCCTCGCGTAGCGCCGCGCCCCTCGGCGCCGCGCGCGCGGGCGAGCAGATCGGATGGAATCGCCGCCGCGGCCGCTTGCAGCACGACCTCCTCGAGCGAGTGCGTTTCCCTACCCGGCCCCGACTCGGGCTGCGGCTGCTCCTGTGCGTCCGGGCCATCGTCGCCCTGTGCGGACGCGGCGGACCCGGCTCGATCGGTCGGCGGTGGCGAATCCGCGGTCTGCTCCTCATCCGGAGGCTCGCTCGGGTGAGCCTCGGCGCGCGGACCGAGCACGAGCCGCGCCGCGAGCTCAGCGTCCTCGCCCTCTACGGTCGAGTGACCGGCCAGTGCCGCCGCGACGCGCGCGACGCGGACGCACAGCAGGGTCGCGCGCAGCGATCCGCAGGCGCAGGCCTCGGCCGCGGCCGCGAGCGCCGCGATCGTTTCCGCGGGAATATCGATCGCCGCCAATCGTCCGCGCGCCTGCAGAATTTGATCGCTGGAGTGCGCCGGCTCGAGCGGCTCGGCCGCTCTGAAGGCGCGCAAGTCCAGTCGGAACGCCAGGCGATCGAGCAGCGCGGCCGGCGCGCTCTCCTCCGCCGACTCGCCTTCGTCGAGCGCCACCACGCCGAGGCGCGCCGGTGAGCGCAGCGCGACGCCGTCGCGCTCGATTCGCACCTCGCCCTCGTCGATCGCGGCGACGATGCGCGCCGCCGTGAGCGCCGGCAGACGTTCCGCCATGGCGATCACGATCACGCCGCCGTCCGTTTCGGCGAGCACGCCGCGCTCGGCGACCGGGCGACCTGAACGCAGCGTCGCCGTGAGGTCGAGTCCGCCCAGCAGGCGTTCGTCGCCGATGGTGCAGGGAAGCCGTCGAACGAGCCCGGGAGCGGGGAGCAGCG
>JAGWPY010000189.1 GCA_028870275.1 Gammaproteobacteria bacterium | reverse complement strand
GCACCCTGCGCGGCGATCGATTGGCTCTCGCGCGCGAGCTGCGCCTCGTAGCCGCTCACCGACTCGGCGAGCAGGCGCTTCAAGCGCCGATAGGCGCCTACCGGCCCCGCGGCGATGCGCGCGGCGAGCGCCCCGGCTTCGGCGGCGAGCGCCGCGTCGTCGACCACGCGGTTGACGATCCCCAAAGCGCTGGCTTCCTCGGCATCGAGCACGCGATTGGTGAGGAACAGTTCCATCGCCCGCTTCATGCCCACGACCCGCGGCAGCCAGAACGTGCAGCCGGCGTCGGGCGTGAGCGCGACGCCGGTGTAGGCCGGCGCGAATTTGGCGCTGCGGCCCGCGATCGCGAGGTCCGCGCCGAGCACGAGCCCCAAGCCCGCGCCCGCGGCGGTGCCGTTCACCGCGGCGATCACCGGTGCGGCCGCGCGCGCGAGATGGGCGAGCCCGGCGTGCAGGTTCGTGGTGAGCTCGACCAGGTAGTCCTTAAGATCGCGCTCGGTGCCGAGCATGCCCTTCAAATCGCCACCGAAGCAGAAATGCCGGCCCTCGCCCGTCAAGAGGATCGCGCGCGCCTCACCGCCCGCGGCGGCGACCGCGGCATCGAGGAATTCGCGGCCGAAGGCGAGGTTCATCGCGTTGGCGGCGGCGGGACGCGAAAGCGTCAGGTGGGCGATGCGGTCGCGGATCTCGAGGCGAACGGTGGCTTCGGCGGTCATCGCAATCTCTTCTGTGCAGGCGGGCGAAAGCATGCCAGTCTACCCGCTTCATGGATGCCGTGAAGCTGATCCTGCGGACGCTCCTGCTGCCGCCTGCGAGCCTTTTGCTGCTGGCGTTCGTGGGGCTCGCCTGGCGAAGCCGACCGCGGCTCGGTCGCGCACTCACGCTCGCGGCGCTCTGTACGCTGTGGGTGCTGTCGACACTCGTGGTGGCCGAGCGCCTCGAGCGCGCCGCGCAAATGTATCCGGCGCTCGACCCGGCGCGCCTCGCCGCGACCGGCGCACAAGCGATCGTGATCCTGGGCGGCGGCGGCCAGCGGGCGGTCGCGCCGGAGTACGGCGGCGGCCCCGAAGCGGATCCGGAGTTGCTCGAGCGGCTCGCCTACGGCGCCTGGCTCGCACACGCGACCTCGCTGCCGGTGCTCGTGACCGGCTGGCAGGTCGAGGCGCGGGCGATGCGCGCCACGCTCGCGCGCAACTTCGGCATCGAGGCCCGCTGGGTCGACGCGAACGCCTACGACACCTTCGAGAATGCCCGCAATGCGCATGCGCTGCTCGCCGCGGCCGGTGTGCATCGGGTGCTCCTGGTGACCAACGCGATGCACCTGCGGCGCGCCGCCGCGGAATTCCGCGCGACCGGTCTTGCCGTGGTGCCGGCACCGGTGCACGTCACCGTACCGAACGCGAATCAAGGCAACGGCGTACCGAGCGATTACCTGCCGAGTGCACGGGGCCTGCGATTGTCGAGTGCGGCGCTGCACGAGCTGATCGGCGAACCGGTGCGCGAGCTGCTCGCCTGGAGCGGACTGCGGCGTCATTGACGCGCTCTATCGAAGCGATAGGGAATTCCGTCTTTGGCCCACGCCGCTCGCGGCGTACACTACGCATCCCCAGCCCGGATGGGCCCGGCCGCGTCCCCGCGGACGCCGGGGACGAGTGAATCCCAATCAGGAGAAAGACGATGCAACTGAAGGGCAGCAAGACCGAGAAGAACCTCAAGGACGCGTTCGCCGGCGAGTCGCAGGCGAATCGCCGTTACCTCTATTTCGCAGCCAAGGCCGACGTCGAAGGTTTCAATGACGTCTCCGCGGTGTTCCGCTCGACCGCCGAGGGCGAGACCGGCCATGCGCACGGCCACCTCGAGTATCTCGAGGCCGTGGGCGACCCGGCGACCGGCCTGCCGATCGGCGCGACCAAGGACAACCTGAAGGCGGCGATCGCCGGCGAGACCCACGAGTACACCGACATGTACCCGGGCATGGCGAAGGCGGCGCGCGAGGAAGGCTTCAGCGACATCGCGGACTGGTTCGAGACGCTGGCGAAGGCCGAGCGTTCGCACGCGAACCGCTTCACGAAGGCCCTCGAGTCGCTGTAAGCGATCCTAAGGCTGCGGGATCCGTCGCGCGTACCCGTTTAGGTTGCGCCCGGCGGGTCCCGTGGGCCGCATGGCAATGCAGGCGCCCGATCCTTTAGGCGCCGCGGCGGCCGGTCATGGCCGATAGAGAGCGAGAACGAGCATGAGCAATAACCAGAGTGCCGGCGGCGCGCGCGAAGGCGGCCTGGAGGCGCCGACCCGCCATCCGATCGACTGGAAGAACCCTGCGTTCTTCGACGAGGAGGCGCTGTTCAAGGAGCTCGAACGGGTGTTCGACATCTGTCACGGCTGCCGGCGCTGCTTCAGCCTGTGCCACTCGTTCCCGACGCTGTTCGATGCGGTCGACGAATCGCCGAGCGGCGAGCTCGACGGAGTGCCGCGCGAGGTCTACTGGCAGGTGGTCGACCACTGCTACCTCTGTGACATGTGCTACATGACCAAGTGCCCGTACGTGCCGCCGCACCCCTGGGCACTCGATTTTCCGCATCTGATGCTGCGCGCGAAGGCGCAGAAGTTCGAGCGTCAGGGCGCTTCCTTCCGCGACAAGCTTCTCTCCTCGACCGACACGGTGGGCTCGATCGCCGGCATCCCGGTGGTCGCGCAGCTCGTCAACGCCGCGAACCGTTCGGCCGGCGCACGCAAGCTGCTCGAATCGACGCTCGGTGTGCACCGCGACGCGCCGGTCCCGGAGTATCACAGCGACAGCTTCCGCCGCCGCGAGGCACGCCGCGAGAAGCCGACGCTCACGCCGCAGGCGACCCCTGAGACGCGCGGTCGGGTCGCGGTGTTCGCGACCTGTTACTGCAATCGCAACGAGCCGCAGGTCGACGCCGACCTGGTCGCGGTGCTCGAGCACAACGGCATCCCGGTCACGCTGGTCGCATCCGAGAAGTGCTGCGGCATGCCCAAGCTCGAACTCGGCGACCTGAAGTCCGTCGAGACGCTCAAAGCCCACAACATTCCGCAGATGGTGCGCATGATCGACGAAGGCTACGACCTCGTCGCCGCGATCCCCTCCTGCGTGCTGATGTTCAAGCAGGAGCTGCCGCTCCTGTTCCCCGACGACCCGGACGTCGCGAAAGTGCGCAAGCACATCTTCGACCCGTTCGAGTACCTGATGCTGCGCCACAAGGCGGGCCTGCTGCGCACCGACTTCAAGCGCGAGCTCGGCAAGGTCGCCTATCACGTGCCCTGTCATCTGCGCGTACAGAACCTGGGGCTCAAGACCCGCGACCTCCTCAAGCTCGTGCCCGGCACCACGCTCGAGGTGATCGAGCGCTGCTCGGGTCACGACGGCACCTACGCGGTCAAGAAGGAATTCCACGAGACCTCGATGAAGATCGGCCGGCCGGTGATGCAGAAGGTCGAACAGTCGCAAGCGGACTGGTATTCGAGCGACTGCCCGATGGCCGGCCATCAGATCGAAAACGGCCTCACCACCGAACGCGAACCCACCCATCCGCTGTCGCTGTTGCGCGCGGCGTATCAGATCTAGGAGTAACCGACGATGTCCATGACCAACGGCCAGACCCCGGCGAGCCCCTCGCCCGCGACCCGACTCGCGCTCACCGACCTCATGACGCTCGAAGCCTATGCGCGTGAGCGCCCGGGATTTCGCGCCCGCGTGCTCGAGCACAAGCGCCTGCGCAACGTGGGCGTCGGTCCGAACACCACCTGGTGCTTCGAGGACCGGCTCACGGTGCAATACCAGATCCAGGAGATGCTGCGCGCCGAGCGCATCTTCGAGTCCGAGGCGATCGCCGAGGAACTCGACAGCTACAATCCGTTGATCCCCGACGGCACGAACCTCAAGGCGACGCTGCTGATCGAGTTCCCGGATCCCGAGG
>JAGWPY010000188.1 GCA_028870275.1 Gammaproteobacteria bacterium | reverse complement strand
TGCGGATCGGGGGCGCCGCGCGGTTCGGCCGGTCGCGGCAGGTTCAGCTGCAGATGGGCCCAGCGCGCTTCGCGATTGCGGGCGAGGAACTGCAGGCCGTCCGCGGGCAGCGCCTCGGCCGATGCCTGCAGGGTCTGACGTCGCCGCACCAGGGGCGGCGGCTCGACTTCCTCGGGGATGCGCAGCAGAGCGACCCGCGCGAGGTACCGTCCCGCGTTCGCGCTGCCGCTGTAGCGCGACAGCGGAATCGACAGCAACAGACCGAGCAGCGCCGGGGAGACCCAGGCGAGCATCGGCGGCGAGAGAAACCAGACGATCACGGTGGTCACCGCGCCGAGCAGGAAGTGCCGCTTGTGGAAGTGCCACGCTTCGCGCCAGCCGAGCCCGCCCGATTCGCGGCGTTGAGGTCGCCATCCGGAGTCGCGGCCCATCACGATCTCGACGACATGCCGGCACTGCACCAGCATGAGGACCGGCGCATAGAGGGCCGACAGCAGCACCTCGAGCAGAACGCTCGCGCAAACCCCGATCACGCCGCCGGTACTGCGCCGCAATCGGCGCGAGAAGATCGCCCGCACCAGGCCGAGCAACTTCGGGATCAGCAGCACGAACATGCTGAACCAGAACAGGCTCATCATGAGCGCCGTGTCGAATCGCGGCCAGGTCGGGAACAGCTGGAAATCCTGGGTGAAGTATTCCGGCCGGATCAGGTGTGACTGCAGCGCCAGCGCGAAACCGATGGCGAGCAGCACCAACCACAGGGGCGAGGACAGATAGCTCATGATGCCGATGCCGAGGTGAAGGCGGCTGGTCGTGCTGAGTCCGCTCGTGCCGATCACCTTGAGGTGCTGCAGGTTGCCCTGGGCCCAACGACGATCACGGATCGCCAGATCGATCAGCGACGGCGGCGACTCCTCCCAGGATCCGCCGAGTTCGGTGGCCATACGCACCTTCCAGCCGCGACGGCGCATCAACGCCGCCTCGACGAAATCATGCGAAAGGACGTGGCCGCCGAAAGGCTTGCGGCCCGGCAGCTGGGGCAGACCGCAGCTCTCGGCGAATGCGCTCATGCGGATGATCGCGTTGTGGCCCCAGTAGTTGCCGCTGTCGCCCGACCAGGCGGCGAGGCCGCGGGTGATCACCGGTCCGTAGACGCGCGCGGCAAACTGTTGCAGCCGTCCGAACAGCGTGGTCGCGCCGATCAGCATGGGTGCGGTCTGCAGGATGCCGAGATCGGGATCGGCCCGCATGGCGCCGGCGAGGCCGCAGAGCGTGGCCGCATCCATCAGACTGTCCGCATCGAGCACGATCATGTGGTCGTAGCGGCCGCCCCAGCGCTTGACGAAGTCCTCGATGTTGCCCGCTTTACGGGCGACGTTGCGCCAGCGCCGCCGGTACCAGACCGGCATGATCGCGGCGAGCGCGCTGCGCAGCCGGCCGACCGCGAGCGTCTCGCGGATCCAGGCGTCGGCGTCGGTGGAATCGGACAGGACGACGATCTCGAACGCCCGGTGCGCGCCCGCCGCGGCGAGGGCCTCCGCCATCGCCTGCAGGGCGCAGGTGGTGCGCAACGGATCCTCGTTGTACACGGGCATCACCAGCGCGGTGAGCGAGACCCCGCCGCCCGGATCGAGGCTCGGGCGCCGTTCGCGCCGCCGTGACGCACCGGCCAGCACCGATCCTGCCGCGAACGCGATCCAGACGAGAGAGAGGGCGAAGAAGACGATCATCAGGCCCTGGAGGCGCGTCATGGAGTCGAAGCGCACGACCTGCAGCATCTGGTAGATACCATAGCTGCCGATGCCGGCGGTCGCGCTGGCGAGGATCAGGCGGGCGAACAACACGGCCGGGTCGATCCCGGATCGACGTTCCCGATGGGGCCGGCGCTGCAGGTCCTGCTCGGGCATGGCCAACGGCGCCTCGGGCGGCATGCCGCCCGAAAGCCCGTCGTCAGTCCGCTCGGCGGATCGGCTCAGCGCGGCGTCCATCGGTACAGCCAGGTCTCCGATACCGGCCGACCCGCGCGGGTGACCTGAAGGCGCAGCTCGACCAGGTCGGCGCGTTTCGGCGAGAGCTCGAAGCTCGCGCGAAATCCGTGAATGGCCGGATTCGGCTGCAGCATGACGTTCGACAGTGTACCGGAGGAGGCGCTCAGGTCGAGATGCATCCCCGCGACGCGGTCGCCGGCGCCGACGAAGTCGATCTCGAAGACGCGCCGCTTGCCGTCGATGCTCGCGCCGGATCGCGTCGCAACCACTTCGGCCAGGCCATGCGGGAGAGCCGGTTCGGCCAGCCAGGTCAGTCGATAACGCAGATGCGCCGGGTGCCCCGGCTGTAGGGGATGATCGGGCTGAAAGAATGCGACGATGTTGTCGTTGGTCTCACGTCCCGAGGGGATCTCGATCAGCTCCACGGCACCGGCGCCGAATCCCTGCTCGGGCTCGATCCAGGCGCTCGGACGCCGTTCGTAGGACGCCCCGAGGTCTTCGAAGTCGCTTTGCCGGCGCGATCGCTGCACCAGGCCGAATCCTTGCGGCGCCTGAGTGGTGAACGCCGAGATCTGCAGTTTTGCCGGGTTGGCGAGCGGTCGCCAGACGTGCTCGCCGGTATTCGTGGTGATCTGCAGGCCATCCGAGTCGTGCACCTCGGGACGGTAGTCGTCCATGATGCCGCGGTTGGTCTCATCGAACAGGAACATCGAGGTGAGCGGTGCCAGCCCGTAGTTGCGGATCTCGCGCCGCGGGAACAGCGTGGCCTCGACATCCATCACGGTCGCCACGCCCGGCTGCACCACGAAGCGGTAGGCGCCGGTCGCCGAACGGCTCTCGAGGAGAGCTTCGATGACGACCCCGGTCGCGCGAGGCCCCGGCTCCTCCACCCAGAAGTGCGTGAAGGCCGGAACTTCCTCGCCGGAAGGTTCGGCGGTGTCGATCGCCAGCCCTCTTGCGGACAAGCCGTAGACCTCGTCGCGCGCGATCGCCCGGAAATACGTTGCGCCCTGGAAAGCGAGGAAATCCTGCCAGCGGCGCGGCTCGAGCGGAGTCTGCAGGCAGAATCCCGACAGAGGCACGGGCAGGCCCGGCGCCGGCCTGCGCATCGCATCGTCGAAACGGAACATCGCAGCGAGTGCGCGCAGATCGACGACCTTGCCGTCCCGCACCGTCGAGACCGCGACCGGCGTACGGAACGCGAACCCGGCCGGCAGCGGTTCGAGCCGGAATCGGGAGCGAGACCGCAGCCATGGATCGGCGGCCTGATCGAATTGAATCGCGCGATATTGCCCTGGGGTCAGGTCGCGCATCCAGGCCGGCAACCGTCCTCGTGGCGGGGCGTAGGGAAGAGCCGCCAGCCGACGGGCCAGGGCGATCACGTCCGCGTAGCCAAAGCCCGGCGCCCGTCGGGGCGGGGCGAGGTGGCGAGAGGTTCGCGCGAGCGCACCGCAGGACGGAACGACGATGGCGGCAAGCAGCACGAGCCCCGCCCATGTTTTGACCCAAGAATCCGGCATAACTCCACTTCGGCCCGTAAGGCCCGATGACCCGGGGATGCCAGACCGGCCCAGCAGTTCCGCTCGCGGCAGCGGTTTTAAGATCGCCGCCCGGCTCCCCGATGTCAACAGCACCTCGCTGCCGGCGTCGAGCGCACTGTGCTAGCTTGCAACCATGGCCAATCCCGATCCGCAGTGCGCCCGCGCCGTCATGATGGTTCGGCCGGCCGCTTTCGGCTTCAATTCCCAGACGGCGGCGAGCAACGTCTTCCAGCAGTTCGAAGAGGCGCCCGCGCAGGCCGCCGCGCTCGAAGAATTCGCAGCCCTGGTCCGCAAGTTGCGCGAGGCGGGCGTCGAGGTGATCGTGGCGGACGACACCCCGGACCCGTGCAAACCCGACGCGATCTTCCCCAACAACTGGGTCAGCTTCCATCGAGATGGTTCGGTGGTCCTGTATCCGATGTCCACGCCCAACCGTCGCAGCGAGCGGCGCGAGGACCTGATCGAACATGTCGGGCGCGAAGCCCGGGCGCAGGTCAGGCGCATCGTCGATCTGAGTCATCGGGAGGCCACGGAACGGTATCTCGAGGGCACCGGCAGCGTGGTGCTGGATCGCGTCCACCGAATCGCCTACGCCGGCCTGTCGCCGCGCACCGATCTCGACGTGCTCGGAGAATTCTGCCAGCGTCTGGACTACGAAGCGGTGGCGTTCGAGGCGACCGACGAAAATGGCTGCGCGGTCTACCATACGAACGTGGTGATGACGGTCGGCGAGCGTTTCGCGGTGGTTTGCGCGGAGGCGATCGAAGATCCCGCGCGTCGCCGGCAGGTGCTGGACCGGCTTGCGGCGACCGGACGGGAGACGGTGCCGATCTCGCGCGCGCAGATGCGATCCTTCGCCGCCAACTGTCTGCAACTCGACGCGCCGGGCGGTCCCGTCATCGTGATCTCCTCGACTGCGCTGGCGGCGCTCGAGGATCGGCAGCGCGAGACGCTCGCGCGGCACGGCCGCCTGATTCGCGCGGAAGTGCCGACCATCGAGCGGGTCGGCGGCGGCGGCGTGCGCTGCATGCTCGCGGAAATCCATCTGCCGGCGCGCGCGTAGAGTGTCATAATCGACCGATGCTGGAACTCGGCGTCAAGACCCTGCTGGCCTACCTGCTCGGTGCGC
>JAGWPY010000187.1 GCA_028870275.1 Gammaproteobacteria bacterium | reverse complement strand
AGCCGCCTGGCGCACGCTCGACGAGCTGCGCGGCGAGCGGCGCACCGGACGCTCGGCGCGGATGCTCTACGAGGTGCTCGGCGACATCTGGGTGGTCGAGCGCAACCCCTACCTGCAGGACGACCTGCTCGACACGCCGAAGCGGCGGCGCCTGCTGATCGAAGCGCTGCACCATCGGCTGCGCGAGGTCGAGCGGCGGCGCGACCCGGGCGACGGAGCGCGCGACGCGAAGGTCGCCGAGCTCCTCGGGCTCGCGCGCGGGGCCGTGGAACGCTTCGAGCGGCATTTCTCCGAGCTTGCCGCGATGCGGCGGCGGGCGCGGCGGCTCCTTGCGCGCCATACGCGCGCCGACAACCTGCGGTTCGATGCGTTCGCGCGGGTCTCCCACGTCACCGACGCGACCGACTGGCGGGTCGAGCTGCCGTTCGTCGTGATCGCGCCCGACCGCGAGGAGGAGATCCCCCAGCTGGTGCGCGACTGCATCGAACTCGGTTTGACCGTGATCCCGCGCGGCGGCGGCACGGGCTACACCGGCGGCGTGGTCGCGCTCACGCCCTGGTCGGCGGTCATCAACACCGAGAAGCTGGAGACGATCGGCACGGTCGAGATGCGCGAGCTGCCGGGTGTCGAACGGCCGGTCGCCTGCGTGTTCACCGAGGCCGGCGTGGTCACGCGCCGGGTCGCCGATGCGGCCGAGCGCGCCGGTTTCGTGTTCGCGGTCGACCCCACCTCGGCCGACGCTTCCTGCGTCGGCGGCAACGTCGCCATGAACGCCGGCGGCAAGAAGGCCGTGCTCTGGGGTACGGCGGTCGACAACCTCGCCTGGTGGCGCATGGTCGACCCCGAGGGCAATTGGCTCGAGGTCACCCGCCTCGGCCACAACCTCGGCAAGATCCACGACGAGCCGCGCGTCGTGTTCGAACTCTGCTGGAAGGACGGCCGCGCTCCGCCGGATCGCGCGCGCGTGCTGCGCAGCGAGCGCCTGGAGCTCGACGGCGCGGTGTTCCGCAAGACCGGACTCGGCAAGGACGTCACCGACAAGTTCCTCGGCGGACTGCCCGGGGTACAGAAAGAGGGCTGCGACGGCCTGATCACCTCGGTGCGTTGGGTGCTGCATCGCATGCCGCCGCACGTGCGCAGCGTCTGTCTCGAATTCTTCGGCCAGGCGCGCGAGGCGATTCCGACGATCGTCGAGATCAAGGACTATCTCGCCAACGGCCGCGCCGGCGCGATCCTCGCCGGGCTCGAGCATCTCGACGAGCGCTATCTGCGCGCGGTCGGCTACAGCCCGAAATCGCGCCGCGGCGCGCTGCCGAAGATGGTGCTGATCGGCGACCTCGTCGGCGAGGACGAGGCGCGGGTCGCCGCCGCCGCTTCCGAGGTCGTGCGCCTCGCCAACGCCCGCGCGGGCGAGGGCTTCGTCGCGGTGAGTGCCGAGGCGCGCCGCACCTTCTGGTTGGATCGCGCCAGGACCGCGGCGATCGCCCGCCACACGAACGCCTTCAAGATCAACGAGGACGTCGTGATCCCGCTCGAGCGTCTCGGCGAGTACACCGACGAGATCGAACGGATCAACATCGAGTTGTCGATCGCCAACAAGCTCGAACTGCTCGCGGCGCTCGACGGCTATTTCGCCGGGACCGTGCGCATCGGCAAGTCGGGCGATGCCGATCTCGACCGGCTGCCGCCGGCCGAGGTCCTCGGCCCGCGCATCGCCCAGGCGCGCACGCTGCTCGCCGAGGTCGGTGCACGCTGGCGCGGCCTGCGCGAAGCGATGGACCGGCCGGCGGATCCGGCCGGCGGCGCGAGCACCTTCGAGCGGCTCCAGGATCGGAGCCTGCGCGTCAGCTGGAAGACCGAGGTGCGCGCCGCACTGGAGAGGATCTTCTCCGGCGCACAGTTCGCGCCGGTGCTCGCCGACTGCGACGCGCTGCACCGGCGGGTCCTGCAGGGCCGGGTGTTCGTCGCCCTGCACATGCACGCCGGCGACGGCAATGTGCACACCAACATTCCGGTGAACTCGGACAACTACGCGATGCTGAAGAGCGCGAACGAGACCGTCGCGCGGATCATGGCGATCGCGCGCCGGCTCGATGGTGTGATCTCCGGCGAGCACGGCATCGGCATCACCAAACTCGAGTTCCTCACCGACGAGGAATTGGCGGGCTTTCGCGCCTACAAACAGCGGGTCGACCCCGAGGGACGGTTCAACCGCGGCAAACTGCTGCCGGGCGCCGACCTGCGCCGCGCCTACACGCCGAGCTTCAATCTCCTCGGTCACGAGTCGCTGATCATGCAGCAGTCCGACATCGGACTCATTTCCGATGCGATCAAGGACTGTCTGCGTTGCGGCAAGTGCAAGCCGGTCTGTGCGACCCACGTGCCGCGCGCCAACCTCCTGTACTCGCCGCGCAACAAGATCCTGGCGACCTCGCTCCTGATCGAGGCCTTCCTGTACGAGGAACAGACGCGTCGTGGTGTCTCGATCAAGCACTGGGACGAGCTCTCGGACGTCGCCGATCACTGCACGGTCTGCCACAAGTGCGAGGCGCCCTGCCCGGTCGACATCGACTTCGGCGACGTCTCCATGGGCATGCGCGACCTGCTGCGACGCATGGGCCGGCGGCGATTCAACCCGGGCTCGGCGGCCGCGATGCTGTTCCTGAACGCGACCGGGCCGCGCGCGATCAAGGCCGCGCGTACGGCGATGGTCGGCTGGGGCTATCGCGCCCAGAGAGCCGGCCATCGCTTGCTCGGGCGCCTCGCGCGCGCCCAGACCCGCGCGCCGCCCGCGACCACCGGCCGTCCGGCGATGCACGAACAGGTGGTGCATTTCGTCAACAAGCGCATGCCGGGCGGCATGCCGTCGAAGACGGCGCGCGCCCTGCTCGACGTCGAGGACCGGCGCTATGTGCCGATCGTGCGGGATCCGGCGCGCACGCACAGCGATTCCGAAGCGGTGTTCTATTTCCCGGGCTGCGGCTCCGAACGGCTGTTCTCGCAGGTCGGTCTCGCCACCCAGGCGATGCTCTGGGAGGTCGGCGTGCAGACCGTGCTGCCGCCCGGCTATCTGTGCTGTGGCTATCCGCAGCGCGGCGCCGGCGATTTCGCCAAGGCCGATCAGATCGTCACCGACAACCGCGTGCTGTTCCACCGGGTCGCCAACACGCTGAACTACCTCGACATCAAGACCGTGATCGTGAGCTGCGGCACCTGTTTCGACCAGCTGAAGGGCTACGATTTCGCGCAGATCTTCCCCGGCAGCCGCATCCTCGACATCCACGAGTACCTGATGGAGAAGGGCGTGCGCATCGGCCAGGTGACCGGCGTGCGCTACGCCTATCACGACCCCTGCCATTCGCCAATGAAGAAGTACGCGCCGCTCGAGGTCGTGAATTCGCTCACCAACTCGGCGCGCAACGGCGCGGTCTTGCCGAGCGAGCGCTGCTGCGGCGAATCCGGCACGCTCGCGGTCACGCGCCCCGACGTCTCGACCCAGGTGAGATTCCGCAAGGAGGCCGAATTGCGCGGCGACGTCGCGCGCATCCGCGGTACGGGCCACGACGGCCCGATCAAGGTGCTGACCTCCTGCCCCTCGTGCCTGCAGGGCCTCGCCCGCTACCGCGACGACGTCGCCGTGGAGGCCGACTACATCGTGGTCGAGATCGCGCGGCACATCATTGGCGAGGACTGGCTCGCCGATTATGTGCGCCGGGCCAATGCCGGCGGCATCGAGCGCGTGCTGGTCTGAGGCGACCGCCCGGGCGCGACCTCAAGGCAGCGGCTTAAGGGTGCCGAAGGTCCCCGGGGAGCCCGAGTTCTGCAGCAGCACGCCCGGGTCGTTCGGCACGACGCCGTTCACCGCCGCCTGCGGCGGCCCGTTCGCGACGACGATGTCGACGTAGCCGTCGCCGTTCACGTCGGCGAGCGCGATCTGATGCGCCTCCGGCGCCGCGTAACTCGCCGCCGCGAGGAACTTGCCGGGGTTCGCCGGATCCTGCAGCAGGACGGTCACGCCATTGTCGCCGCCGATCACGATGTCCGGACGTCCATCGCCGTTCACGTCGGCGACCAGAATCGACTCGGCGGGATTGCAGACGCCGAGCGGATAGACCGCGGGCGCGAGGAAGGTGCCCGGCTGGGCCGGATTCTGCAGCAGCACGTTGACCGTGGGCGCGGTACAGCCGGTCGGACCGGGATCGGTGATCACGAGATCGTTCGCGCCGTCGCCGTTCACGTCGGCGATCGCGATCAGGTTCGCCCCCGCCACGTTCGCATTCGGCGTCTGCGTGAACACGGAGACCGGCGCCGCATAGGTACTCGCCGAGGCCGCGCCGGTGTGCATCAGGACCTTGACGCCGACCGCGTCGGTGAGCGCGACGTCCGCGACACCATCGCCGTTCAGATCGCCGACCGCGACCCAGTTCGCGCCACCGGGATAGAGCGCGACCGGCGCGGCGAAGGTGCCGGGCGCGGTCTGCAGGAACAGCGAGACGTTGAAGTCCGCGGAGACGAGGTCCGGCAGCCCGTCGCCGTTCATGTCGCCGATCGCGACCTGGGAGGCGCCCGGCGAGGCGAGCAGCACCGGGGCCGCGAAGGTGCCGGGCAGCTGCTTTTGGTTCAGGAACACCGCGAGCTGCCCATCGGCATAGCTCGCCGAGACCACGTCCGGCAGGCCATTGCCGTCGAGATCGGCGCTCGCGAGGTAGAGCGGCGATTGACCGTCGGCGGCGAGCACCGGCGCGGCGTAGGCGCCGGCCCCGCTCGACAGATAGATCTTGAGGTTGCCGGGATTCGGTCCCGGCGAGGCGAGCACCGTGCTGGTCGCGATCAGCGAGGGCGCCCCGTTGCCGGCGAAGTTGCCGGCGACGAGACCCTGCGCGACTTCCGGCGCCGGCGGCGGCGGTCCATAGCAGTTCCAGCAGCCATCGCCACCGCAGCTCGCGAGCGCGGGCAGCGCGGCGAGCAGCCAGGCGTAGCGGCGCGACGGCAGCCGTGCGATTCGGTCGATTGGGTTCGTCATGGGTCCTCCGCGCGACCATCGTAATCCGCCCGGCACGGGCGGACCGCACTGTCACCCGGTGGCGACAGTACGCGCCGCGTCGCGGCGCGCGATCCACAGGCTCGCGCCGGTGACGAGGAGCGCGACGGTGCCGATCGTCAGGGTGGCGAGCGCATTGATCTCGGGACTCACGCCGAGCCGAACCTTGGAGAACACCACCATCGGCAAGGTGCTGCTGCTCGGACCGGAGGTGAAGCTCGAGATCACGAGATCGTCCCAGGACAGGGTGAACGCGAGAAGCCATCCGGCGAGGATCGCCGGCAACACGATCGGCAGCGTGATCACGAAGAACACCTTGACCGGCCGGGCGCCGAGGTCCATGGCCGCCTCCTCGAGCGAACGATCGAAGGTCGCCATGCGCGAGCGCACCACGACGGTCACGTAGGCCATGGAGAAGGTCATGTGGGCCATGATCATCGTGCCCACGCCACGTCCGGCGGGCCAGCCGATCGACTGGTCGAGCGCGACGAACATGAGCAGCAGCGACAGCCCGGTGATCACCTCGGGCATCACCAGCGGCGCGGTGGTCATCGCGTTCAGCGTGAAACGGCCGCGGAACTTCTCGAAGCGGGCGAGGCCGTAGCCGGCGAGAGTGCCGAGGATGGTCGCGCCGGTCGCGTTGATCAGACCGACCTTCAGGCTGATCCAGGCCGCGCCGAGCATCTCCTGGTCCTGAAACAGCGCCGCGAACCAGTGCAGGGTCGGCGAATGCGCGGAGTCCCAGACGGTGACCAGTTGCGAGGCGTTGAACGAGAAGACCACCATCGAGGCGATCGGCAGGTACAGAAACGCGTAGCCGAACGCCAGGCAGGAGACGACGAACAGCGGGCGCCGGCTCACGATCCGGCCCCGGCTTCGCGCGCCTGGAGCCTCTGGTACCACATCATGAACGGCACCAGGAGCAGGAGCATGACGATCGCGACCGCGCTCGCAACCGGCCAGTCGCGGTTGGCGAAGAACTCGTCCCAGAGGATGCGCCCGATCATGAGGGCGTTCGGGCCGCCGAGCAGGGTCGGGATCACGTATTCACCGACCGCGGGGATGAAGACCAGCATCGAAGCGGCGAGTATGCCGTTGCGTGAGAGCGGCAGGGTCACTTTCAGGAACGCCTGCCAGGGCCGACAGCCCAGGTCGAGCGCCGCCTCGACGAGCTGCCAGTCCATTTTCTCCAGGTTCGCGTACAGAGGCAGGATCACGAACGGCAGATAGGAATAGACGATGCCCACGTACATCGCGAACGGCGTGAACAGCATGGTGAGCGGCGCGCGGATCAGGCCGAGATGCAACAGGATCGCGTTGATCACGCCGTTCGCCTTGAACAGGCCGATCCACGCATAGACGCGCAGCAGCTGCGAGGTCCAGAACGGCAGCACGACCAGCAGCAGGAGGACGTTGCGGGTCTTGGCGCGTGCCCTGGCGATCCCGTAGGCCATCGGGTAACCGATCAGCAGACAGATCACCGTCGAGACCAGCGCGACCCGGATCGAGTTCAGGAACGCGTCGATGTACAGGTGATCGGTGAACAGGAACCCGTAGTTCTGCAGATCCAGCCGGATCTGCAGCACGTGCTGCGCGGTCCAGGTGAGGAGCGGCTTGTAGGGCGGGATCGCCAGCTCGACGTCCGAGAGCGAGATCTTGAGGACGATCAGGAAGGGCACCGCGAAGAACAGCAGCAGCCACAGGTAGGGGAGCGCCACCACCAGCGCGCGCGCCGGAAGCCGCATCCGTCGCCTGAGGCGCGAGGTCGTCACCGGCTCACCGGGTGAGCACCACCGGGCTCGACGGATCGAAGGAGAGATGAACCTCCTGGTCCCTGCCGATCGACTCGGCATGCCGCGAGACGTTCGGCTGGGTGACCCGCACGCGCTTGCCGCCCGGCAGACGCACCAGATAGATCGACTGGTCGCCGAGATAGGCGATCTCCTCGACGACTCCGCGCGCGACGTTGTCCGTACCGGCCGGCGGCGCGAGCGTCATGCCGATCTTCTCCGGCCTGACCGCCGCCCAGACCGCGGCCCCGGGCGGCGAGCTTATGCCGTGGTTGACGAAGATGGTGCCGCCGAACTCCTCCGAGGCGATGCGCACATACTCGGGCTCGTCCTCGATCAGCTGGCCTTCGAAGATGTTCACCGAACCGATGAAATCCGCGACGAAACGCGACACCGGGAATTCGTAGATCTCCGCGGGCGTGCCCGCCTGCACGATCTCACCGTGGTCCATGACGGCAATGCGGCTTGCGAGGGTCATCGCCTCCTCCTGGTCGTGGGTGACCACGAGGAAGGTCACGCCGAGCTTTTCCTGCAGGCCGATCAGCTCGAACTGGGTGTGCTCGCGGAGCTTCTTGTCGAGCGCGCCGAGCGGCTCGTCGAGAAGCAGGAGCTTGGGCTGTTTCACCAGCGCGCGCGCGAGCGCGACGCGCTGCCGCTGGCCGCCGGAGAGCTGGCTTACCCGCCGCTTCGCGTAATCCCCGAGCTTGACGAGATCCAGCATCGCGGCGACCCGCTCGCGGATCTCGGCCTTTGGGACCCGGTCCTGTTTGAGGCCGAACGCGACGTTCTGCTCGACGTTGAAGTGCGGGAACAGCGCGTAAGACTGGAACATCATGTTGACCGGCCGCTCGTAGGGCGGCACGTCGGTCACGTCCACACCGTCGATCAGGATCCGGCCGGTGCTCGGGGTCTCGAAGCCGCCGAGCATGCGCAGCAGCGTGGTCTTGCCGCAGCCCGAGGCGCCCAGCAGGCAGAAGATCTCGCCGCGGTAGATCTTCAGGCTGACGTCGTCGACCGCCTTGAAGTCGCCGAAGCTCTTGCTGACGCGCACCAGTTCGACGTAGGGCCGCGCCTCGGGGTCGTTCCACGGGGCCGTGCCGGCGACCCGGTCCTCGTTCCCGCCCATCCCTCAGCGGCCCGTCTTGAACGTTTCCCACATGCGCGTGAGCGCGCGCGTGTGTTCGGGCGTGTCGGCGAGCTGCACCGAGAGGCCTTTGATCTGCGCGGGCGTGGGATAGATGCCGGGATCGGACTTCACGTCCGGGTGAACCAGGGGCGTCGCCGCGGCATTGGCATTCGCGTAGCGCTTGTAGTTCGACACTTCGGCGATCACCTTCGGGTCCATCATGTAGTTGATGAATGCGTAGGCGCTGTCCGGGTGCGGCGCGTCCTTGGGGATCGCCAGCATGTCGAACCAGAGCACCGAACCCTCCTTCGGCACCACGTAGCGCACGTCGATGCCGTTGCCGGCTTCGCGCGCGCGGTCCCGGGCCTGCATCACGTCGCCGTTGTAGCCGAGCGCGACGCACAGATCGCCGTTGGCGAGCGCCTGGATGTACTCCGAGGAGTTGATGTTGCGGATGTAGGGACGGACCTTGGCGAGCACCGCCGCGGCCGCCTGCAGGTCCGCATCGCTCTGGGAGTTCGGGTCGCGGCCGAGATAGCTCAGCACCGCGCGGACCGTGTCGGCGGGCGTATCGAGCACGCTGATGCCGCATTTCGCCAGTTTCGCGGCCACGTTCGGGTCGAACAGCAACCGCCAGCTGTCGACCGGGGCGTCCGGCATGAGCGAGTGGACCATCTTCGCGTTGTAGCCGATGCCGTCCGTGCCCCACATGTAGACCACGCCGTGGGCGTTGCCGGGATCGAATTCCTGCACCCGCCGCATGATCTGCGGGTCGAGGTTCACGAGATTCGGCAGACGCGACTTGTCGAGCCGCAGATAGACGCCGGCCTTGATCTGGCGCGCGAAGTAGGCCGAAGTCGGCACCACCACGTCGAAGCCGCTGCTGCCGGCGAGCAGCTTGGTCTCGAGAGTCTCGTTGGTGTCGAAATAGGCGACGTTGACCTTGATGCCGGTGCGCTTCTCGAAGTTCGAGAGCGTGTCCGGCGCGAGGTAGTCCGACCAGATGTACAGGTTCAGCACCTTGCGCGCCGACCCCGCGCCCGCACCGCCGTGGCCCGAGCACGCGGCGAGCAGGGTCCCCGCCAGCGCGAGCCAGATCGCCTTACAGATGATCCGCATCGATCCCCCTTGCGCGGGCCCGCGACGACCGGCTCCGCGTGCCTCAGACATTGAGCAGCAGGTGCTCCCGTTCCCAGGAGCTGATCACCTGGGCGAAGGTCTCGTACTCGGCTTCCTTGACCGCCGTGTAGGCGAGCACGAAACGGTCGCCGAACACGTCGACCAGCGACTTCGACTCGCGCAGCAGCCGCAGGCTCTCGGCGAGCGAGCGCGGCAGGGCGATCGCGAGGTCGTAGGCGCTGCCGGAGATCGGCTCCGTGGGCTTCAGTCCCTCGACCATGCCGAGGTAACCGCAGGCGAGCGAGGCGGCGATCGCGAGGTATGGATTGGCGTCGGCGCCGCCGACGCGGTTCTCGATCCGCCGCGCCTCGGCGCCCGACATCGGCACGCGCAAGCCCGCGGTGCGGTTGTCGTAACCCCAGTGCACGTTGATCGGTGCCGCCGAATAGCGGCTGATGCGCCGGTAGCTGTTGACGTTCGGCGCGAACAGCGACATCGCCGCCGGCAGGTAGCGCTGCAGCCCGGCGATGTGCGAGAAGAACAGCGGCGAGGGCGAACCGTCCGGGTTGCTGAAGATGTTCCGGCGCGTCTTGGTGTCGATCACGCTCTGGTGCAAATGCATCGCGCTGCCCGGCTCCTTGGCCATCGGCTTCGCCATGAACGTCGCGTACATCTTGTGGCGCATCGCCGCCTCGCGGGCGGTGCGCTTGAACAGGAACGCCTGGTCCGCGAGGCTCATCGGGTAGCCGTGCAGCAGGTTGATCTCCATCTGCGCGGCGCCGGCCTCGTGGATCAGCGTGTCGATCTCGATGTCCTGGGCCTCGCAGAACGAGTACATGTCGTCGAACAAGGGATCGAACTCGTTGACCGCCGCGATGCTGTAGGCCTGGCGGCCGATCTCGGGGCGTCCGGAACGCCCCACCGGCGGCTTCAGCGGATAGTCCGAATCGGTGTTCGGCTCGACCAGGAAGAACTCCAGCTCCGGCGCGACCACCGGTTCCCAGCCGTGCGATTCGTACAGGTCGAGCACGCGGCGCAGCACATACCGCGGTGCCATCGTCACCGGCCGGCCATCGCCGTAGAAACAGTCGTGGATCACCTGTGCGGTCGGCTCGGCGGCCCAGGGAACGACCCGCACCGTCTTCGGATCGGCCTTGAGGACGATGTCGATGTCGGAAGGGTTCATCGCGCTCTGGTCGTCGGGGTAGTCGCCGGTCACGGTCTGCAGGAAGATCGCCTCGGGCAGGCGCATGCCCTCCTCTTCGGCGAATTTCTCGGCTGGCATGAGCTTGCCGCGCGCGACCCCGGCCATGTCGGGGATGATCGCTTCGACTTCCGAGATGCCGTGTTCCTTCAGAAACTGCTGAATGATGCTCATGACTTCACCTTGGCTTGCGCGTACCGGCGGCTCGCCTCACCGAAAGCCGCGAACAGCGCGCGCGAAAATGCGTTGCCTTCGAAGCGCCACTCGGGGTGCCACTGCAGCCCGAGCGCGAAGCCGGCGGCCTCGTCGACCCGGAAGGCTTCGATCACGCCGTCCGGAGCGCGCGCCTCGACCGAGAGGCCGCGACCGAGCGTCTGGATGCCCTGCCAGTGCAGGGAATTCACCGACAATCGGTCGCCGCCCGCGATCTGGCGCAATCGCCCCCCGGGATCGAGCAGCACGTCGTGCGCCGGCCCGTACTGCCGGTCGAGCGGCAGCGAGACGTCATCACGATGGTCCAGGTGGCCGGGCACCTCGTGCAGGCGCTGCCACAGCGTGCCGCCATAGGCGACGTTCATTTCCTGGAATCCGCGGCAGATCGCCAGCACCGGCAGGCCGGCGGCGACCGCCCGCGGGATCAGCGGAAGCGTCGTAGCATCCCGATCAGGGTCATGCAGGGTTCCCGGCGCGCTGGCCGGGCCTCCGTAGCGGTGGGGTTCGACGTTGGTCTCGCTGCCGGTGAACAGCAGTCCGTCGCAGAGCGCGAGCAGAGATTCGAGATCGAGCTTCGGTCCGAGCGAAGGAATGAGCACCGGGATCGCCGCGGCGCCATCGGCGACCGCAGCGATGTATTTCTCGCCGACCATATGGAAGTAATGCTTTCCAAACAGCCGGCGATCGGCCGGAATTCCGATGAGCGGCTTGCGAGACATGTTTAGGATCTTAGACGCCCGAGGATCTTCCCGGGCTTTAGATTCCTGCTCATTACAGCACACTCGGGCGCAGCCGTCGCCGAGCCACCCTTAAAGACAAATATATTATAGATTTTTCAATGCTTTATATCGACTAGCCGCATTGCAATAATCCTGGCGGGCCGGCGACGACGCTGGCCGCCCATAAGCCCCGAAGACTGTCAAGTGCGGCAATATCCTAAACACCCTGGCGTCACCGCCTCAAGCATGGCGCAGCAGATAGCAGTGATGGATCTTAGAGTTTCGCTCGAAATCGCGCGGGATCGTGCGCGCCGACAGGTCCTCGACCGTGCAGGCCGCGAGCGAGGCCTCATCGAGACGGAAGCGGGTGTAGTTGGTCGAGAATACGAGCCGACCGCCGCGACGCAACATCGCCATGGCGTCGCGGATCAGCCGGGGGTGGTCCCGCTGCACGTCGAGGACCCCCTCCATACGCTTGGAGTTCGAGAAGGTCGGCGGATCGAGGAAGATCAGGTCGTAGGCCGGCCCCGCGGCGGCGGCCAATCGCAGCCATTCGAGGCAGTCGGCGCGCACCAGCCTCTGGCGCGGTCCCATGAGCGCGTTCAATTCGAGGTTGTCGCGGGTCCAGGCGAGATAGGTGTTCGACAGATCGACGCTGGTGGTCGAGCGCGCACCGCCCGCGGCCGCGTAGACCGTCGCGCTCCCCGTATAACAGAACAGATTCAGGAAATCCGCGTCCGCCGCCCAGTCGCGCAACAGCGCGCGGGTCGTGCGGTGGTCGAGGAACAGGCCGGTGTCGAGGTAGTCGCGGAAGTTCACCCAGAACTTCAAGCCGCCTTCGTGGACTTCGTGTCGCTGTTCGCTGCTCGCGCGCTTGTCGTACTGCGCCGCACCCTTCTGCGGCCGCCGCGTGCGCGCGTGCACCCGTTCGATCGGCACCTCGAGCACCTGCGGCAGCGCCGCGAGCACCTCGCGACGCCGTTCGCGCGCCTGCTCGATGCCGACGGTGCGCGGGGCCGCATATTCCTGCAGATAGACGTGCCGCTCGGTCCGGCCATAGAGGTCGATCGCGAACGCGTACTCCGGCATGTCCGCATCGTACAAGCGGTAACACTCGATGCCCTCGGCCACCGCCCAGGGTTCGAGGCGACGCAGATTCTTGCGCAGGCGGTTGGCGAACATCTGCGCGCCGCTGCGCGCCGCCCAGCGCTCCTGCAGGGTCTCGCGCGGCTCGGGCAGACGCGCGGCGCCAAGATCGAAGCGCAGCAAGCGGCACTCGATCGCGCCGTTCGTCACCGGGTGGCTGCGCTTCGCATGGATACCCAAGTGGCGCGCGAGCGGCGGATTGCCCGCGAGAATCGCCGCCTGCCAGCCGGCGAAATTCTCCCGCATGACCCGGCCGAGTTCGGCGTACAGCGCCGGCAATTCCGCCGCGGCGCCGATGCGCTCTCCGTAGGGCGGGTTGCAGATCAGCAGACCGTGATCCGAAGGCGCCGCTCCCTGGGCCGAGAGCGCGCGCCGCTCGACGTGCACCCAGTCGGCGAAACCCGCGGCCGCGACGTTGCCGATCGCCGCGCGCACCGCATCGCCGTCGGCGTCGAAACCGTGGATGCATCGTCGCGGCGCCCGCGCCTCGCGCCGCGCTCGCGCCTCGGCGAGCAGCCGCCGCCACAGTTCGGGCTCGTGGCCGCGCCAGCCGAGGAATCCGTAGTAGTCGCGCTCGAGGCCCGGGGCCGCGTCCGCGGCAATCGCGGCCGCCTCGATCAGCAAGGTCCCGGAACCGCACATCGGATCGACCAGCGCTCCGCCTTCGGCGCAGATCGCCGGCCAGAGCGCGCGCAGCAGGATCGCCGCGGCGAGATTCTCCTTGAGCGGCGCGCGACCGCCGTCCAGGCGGTAGCCGCGCCGGTGCAGGCTCTCGCCCGCGAAATCGATCGAGACCTGCGCCTCGGTGCCCTCGACGTGCAGGTGCAGGGGTACGTCGGGTCGTTGCGGTCGGACATCGGGGCGGACGCCGGTCGCGGCCCGCAGCCCGTCACAGACCGCGTCCTTGAGGAGCTGCGAGGCGTAGACCGTATGGCGGATCGCCGCGTTACCGCCGCTTGCCGAGCAGGCGAGCGTGGCCCCCGGCGCGAAATGCTCGCGCCAGTCGACCCGCCGCAGGGCCTCGAGCAATCCGGCCGCGGATTGCGCCGGGAACACCCCGATCGGCCGGTAGACCCGGGTCGCGGCGCGCGACCAGAGACAGGCGCGGTAGCCGACCTCGAGCGTGCCCTCGAAGCGCACGTCGTGGCTCCGCTCGCGCACGGCGCTCGCGCCGAAAATGGCCAGTTCCTCGGCCAGCACCGAGGCCGCGCCGAGCGGCGCGGTGGCGATCCAACCGTGCAGCGGCCCGCTCACGCCCCGGGGTCCCTGGTCGCACCCCGCAGATCGATCCAGTCGAGCGGCCTCGAATCGGCGAAGCGGCGCGCGAGAATGCGGTAGACGTCGGCGTCGAACCCCCGCTCCGATCGCGCCTCCAGGATCTCGCCGAGTTCCTGTTCGCTGCGCGCGGTGCCGAGATGGCTCCACTGGTTAAGGACGTGCAGCTCGACGGTGCCGGCCGCGCCGCGCTCGCGCAGGGCAACCGGCCCCGGAAACGGCCAGGGCTTGAGCTTGAGCGCGCTGAGGGCGAGCTGCGCCCGCGCGCCGTGCATCGCCGCGCTCTCCTCGCCGACACAGGCGCCACGGCAGCGGTCGATCTGCCGCGCGAAACACGAGCCCGGGCCGTCCTCGAGACCGAGCGTCTTCAGGCACAGCTGCCGTTCGCGGGCGATCTCGGCGAGCGCTTTGCTCGCGTCCCGCGGCGACCGGAACAACCCGAAGCAGTTGGCGAGCGAAGAGCGCGGCTGATCCTCGACCGGTT
>JAGWPY010000186.1 GCA_028870275.1 Gammaproteobacteria bacterium | reverse complement strand
GACGCGGCCGGCGTGAGCCACGGCCGGGTGCGTCGTTTCGCGACCCCGCGACGCCTCGCGGTACTCATCGAGCGCTGCGCCGAACGCCAACCCGATCGCGTGGTCGAGCGGCGGGGCCCGCCGCGTAGCGCGGCCTTCGATCCGCAAGGCCGGCCGACTCAGGCGGCGATCGCGTTCGCGAAGAGTTGCGGGGTCGACCCCGCGCAATTGTGCGAGATCGCCAGCGAGAAAGGGGTCTGGGTCGGCTACCGCGGTGTCGAGTCCGGTGCCGCGACCACGAGCCTGCTCGGCGGCATGGCAAGCCGCGCGGTGGCGGCGCTGCCGCTGCCGAAGCGCATGCGCTGGGGCGCTGGCGACACCGAGTTCGTGCGGCCCGTGCACTCGGTCGTGCTGCTGTTCGGCACGCAGGTGGTGCCCTGTCAGGTGCTCGGCCTGGAGGCCGGTGCCGAGACCCGCGGCCATCGCTTCCATGCGCCGCGCGTGATCCGCTTGCGCGGCGCGCGCAGCTATGCGGGCGCGCTGCGGCGCGCGAAGGTGATCGCCGATTTCGAGGAGCGGCGCGAGATCGTGCGCAGCGGCGTCGAGGCGGCGGCGCGAGCCTGCGGGGGCCGCGCGTTGATCGACGCCGAACTATTGGACGAGGTGACCGCGCTGGTCGAATGGCCGGTGCCGGTCGCGGGCCGGTTCGACGAGCGCTTTCTCGCCCTGCCCCGCGAAGTGATCGTTGCGACGGTACAGGATCACCAGCGCTATTTCCCGGTGGAGCGCGACGACGGCACCCTGAGCGGCGCGTTCGTCACGGTCAGCAATCTGGCGAGCCGCAACCCGGACACGGTGCGCGAGGGCAACGAGCGCGTCGTGCGGCCGCGTCTCAGCGATGCCGCTTTCTTCTGGGAACAGGATCGCAAGCTCCCGCTCTCAGCCTACGCGGAGCGGCTCGGCGAGGTCACGTTTCAGGGTCGACTCGGCAGCTACGCCGACAAGACCGCGCGGGTACGCGCACTCGCGCTGCGGATCGGCGAGCTGATCGGCGCGGGCGAGGAGGCGGTCGCTCGGGCCGCGGGGCTCGCCAAGGCCGACCTGCTCAGTGCGATGGTCGGGGAGTTTCCCGAGCTGCAGGGCACGATGGGGCGCTACTACGCGTCGGCCTCGGGCGAGGCGGAGGCCGTGGCCGCGGCGATCGAGGAGCAGTATCGGCCGCGTTTCGCGGGTGACCTCCTGCCGACGACTCGGGTCGGGATCGCCCTCGCGCTCGCCGACCGGCTCGATACGCTCGCCGGCATCTTCGCGATCGAGCAGAGGCCGACCGGCGCGAAGGACCCTTTCGGTCTGCGGCGTGCATCGCTCGGCGTGCTGCGCATCCTGCTCGAGACGCCGCTCGACCTCGATCTCGGCGCGCTGATCGCCGCCGCCGCGGCGGCGCAACCGGTGGCGCGGGCGGCGACCGCGGAAGAGGTGCGCACGTTCGTCGAGGAGCGCCTGCGCGGGCTGCTGCTCGAGCGGGTCGCGGGGGCGAGTGCGGAGATGATCGAGGCGGTGTTCGCGACCGCGCCGCGCTCGCCGGTCGACGCCGAGGCGCGACTCCTCGCCTTGCGCGGCTTCCTGAGGGAGCCGCGGGCGGCGGTGCTCGCGGCGGCGAACAAGCGGATCGGCAACCTTCTCAAGAAGACTCCGACGGACGCGCTGCCGGCCGTCTCGGCTGAACGGTTCACCGAGGACAGCGAGCGAGCCCTGTATGCGCAGGCGGGCCGCGTCGGGCCACTTCTCGACGCGGCGCTCGCGGCGCGCGACTATGGTCGTGCGCTCGAGCTCGGTCTCGAATTCGCGGCCCCGCTGGATGATTTCTTCGCGGCCGTCATGGTGATGGACGAGAACCTGGATCGGCGCCACAACCGTCTGGCGCTGCTGCGGGATCTGCAGGCGCTGCTCGGCTCGGTCGCCGATCTGTCGCGCCTGCCGAGTTGAGCGGGCGCGCCTCGATGCAATACCTGCGCTCGCTGGCGTTCACGGCCTACATGATGCTCTCGGCCTGCGTGTTCGGCGTCACGATGGCCTTGCTGTTCTTCCTGCCGCGCGGCTACCAGTTCGCGCTCGCGCGCACCTGGGCGCGAGCGGTGCTGTGGGTGCTCGAGCGGCTCTGCGGCCTGCGCTACGTCGTCGAGGGCCGCGAGCACCTGCCCGCGGGAGCGCACATCGCGATGAGCAATCACACCTCGACCTGGGAAACGGTGGCGTTCTTCGCCCTGCTGCCGCCCCAGGTCTGGGTGCTCAAGCGGGAGTTGCTGTGGATTCCGTTCGTCGGCTGGGGATTGCGGCTGCTGCGGCCGATCGCGATCGACCGCGGCGCCGGCCATCGGGCGGTGACCGAGGTCGTCGAGCAGGGCAAATCCCGGCTCGAGGACGGGCTGTGGATCGTGATCTTTCCCGAGGGCACGCGCGTCATGGCCGGCCAGCACCGCAAGTACGGGGTCAGCGGCGCCTTGCTGGCACTCGCCTCGGGACGCAAGATCGTACCGGTCGCGCACGATGCCGGACGGTACTGGCCGCGGCGGGGACTGTTGAAGCGGCCGGGATGCATCCGCGTGTCGATCGGTGCGCCCATCGAAGCGAGGAATCTCGAGGCGCGCGACTTGACCCAGAGGGTGCGCGCGGCGATCGAGGCTCAATTGGCGAAGATCGAGGACGAACGGGGCCATTAGCCGCTCGATATCGACAGGTCGAGACCGTCATTCGAGCCCGGCCGAGTGCCGGCTTAGGGGGAGGCGCCATGCCGAAGCTGCGCGAGTTCGTGCTGGTCCTGTTCATCGTCTGGATCCTGATCGACGCCGCGATCGTGTTCCGCTGGCGTACCGGCAAGGCCGAGGATCGCGACCGCGGCTCGCTACGGTGGATCGCGCTCGGCAACGTCGTGATCTTCTACCTTTCGATCCATTGGGCATTTTCCGCAACCGCACCGATCCGCGCGACCTGGATTCCCTGGGCGGGACTGGTGCTGATGGCGGCCGGCATTGCCCTGCGGTTCAGTGCCATCGCCGCGCTCGGCCGCTTGCACACTCCGAATGTGGCGGTACGTAGCGAGCATCGCCTGGTCGATCGGGGACTCTATCGCCTGATTCGCCATCCGAGCTATCTGGGCGCCCTGATCGCGTTCGACGGGTTCGGTCTCGGACTCGGGGACTGGCACAGCGCCTGGCTGTTCGCGGTGGCGATGCCGATTCCCTACCTCATCCGGATCCGCGAGGAGGAAGCCGCGCTGCGTGAGGGACTCGGCAAACCCTACGTGGAATATTGCGAGCGCACCAAACGCCTGGTTCCCTGGCTCTATTGAGGGACCCTGGAGATCCGTCCGCCCTTGCGCGCCACTCAGATGTCGAGATTGGCGGCCTGCAGGGCATTCTTCTCGATGAATTCTCGCCGCGGCTCCACCGCATCGCCCATCAGCGTCGTGAAGATGTCATCGGCGGCGACCGCGTCCTCGATGCGCACCTGCATGAGACGGCGCGAATCCGGATTGATGGTCGTTTCCCAGAGCTGGCTCGCGTTCATCTCGCCGAGTCCCTTGTAGCGCTGGATGCTCTGGCCGCGCTTCGCCTGCTCGAACAGCCAGGTCATGGCGGCCTTGAAGCTGCCGATGTCCTGTCGGTCCTCGCCGCGCATCACGTAGGCGCCGGCGCCGATCAGGTCGGCGAGGGTCTGGGCGAGATCGGCGATCGTGCGATATTCGGCGGAGTCGAAGAACTCCCGGGGCACGTGCCGCTGGGTCGTGAGACCGTGCTCGATGCGTTCGAGGCTGATCCGGTGGCCCGCGCCGCTCGCGCGCTCCACGCTCACGCGGTAACGCCGCGAGACGTCGTCGAGACCGTTGAGTCGTTCGCCGAGGCGGACCGCAAAGGCCTGCAACTCCTCCGGACGGTCGAAGGCATCGGCCGGCAGGCGTGGCAGGTATAGGAGCTGTTCGAGGAAGCGTTCGTCGTAGCGGCGCGCCCAGCGACGATTGATCGCCTGGACCTCGACGTATTTGCGCGCGAGCGATTCGAGTGCCGGGCCGGAGAGCGGTGGAGCCGCCTCGTTCACATGCAGCGCCGCGCCGTCGATCGCGGTGTTGAGCAGCAGCGCGTTCAGCTCCAGATCGTCCTTGACGTAGTACTCCTGCTTGCCCTTCTTGACCTTGTAGAGCGGTGGCTGAGCGATGTAGATGTGACCGCGCTCGATCAGGACCGGCATCTGCCGATAGAAGAAGGTGAGCAGGAGGGTGCGAATGTGCGAGCCGTCGACGTCGGCGTCGGTCATGATGATGATCCGGTGATAGCGCAACTTGTCGACGTCGAAGTCGTCGCGGCCGATCCCACAACCGAGCGCGGTGATCAAAGTGCCGACTTCGGCGGACGAGAGCATCTTGTCGAAGCGCGCCTTCTCGACGTTCAGAATCTTGCCCTTCAGCGGCAGAATCGCCTGGGTACGCCGGTCGCGGCCCTGCTTGGCCGATCCGCCGGCCGAATCGCCCTCGACCAGGAACAGCTCCGAGAGCGCCGGATCCTTCTCCTGACAGTCGGCGAGTTTGCCCGGGAGACCGGCGATGTCGAGCGCGCCCTTGCGTCGGGTCATCTCGCGCGCCTTGCGCGCAGCCTCGCGCGCGTACGCGGCCTCGAGGATCTTGTTGACGATCGTGCGCGCTTCCTGGGGATGTTCGAGCAGGAACTCTTCCAGACGCGCGGTGACCGCGGATTCGACGACGCCCTTGACCTCCGATGAGACGAGCTTGTCCTTGGTCTGGGAGGAGAACTTGGGATCCGGCAGCTTCACCGACAGGATCGCGGTCAGACCCTCGCGGGCATCGTCTCCGGTCGTGGCGACTTTTTCCTTCTTACTCGCCAGTTCCTTCTCGATGTAGTTGTTGAGGGTGCGCGTCAGGGCCGCGCGATAACCGGCGAGATGGGTGCCGCCATCCTTCTGGGGAATGTTGTTCGTGTAGCAGTACATGCTCTCCTGATAGGAGTCATTCCACTGCATCGCGACCTCGACCTGGATCAGCCCCTCGCGGACCTGAAACCAGAGAATCGACTCGTGGATCGGGGTCTTGCTGCGATTGAGGTGCTGGACGAAAGCCTTCAGGCCGCCCTCGAACTGAAAGACTTCGGACTTCTCGTCGCGTTCATCGACCAACTCGATGCGCACGCCGGAGTTCAGGAAGGAGAGCTCGCGTAGACGCTTCGCGAGCGTTTCGTAGTTGAATTGAATGTTCGTGAAGATCTGCGCGCTCGGCTTGAACCGCAGGCTCGTGCCTCGCTCGCTGGTTTCCGCGATCGCGGCCAGGGGGGCAACGGGCTCGCCGAGGCGGTATTCCTGGCGATGCAGCTTGCCGTCGCGGCGAATGTTCAACTCGAGAAAATCGGACAGGGCATTGACCACGGAAACGCCGACACCGTGCAACCCGCCCGAGACCTTGTACGAGGAATCATCGAATTTTCCGCCGGAGTGCAGGACGGTCATGATGACCTCGGCCGCGGACCGCCCTTCCTCGTGATGAATATCCACGGGAATGCCGCGTCCATTGTCGGTGACGGTCACGGACTCATCGGCGTGGATCGTGACCACGATACGATCGCAGTGCCCCGCGAGCGCCTCGTCGATCGCATTGTCGACGACCTCGAACACCATATGATGCAGCCCGCTGCCGTCATCGGTATCGCCGATGTACATTCCAGGACGCTTGCGAACCGCGTCGAGGCCTTTCAACACCTTGATTTTGCTGGAGTCGTAGACGTCTTGTTCAGTCATGAGGGACCTTTGGCGCGAATGCCGAATTCTACCAGTTCCGGCGGCGAACCACGAGCACGCCCAACGCACAATCAGGCCTTAAATCAAGAACTTGATCCGCTCTTTAAGAGTCCCGTCGGGTGCCCTCCTCGAGCCGATTCGGCAAGCCGCGGATTTCGGGATCCTTAGGGTCCCCATTCACGAATTCGATCAGAGGCGACGACCTCGCGATGTTTCACGTGAAACATCGCGAAGTGCTCGTTTCTGCGATCGATTTTCAGTCTTGGCCGCGCGATTCTAACGCTCGGCCACGCACGCGCCGGCCTGCAGCGACCAGTGGATGCCCGGCCGCCCCAGCCGAGGAAAATCGGGCTGCAAGGTGGTCACGATCAACTGGGGACTGACCCGGGCCACTTCCTCGATCAACCGCGACAGACGGTTCGCATCGAGTTCGGCGGCCGGATCATCCAGAAGCAGGGTCGGCCGCTCGTGGACCGCGCGGAGCAATTCGAGCTGCGCGATCAGAAGGGCCGCGGCGAGGAGCTTCTGCTGACCCCGAGACACGTGCTCGCGCGCCAAGACGCCGTCGGTACGTACGACCAGTTCGGCTCGATGCGGACCCACCTGGGTCGCGCCGCGCTGCGTGTCGAGGTCGATGCTACGGATCAACGCTTCATCGAGCGTAAGATCCTGAGCCCAACCGCTGCGATATTGAATCTCGAGGGAACCGCCCAGAAGGCGCTTGACTCCCTGTTCGGCGACATCGCGGAGTCGATCCACGTATCGCTTTCTTGCCTCATCGATCGTCGCTCCGGCCCGCGCGAGATCGGCATCCCAGATCCGCACGAGACTTCCGGGCTGACGGGACTTCAACGCCGCATTTCGTTGGGCGAGCGCTTGGCGATAGCGTTGCCAGTTGGCTAGGTAGCTCGGTTCCACGTGGAACACGCCCCAATCGAGAAACCGACGGCGGCCCGTGGGACCTTCCTCGATGAGCTTATGCACCTCCGGATCGATGATCTGCACTGGGAAGTGCAGGGCGAGCTCGGCAACGCTCTCCGCGTCGCGCCCTCCAATCCGGGCGCGAACGCCTTCGGTCGTGGCCTCAATCCCGAGTGGCAATACACCGCGAGCTCCTTCGACCTCGCCGAACACGATGCAGCGCTGTTGTCCGAAGCGGATTAGGCGGGAGAGCTTGCGGGTTCGGAACGAACGTCCGCGACCCAGCCAATAGATCGCCTCGAGCAGACTGGTTTTACCCGACCCATTCGCTCCACTGATCAACGTGAAACGAGGATCGAAGCTCAGGTCGGCTGACGGCAGGCAACGAAAATCCGTCACCTGCAGACGCCGGAGTCCCATCCGAGTGCTCGCGGATTACAACCGCATGGGCATGACCACGTAGCGCGAATCGCTGTTTCCAGGCGAACGGATCAGGCAACTGCTGTTGCTGTCGGTCAGCCCCAATTCGACCTCCGCGCCCTCGATCGCGGCCAGTGCATCGAGCAGGTAATTGACGTTGAAGCCCACCTCGAGGTCAGCGCCCTCATAGGCCACTTCGATTTCCTCTTCGGCCTCTTCCTGTTCCGGGTTATGGGCCTGAATCGTGATCGCGTTCGGCTTCACGGTGATCCGAATCCCTCGATATTTTTCGTTCGACAGGATCGCCGTACGCTGCAGAGCCTGCCGCAAAGAATCGCGATCCGCTTTGATCGCCGCACCCGGTGCCGCCGGTATGACCCGCGAGTATTCCGGGAATCTTCCATCAATCAGCTTCGAAGTGAAGCGAACGTCGCCGATCTGGGCCCGAACGTGATTCGATCCGATCGACAGTTCGCAAACCCCTTCGCCGCTTAGGATCCGCTGCAGTTCGAGCACACCCTTACGTGGCACGATCACCTGCTGGGCCGACTTGGCCTTTTGCGCGAGCTTGGTCTCCGACAACGCCAGGCGGTGGCCATCCGTCGCCACGCCTCGCAGCGTCTCGCCGTCGATCTCGAGCAACATGCCGTTCAAGTAGTAGCGCACGTCCTGCTGAGCCATCGAGAAGTGGGTCTTCTCGAGCAACCGCGCGAGTGCGGCGCGCTCGACCACCACGGTCTGCTCGGCGTTGATGTCCTCGATCACCGGGAATTCCGTCGCCGGCAGGGTCGACAGCGAAAAACGGCTGCGCGCCGATTTCACCACGATCTTTTCGCCTTCCAGCGACAGAGAGACCGTGGCCTTCTCCGGCAGGGCCTTCAGGATGTCGAGGAGCTTGCGCCCCGGAACGGTCACATCGCCCGGATGTTGCGCACCCACTTCGCTGCGCGCGACCAGCTCGACCTCGAGATCGGTCGCCGTGATCGAAAGGCGACCTTCGCTCACGGCGAGCAATACGTTGGCCAGTACCGGCATCGTCTGGCGTCGTTCCACGACGCCGATCACCGCCTGCAGAGGCGCCAGCAATTTTTCCCGTTCCGCGGTCAATTTCATGCGTGATCCCGTTTGAGCCGTTTCGGCCCATCAAAAAATATCCGTTCTATTGAAGAGCTTATGATCGTGATTATGAAGCGCGCAATGTGCGGAGGATAACGTAATATTTCCCTACCAAATCAATTTATTGGCTCGATCACTGAGCGGCGGATCAAGTGTTCGGCGCGTGTCCGCAAGCTGTCGATGCACTGTGGATCATTTTATCCACTGTTTCATCCACAGGAATTGCACCGTCATCCCGCCAGGGTTCTCAACAGGTTCATATAGTCCTCGCCGATCCGCCTTTCGGTCTCCCGCAGTTCCTTGACCCGACGGCAGGCGTGCAGGACCGTCGTATGGTCTCGTCCGCCGAAGGCATCGCCGATCTCCGGCAGGCTGTGGTTCGTGAGTTCCTTGGCAAGCGCCATCGCGACCTGCCGCGGGCGCGCCACCGAGCGGTTGCGTCGCTTCGAGAGCAGATCGGCGATGCGGATCTTGTAATATTCCGCGACGGTCTTCTGGATGTTCTCGACCGTGACCAGTTTCTCCTGGAGCGCCAGCAGATCGCGCAGCGCCTCCTTGGCGAATTCGAGCGTGATCGGCCGACCGGTGAAATTCGAGGTCGCGACCACGCGCCGCAAGGCCCCTTCCAATTCGCGCACGTTCGAACGGATCCGCTTGGCGACGAAGAAGGCCACTTCCTCGGGCAGCTCCACGTGGGAGAGCGCCGCCTTGCTCATCAGGATCGCCACGCAGGTCTCGAGCTCCGGCGGCTCGATCGCCACCGTCAATCCCCAGCCGAAACGCGACTTGAGCCTCTCCTCCAGGCCGTCCACTTCCTTCGGGTAGCGGTCGCAGGTCAGGATGACCTGCTGTTGGCTCTCGAGCAGCGCATTGAACGTATGGAAGAACTCCTCCTGCGAGCGCTCCTTACCGGCGAAGAACTGGATGTCGTCGATCATCAGCGCGTCGAGCGAACGGTAGGCGCTCTTGAAATCGTTGATGGTGTTGTGCTGCAGCGCCTTGACCATGTCACCGACGAAGCGCTCGCTGTGCACATAGGCGAGGCGTACGCCGGCGTTGCGTTCGCGCAGCTTGTTCGCGACCGCATGCATCAAATGGGTCTTGCCGAGACCCACGCCCCCATAGATGAACAGCGGGTTGTAGGCCTTGCCCGGGTTGTCGGCCACCTGGATCGCCGCCGCCTTGGCGAGTTGATTGCTCTTGCCTTCGACGAAGGTGTCGAAGGTGAAATCCGCGTTGATCCGGCTGCCGAGAACCTGAGGGGGCGCCCGCCCCGCGCGGGCCGGAGCCGCCGGCCGCTGGCTCACCGGCTCCGCGACGCTCGGGCGTGTGCCGACCTCCACCGAGAGCTCCGGCGGCGGACCCTCGGCGAGGGCTCGAACCAGCTCGCGGATCCTCGGCAGCGCGTGCAGACCGAGCCAATCGACCACGTACCGGTTGGGCGCCAGCAGACAGAGTCCGCCGTCCCGCTCCACGGTGTGAAGCGGGCGGACCCAGGTGTTAAATTGCTGCTCCGGGAGCTCGCTCTCGAGCACGCGAAGACAGCGATCCCACAGCGACTCCGACAAGAGCGCTCTCTCCTGCAATCTGCGGCGGTGACGGGAAGAACGGAAGAAAGGGCCGAAAGTCTAGCGCCAACCCGCGGAGGCGTCTATTGACACCCGCGCGGTGGTTTAAGTACCCTTCCCGCCTTTCGCGCCGGCCTCCAGCGCGCAACCACCACAGGTCCCCGCGGTTCCAACGGCCATGAAACGTACATTCAATCCGAGCAATCTGCATCGTGTGCGCACGCACGGCTTTCGCGCCCGCATGGCGACCAAGGGCGGCCGCCTGGTGCTCTCGCGCCGCCGCGCCAAGGGCCGCAAGCGCCTCTGTCCGTAAGCGGCCGCTGAACGGACCGCGTCAGAACGCGACGCGGAGGTTCAAACCTCGCCAGCGTCTGCATCTTCCCGCGGAGTTCCGCGCGGTCCGCGAAGGCGGCCGGCGGGTCTCCGACCAGTATTTCAGCATCCAGGTCCTCGTCAACGCGTTCGGCCATGCACGTCTCGGGCTCGCGATCTCGACGCGTTCGGCGGGCAATTCGGTCGGCCGCAACCGCCTCAAGCGCATCACCCGGGAGTCGTTCCGCTTGAACCAACATGCGCTACCACCGGTCGATCTGACCGTGGCCGCGCGCGACGCGGCCCGCGGCGCGACCTCCGAACGGCTGCGCGAGAGTCTCCAAAAACACTGGTCCGAGATCCGACGCCGATGGTGAGCCGATGCGCCTGATCCTTCTCGGTCTGATCCGCGCCTACCAGTGGCTGATCAGTCCCTTGCTCGGCCCCAGCTGCCGCTTCTACCCGAGCTGCTCCTGTTACGCGCACACGGCGATCGCCGAGCATGGCCCGCTGCGCGGCAGCTGGCTCGCATTAAGGCGCCTGCTGCGCTGCCACCCCTTCACGCCGGGCGGCTACGACCCGGTACCCGACAAGAGATCGTTCCATGGCTAACACGCGTCTGATCCTCTGGCTTGCGCTCGCCGCCCTGCTGTACGTCGACTACGGCACCTGGATGCGCGACTACGCGCCGCCTCCAGTCACCCGTTCGGCGCCCACCGCCTCGGCTCCGAGCGCGAACCGTGACGACGCCAACTTCGCCGACGCGGTGCCGCAGGCGACGCCCGCCACCGCGTCGAAGGCCTCCGCCCCCGCAGCGGCGAGCCCCGTCGTGCCGACCGCGATCTCCCCGTCGGCACCCGCCGCCGCACCGGCCTCCTCGATGCTCACCGTGCACACCGATGTGTTCGACCTCAGGATCGACCTCAAGGGCGGAGAACTCGATCGCGCCGATCTGGTTCGCTATCCCCTGCACAAAGATCAACCGAACATCCCGGTCCGCCTGTTGAGTCGCGAGGACGCGGACGACCTGTACGTGATCCAGACGGGCTTGAGCGGCACCGGCGCCGAGTCCGTGCCGAACCATCTCGCGCCGTTCACTTCCCCGCGCGATTCCTACACGCTCGCGGCCGGCGCCGAGGAACTGCGCGTGCCGCTCACCTGGACCGATGGGGCCGGTCTCACCGTGACCAAGACCTTCGTGTTCCATCGCGGCAGCTACGCGATCGGCGTCGACTACGACGTCGAGAACAAGAGCGCCGCGGCGCGCGAACTGGCGAGCTACTCGCAGATCCTGCGCCACTGGGAAATCGTCAAGCGCTCCTATTTCAACGTCGCGACCTATTCCTTCATGGGACCCGGGGTCTACGACGGCAGCAAGTACCAGGATCTGAAGCTCGACACGAAGGAGACGGCGCCGTATTCCGCGACCGTCACCAACGGCTGGCTGGCCGCGTTGCAGCACCATTTCGTCTCGGCGATCGTGCCGACCGCCGGCGAACCGTTCCATTATCAGTTGCTGGTTCACGATCACCTGTTCGTCTTGCGCGCGACCGGACCGATGCAGACCGTGCCCGCGGGCGGCAGCGCGCACTTTGCCGAGAAACTGTTCGTCGGTCCGAAGTTACAGTCCCAGCTCGCCGCGACCGGTCCGAAGCTGCAGCTGGCCGTCGACTACGGCCGGCTCACGGTGCTCGCGGAACCGTTGTTCCACGTGCTCGCCTGGGTGCACGGCCTGACCGGCAACTGGGGCTGGGCGATCATCCTCGTCACGGCGCTGATCAAGCTGATCTTCTATCCGCTCAGCCAGGCGAGCGGTCGCTCGATGGCGAAGATGCGCAACGTCGGTCCGCGCATGAAACAGATCCAGGAGACCTACAAGGACGATCGCGAGAAGCTCGGCCGGGCGATGATGGAGCTGTACAAGAAGGAGAAGATCAATCCTCTCGCCGGTTGCCTGCCGATGGTGGTGCAGATCCCGTTCTTCATCTCCTTCTACTGGGTACTGCTCGAGAGCGTCGAGATGCGTCAGGCGCCCTTCATGCTCTGGATCAACGACCTGTCGGTGCGCGATCCCTACTTCATCCTGCCGCTGCTGATGGGCGCGGCGATGTTCGCGCAGTTCAAGCTGAATCCGGCGCCGCCCGATCCGACCCAGGCGAAGATCATGCAGTTCATGCCGCTGGTGATGACGGCGACCATGGCCTGGTTCCCATCGGGCCTCGTGCTCTACTGGATCACCAACACCGGGCTGTCGATCCTGCAGCAGTGGCGCATCAACCAGATCGTGCAGGGCGGGTCGCGCAAACGGGAGTGAGCGTGCCGCCGCGGGTCCGCCGGCGACGCGCGAAGCGATGAGCGACATCGATACGATCGTTGCGATCGCGACCGCCCCCGGGCGAGGGGCGGTCGGGATCGTGCGTGTCAGCGGGCCCGCGGCGGCCGACATCGCGGTGGCCTTGACCGGTTCGCTGCCGCCGCCGCGCCGCGCGCGGCTCGCCCGATTCAAAGACGCCGCGGATGAGCCGATCGATGAAGGACTCGCGCTCTATTTTCCGGCGCCGCATACCTACACGGGTGAGGCGGTCCTCGAGCTCCAGGGCCATGGCGGCCCCGTGGTACTCGACCTGCTGATGCGCCGGATCGTCGAGCTCGGCGCACGGCCGGCCCGGGCCGGCGAGTTCAGCGAGCGGGCATTTCTGAACGGCCGCATCGACGTCGCCCAGGCCGAAGGCATCGCCGATCTGATCGACGCGGCCTCGAGCGCGGCGGCGCGCGCGGCGGCCCGCTCGATGCGCGGCGAATTGTCGGCGCGGGTGCACGGCCTGCAGGCCGAGCTCACCGCCTTGCGGGTGCGCGTCGAAGCCGCCATCGACTTTCCAGAGGAAGACGTGCCGCTGCTCGACGATGCCACGATCGTCGCCGGGCTAGAGCGCCTGCGCGAAGCCTACGCCACCCTGCGCGTCGAGACCGAGCGCGGCGTACGGCTCACCGAAGGGTTCACGGTCGTGCTCGCCGGTAAGCCGAACGCGGGCAAATCGAGTCTGATGAACCGCCTGGCCGGCGACGAGGTCGCGATCGTGACGCCCGAGCCCGGCACGACCCGCGATCTGCTGCGCCATCAGGTGCTCGAGGGCGGGATTCCGCTGCACCTCATCGACACGGCCGGACTGCGCGCCGCCCAGGATCCTGCCGAGGCCGAAGGCGTGCGCCGCGCACGCCAAGCGATGGCCCAGGCCGATCTGTTGCTCTACGTGATCGATGCGGCGAGCGCCGAACCCATGGATGCACGGACGATCGCCGAGCAGGCCGAGGACGTCGCGCCCGGCGTACCGGTCACCGTGGTGCTCAACAAGATCGACCTGCCGGGTGCGCAGGCGAACGCCGCGGGGGCCGCGGCGGTGAACCGCGTCGCGCTGAGCGCGCGTACCGGCGAAGGCCTGGCCGCTTTGAGGGCGCACCTGCGCCACCGCGCCGGCGAGCATCCGACGGACGCCTCGGCGCTCACCGCGCGGCGCCGGCACCTCGTGGCGCTCGAGCGCGCGCACGCGCATTTCGAACAGGCCGAATCGCTATTGCGCGCCGCGGGCGAGGCCGAGTTGATCGCCGAGGAGCTGCGGCTCGCGCAGAGCGCGCTCGGCGAGATCACCGGCGAGTTCGGCAGCGACGATCTGCTCGGCGAGATCTTCCGCAGTTTCTGCATCGGAAAATAGCG
>JAGWPY010000185.1 GCA_028870275.1 Gammaproteobacteria bacterium | reverse complement strand
GCACTGCCGCAAGTGAGCGCGGTCGCCTCGTATGCCGACACCGGCGACCCGGCGCTGCGCTCGGCGGATGGCCACTTGACGATGCTGCTGGTCGGTTTGCGGGCGCATGATGACGAGGCGCAGCACCTCGCGGTCGAGCGGGTGCGGGCGGCGGTCGCGCCTCTACGCGCCGCGCTGATGTCGGTCGATCCGGGAGCCCGCGTCGCGGTGACCGGAGGCCCGGCGGTCGACTACGACATCAACACGAGCAGCGCCGAGGGCGGCGATCGAGCGGAGAAGCGCGCCCTGCCTCTTACGCTGCTGATCCTGCTGGTCGCGTTTGGCACGGTCGTCGCGGCCATGCTGCCATTCCTGATGGGTCTCGCGGCGACCATGGTCGCCTTCGGCGCCGCGTACCTGCTCGCCCGGACGATGCCCGTGTCGAACCTGCTCGGCAACGTGATCACCATGGTCGGACTCGCGGTGGGGATCGATTATTCGCTGTTGATGGTCAAGGATTTCCGGGATTCGCTTAGGCAGCGCGAGATCGTCGATGCGGTGACCGATACCGTGGGGGAGGCCGGCACCACCATCTGCTGGTCCGGCAGCACGGTCGCGCTCGGTCTGCTCGGCCTGCTGTTCAGCCCGATTCTCGAGACCCGCAGTGTCGGCATCGGCGGGGCGATCGTCGTGCTGGTGGCGGTGCTTGCGGCGCTGACTCTACTCCCGGCCTGTCTTACCCTGCTCGGTCGGCGGATCGAGCGCTGGCCGATCGGCCTCGGGGCGTTCCGGCGCGGCGAGCGCGGCGGTCCCTGGCGTCGCCTCGCCGGATGGACGGTGGCGCGACCCGCCCTGAGTCTCGCCCTAGCCGGCATCGCCGTGCTCGCGCTCGCGCTGCCGATCGCCGGTGCCCGCAGCGGATTCTCGAACGAGCCGTGGTTCCTGCCGAAGGGCATGGAGGCCCGCGTCGGGCTGGAGATGCTCGGTGGTCTGCGCCGCGACGACGCCGACCTCGATCTGCGAATCATCGTGCACACGAGCGACGGGCAGGCCCTGCTCGCGCCGGCGCATCGCGCACTCCTTCGGACCTACCTCGCGCGGTTGCGCGCGGATCAGAGGGTTGCCGAGGTCGCATCGCCGCTCGATGCACCGACCCCGGCCGCTCGGGGCCTCTATCTGAGCCGCGACGGACGCGCCGGGCTTATCGAGGTGCGGCCGGCCGCGGGTCTGACGGTCGCGGCCGTGCAAGGTCTCGCACGCGACCTTAGAAGCCTGCGGCCGGGCGGTCCGCTCGCCGCCATCGTCGGCGGCACGCCGGTCTACTACCAGGAATTCAGCGACTACATGTGGCGCAGCTTTCCGAAGGTCTTCGGTTTCGTGATCGCGGCGACCCTGGTGCTGCTGTTCGCCGCATTCCGGTCGTACCTGCTGCCGGTGAAGGCGGTGATCGCCAATCTACTGGCGATCGGTGCCGGCTACGGCGCAGTCGTGGCGATCTTCCAGTTCGGATGGCTCCATGCGCTGGTCGGACTGGAGCGCCCGTTCGCGGCGATCGCGCTGGAAGTGCCCTTGATGATCTTCTGCCTGAGTTTCGGTCTGTCGATGGACTACGAGCTGTTCCTGCTGTTCCGCATCCGCCGCGAATACCTCGCGCACGGCGACAATACGCGCGCGACCGTCGAGGGACTCGCCGCGGTCGCACCGGTCATCACCGGCGCGGGCCTGATCATGGCGGCCGTGTTCGGCGCGTTTGCGCTCGCTGCGCTGCCGGCATTGAAGATGATCGGCGTCGGCTTGTGCGTTTCGGTGCTCGTCGACGCCACCGTGATCCGCGGTCTGGTCGTGCCGGCGTTCATGAGCGTCGCGGGGCGGTGGAACTGGTACCCGAGCATCCGCGGTACCGACCGTCTCCATTAAAAGACAGTTGGGGTGGGCGTGCCGCGCACGTACTCTCGACGGGATGAGTCCCGGGCGCCATGCCCATTCAACATCACGGGGAGAAGACCCTATGGCCCTTTGGAAAGAAGCGGGGACGCCCGGCGCGGGTCCCAGTCCGGTCGCACCGTCCACGACGGTTCCCGAACGCACTCCGGTCGAGGGCGCGACGATACCGGCGCGCAGCAAGCCGCGGGAGCGGACCGAGGGCGGCGATTCCGTGATCGCCGCGAATCTGACGATCGAAGGCAAGATCGAGGGTTCGGGAAACGTGCGTATGGCCGGGCGGTTCAAGGGCGACGTGCGGATCGACGGCAACTTCAACATCGAGTCCGGGGCGCATCTCACCGGACAGGTACTCGCCGGGATCGTCGTGGTCGGCGGCGAATTGCAGGGCAACATCGAATCGGCGAAGCGTGTGGACGTGCTCGAGGGCGGCGTGATCGTCGGGGACGTGAAGGCGGGTTCGATCACCGTCGCGGCCGGCTCGAGGATGCGCGGTCACGTTGAATTCGGCTGGGAGGACGACAAGCCCGGCAAGGTCGATTCGGGCCGTAAGACGGACGGCATCTGAGCATCCGACCCGCCGGCAAGACCGCGTCATGAGCATGGCCCGACAGGGATCGATCGGGGCGACACGTGTCTGTCCGCACTGCAAGGCGACCGTGCTCGCCAGCGCGAGCATCTGTCCCGGTTGCCGGCACCACCTGCGTTTCAACGCGGCGACTCCCACGGAACAGCCCGAGACCCGCCAGGCGGTCCGCATCGAGGGAACGATCGGTCACGACGTGGCCGGCGAGAGCTGTGAGTACTGTGTGGTCGTCTCGATCGCCAACCAGCACGGCGAGAAGATCTCCAGGCAGGTGATCGGCGTCGGCGCGCTCGCACCCGGTGAGCGCCACAGTTACAGCTTTTCGGTCGAGGTGGTGCCGGCGCGCCAGGGGTCGCCCCGCAAGGTTCCTTAGAACGCGCGGCCCGGCGCCGGGCTCAGGGTGAGGCCTTGCGCTCGATGTCGATGAATCGGAGGAACTCGGCGCGGGTGCTCGCATCCTTGCGAAACGCGCCGAGCATGCTGCTGGTCACCATCGAGACGCCGCGCTTGTGGACTCCGCGGGTGGTCATGCACTGATGGACGGCGTCGATCACCACGCCGACACCGCGGGGTTCGAGCACGTCGTTGATGCAGGCGGCGATCTGTGCGGTGAGCTTTTCCTGGACCTGGAAGCGGCGCGCGAAACCATCGACGACACGGGCGAGCTTGCTGATGCCCACTACGCGGTCGGTCGGCAGGTAGCCGATGTGCGCACGCCCGATGATCGGGGCCATGTGGTGTTCGCAGTAGGATTCGAAGGCGATGTCCCGCAGGACGACCATCTCGTCGTATCCCTCGACTTCCTCGAACGTACGGCGCAGATAGGCGCCGGGGTCGCTCGAGTACCCCGAAAACCAGTCATCGTAGGCATTCACCACCCGCTTCGGCGTATCGCGCAGTCCTTCGCGGCTCGGATCCTCGCCCGCCCAGCGCAGCAGCGTGCGCACCGCCGCCTCGGCGTCGGCACGGCTGACCGCGCGTCTCTTGCGTACCTTCATCGATGATCTCCCGCGGTCCGAGCCGATGGTTGCCCGTTGCTACGATAACACCGGCGGCGCGGCGTCCGGCGCATTCGCGTGCCGTGGCCGGACCATGGTCGCCGGGTACGCCAGGGTACTGGAGTCAACCGGCGATTCCGTCGAGGATCTCCTCGATCAGCTCAGGTCCCCGATACGCGAATCCGGTGTAGACCTGGATCAGGGTCGCGCCGGCCGCGAGCGTCTCGAGGGCCGCGGCCGCGTCACCGATTCCGCCCACGCCGACGATCGGAAATCCGGGGGGGAGCCCGGCACGCAGCCGCCTGATCGCCGCGACCGAGAGTCGATGCAGCGGCCGTCCGCTCAGCCCGCCGCTCGCCCCGGCCGGCAGCGCCGTTGCGAATCTCTCCAGCCGGTTCGAGGTGTTGGTGGCGATCACGCCGTCGGCGCCCAGCGCGGGGAGCTGCGCCGCGAGGTCGTCGATCTGCTCGTCCTGCAGATCGGGGGCGATTTTCACGAAGATCGGCACGCGACGGCTGCCGCCGCCGGCGAGCCGCTCGCGCCGCTCGAGCAGCGGTCCCAGAATGCGCGCGAGACCTTCGCGCGCCTGCAGCTCCCGCAGCCGCGCCGTGTTCGGCGAGGAGACGTTGATCGCGAAGTAGCCGGCGTGATCGTAGAGCCGCTCGAAGCACCGCAGATAGTCCTCGGCCGCATTCTCGATCGGCGTATCGAAATTCTTGCCGATGCTGACGCCGCGAACGCCACCGTAACGGCTGCGCGCCAGGCGCGCGGCGACGTGTTCGGCCCCCGCATTGTTGAATCCCATCCGATTCACAAGGGCGCCGGCCGCGCGGATCCGGAACATCCGCGGGCGCGGGTTGCCCGCTTGCGGCCGAGGCGTCACGGTGCCGATTTCGACGTGACTGAAACCGAGCGCGCCAAGCGCATCGAGATGGTCGGCGTTCTTGTCGAAGCCGGCCGCGAGCCCGAGTGGATGGGCGAAGCGCAGGCCCGCGCACTGCACGGCGAGAGTCGCGGGGGCATCCACTTTCGGCCACAGGGGGCGCAAGGCTTCGAGGGTCGCGAGGCCGAGCCGATGCGCGCTCTCCGGGGGCAGGCGGGTGAGCAGCGGCATGGCGACTGCGGCGGCCCTACCGAGCACGGAGCGGCTCACAGCCGGCTCCGGCCGGGCGCCAGGCCGCGATCCCGACGCAGATTCTTCCTGTTCGTCCGCACCCTAGGCACCTCCTCAGCGATTGGAAAATTCCAGACGCCAGCCGCCGCCGCTGTTGCCGAGCCTGGCGATGCCGCCATGGTCGATCTGGATCCGAAGGCAGGACTCGGCCGGCAGCTCGAGCGCGATCGTCAGCAGGGCGCGCAGGGGACCTGCGCTCGCCACGATCACGGCGTCGGCGCCGCTGTGCTCGAGCAAGTCGTCCCAGGCTGCAGCGACGCGCGCGTGCATGGCGGAGTACGCTTCTCCGTCCGGCGGCGCGTGGTTCCAGAAGTCCAGCGCCCAGTCCTGCGTTTCGGCGCGCGGCAGAGCGTGCCATGGGCGGCCCTCCCAGCGGCCGAAATCCAGCTCCCGCAGCCGGTCGTCGATCCGGAGCGTCGAGCCGAGCCGGTCGGCGAGACGATCGGCCAGGGCGCGACAGCGTTGCGAAGCCGCGGTGCTGACCGGCGCACCGCGCGGCAGTTGCGCCGCGATCCGCTCGGCGCGGGCTTCGAATCCGGGCCGCGCCGGCGGATCCAGTCGCCCGTGGCACAACTGCGGGTCGAGATCGGCCTCTGGATGGCGAATCAGATAAACGTCCATCGGGAGCGCTCCGCGAGAATCAGGCGAGTCGGCGCCGCGATTCCTCGCGCGACGCGTGCGCGGGTTCCGCGGCGAGGCCCAGCGGGACCCGCAGGTAGCGTCCCGTGATCGATTCCGGGGCGGCGGCGACCTGTTCCGGTGTCCCCGTCGCGACGATCCGGCCGCCGCCTTCTCCGCCCTCGGGACCCAGGTCGACGATCCAGTCCGCGGTCTTGATCACGTCCAGGTTGTGTTCGATCACGACCACCGTATTGCCTTCGTCACGCAGGCGCTGCAGCACCTTGAGCAACAGGGCGATATCGGCAAAATGCAGGCCGGTGGTCGGCTCGTCGAGAATGTAGAGCGTCCGTCCGCTCGATCGCTTGGACAATTCGCGGGCAAGCTTCACGCGCTGCGCTTCGCCGCCGGAGAGGGTTGTGGCGCTCTGACCGATCTTCACGTAGGAAAGACCGACGTCGATCAGCGTCTGCAGCTTCGGTTGGATTGCGGGAACCGCGGCGAAGAAAGGTGCGGCCTCCTCGATGGTCATCTCGAGGACCTCGTGCACGTTCTTGCCCTTGAAACGGATCTCCAGCGTTTCGCGGTTGTAGCGCTGTCCGTGGCACAGATCGCAGGGAACATAGACATCGGCCAGGAAGTGCATTTCGACCTTGATCATGCCGTCGCCCTGGCAGGCCTCGCAGCGTCCACCCTTCACGTTGAAGCTGAACCGCCCGGACTCGTACCCTCGGGCCCGCGCCTCCGGCATGCTCGCGAAGATCTCGCGGATCGGCGCGAAAAGGCCGGTGTACGTGGCTGGGTTGGAGCGCGGCGTACGACCGATCGGCGATTGATCGATCTCGATCACGCGGTCGAGCAGGTCCAGGCCCTCGAGCCGCTCGAACGGCGCCCGCCCGGCCGCCGCGTGGTTCAGCTGGGTGGCCACCGCCCGGTACAAGGTGTCGTTGACCAGGGTGGACTTGCCGGAACCCGAGACCCCGGTGACGCAGGTCAGCAGACCGACCGGAAATTCGACGGTGAGATTGCGAAGATTGTTCGCGCTCGCACCGACCAGACGCAGGCGCCGCTTAGGGTCGGGCGCGCGGCGCACGCGCGGGACCTCGATGCGCTGCGCGCCGCTCAGATAGCGGCCGGTGATCGACTCGGGATTCGCCGCGATCTGGTCCGCGGTCCCCTGGGCGACCACGCGGCCGCCATGCACCCCGGCGCCGGGGCCGAGATCGACGACGTGGTCGGCCTGGCGAATCGCATCCTCGTCGTGTTCCACGACGATCACCGTGTTGCCCAGATCCCGCAGGCGCACCAGCGTGTCGAGCAGCCTTTGGTTGTCGCGTTGATGCAGGCCGATCGAGGGCTCGTCGAGGATGTACATCACCCCGACCAGGCCGGATCCGATCTGGCTCGCCAGACGGATGCGCTGCGCCTCGCCGCCGGAGAGCGTGTCGGCGCTGCGGTCGAGCGTCAGATAACCGAGGCCGACGTCCGCGAGAAAGCCGATCCGGTCGGCGATTTCCTTGACGATGCGCGCGGCGATCTCCCCGCGCCAGCCCGGAAGACGCAGTCCGGCGAAGAACTCGCGCGCCGTGTCGACCGACATTGCCGCGATCGAAGGGGCGCCGCGGTCGGCGACGAAGACGTTGCGCGCCGCGCGGTTCAAGCGGGTCCCTGCGCACTCGGGACAAGGGCGCGTAGAGCGGTATTTGGCCAGTTCCTCGCGAACGGCCGTCGATTCGGTTTCCCGGTAGCGCCGCTCGAGGTTGTGGACGATGCCCTCGAACGGGTGGCGCCGCCGCGCGGCGCCACCCTTGCCGTCGAGGTACTTGAATTCGATTTCGGTGTCCCCGCTGCCGAACAGCACCAGCCGCCGCGCATCCTCGGGGAGTCCGTCGAAAGGCGCCTCCACGTCAAAACCCGCATGGCGCGCCAGCGACTGAATGAGCTGGAAATAGTAGGCGTTGCGCCGATCCCAGCCGCGCACCGCACCGCCAGCGAGCGAGAGGTGCGGGTTCGCGACGATCTTCGCGGGATCGAAGAAGTCCTGGGTGCCGAGACCATCGCAGGCCGGGCAGGCGCCGGCCGGACTGTTGAAGGAGAACAACCGCGGTTCGAGCTCGCCCAGCGAATAGTCGCAGACCGGACAGGCGAATTTGTCGGAGAACACCAGTTCGGTGCGCGCCGGATCGTCGATGAAGGCGATCCGCGCCACGCCCTGGCCGACCCGCAGTGCGGTCTCGAAGGATTCGGCGAGGCGTTGAGCGAGATCGGCGCGGACGCGGAAGCGGTCGACGATCGCTTCGACGGTGTGTTTGCGGCGGGGGTCGAGCTTCGGCGCCTGGTCGAGTTCGATCACCTTGCCGTCGATGCGGGCGCGCAGGAATCCACCGGACTGCAGTTCCTCGATCAGACCGGCGTGTTCGCCCTTGCGTCCCTGAACCGCCGGTGCGAGCAGCATCAACGCCGTGCCCTCCGGTTGGGCGAGCACCGCATCGACCATCTGGGTCACCGTCTGGGCGCTCAAGTCGATGCCGTGATCCGGGCACCGGGGCGTTCCCGCCCGGGCGAACAGCAGCCGCAGGTAATCGTAGATCTCGGTGACGGTGCCGACCGTGGAGCGAGGGTTGTGCGAGGTCGACTTCTGTTCGATGGAGATCGCGGGCGAGAGGCCGTCGATCGAGTCCAGATCCGGCTTTTCCATGACCGACAGGAACTGCCGTGCGTAGCTCGAGAGGGATTCGACGTAGCGTCGCTGTCCCTCGGCGTAGATCGTGTCGAACGCCAGCGAGGACTTGCCCGAACCCGACAGGCCGGTGAACACGATGAGCCGGTCGCGCGGCAGATCGAGGTCGACGTTCTTCAGGTTGTGGGTCCGGGCACCCCGGATGCGGATGGCATGCATGCGACCTCACATCATACCCCGGGCCGCGCCGCATCAGGGATTTTCGGTGCAATCGCGGCACAAATGCGCGCCGCCGGCCGGGTACGATCGCTCATCGCGGGGGCGGCAGCGTGTACAATTGCCGTCATTCGCAGCGGCGACCACACGGAGCTCAAAGAACATGGCGCGCGGAGTCAACAAGGTCATTCTCGTCGGCAACCTGGGCGCCGATCCGGAGACGCGGTCGATGCCGAGCGGGATGACCGTGACCAACGTGCGGATCGCGACCAGCGAATCCTGGAAGGACAAGGCTTCCGGGGCCCAGCAGGAGCGGACCGAATGGCACAACGTCGCCTTTTTCGGCCGACTCGGTGAAATCGCCGCCGAATACCTGCGCAAGGGCTCCCAGGTCTACGTCGAGGGCAAGCTGCGCACCCGCAAGTGGCAGGACAAGCAGGGGGGCGATCGCTATACCACGGAGATCATCGCCGACAACATGCAGATGCTCGGCGGCCGCGGCGGCATGGGCGGGGGCGAACGAGCGGCCGGCCAGGCCGCGCCGCGGGACGACTACGACCAGTCGCCGGCGCCGGCCGGCGGCGGTAAGGAAGATTTCGACGACGACATCCCGTTCTAGGCGCCGCCCGGGAACAGCGCGTCGCTGAATCCGAAGCGGGTCAGATCGCGGATGCGCCGCGGGTAGAGGATTCCATCGAGGTGGTCGGTTTCATGCTGCACGACCCGCGCATGAAAGCCCGTGACGCTGCGATCGATCGGCCGGCCATGGGCGTCGAACCCCGTGTAACGCAGATTGAGGTAGCGCGGCACCAGACCGCGCATGCCGGGAACCGAAAGGCAGCCCTCCCAGCCCTCCTCCTGCAGGGTGCCGATCGGGGTCAGCACCGGATTGATCAGGACCGTCGGCGGCACCGACTCGGCCTCGGGGTAGCGAGGGTTGTGCTCGACCTCGAATACGACGACCCGAAGTCCGACGCCGATTTGCGGCGCGGCAAGCCCGGCGCCGTCGAGCGCGCGCATCGTGTCCCACAGATCGGTGAGCAAGGCCGACAGCTCGGCGCTGCCGAAGGTACTCACCGGAGCCGCGACCTCGAGCAGCCTCGGGTCGCCCATCTTCAGGACTTCGCGTATGGCCATGGTTGCGAGTATCTTATCGGCCTTTGCGAAGCGCGCCCATGCCTGGACTTTTATACATAAAGACGTTCGGCTGCCAGATGAACGAGTACGATTCCGACAAGATGCGGGACGTGCTGCTGGCGGCCGACGGCATGACGCTCACCGAGGATCCGGCCAAAGCCGACGTGCTCCTGGTGAATACCTGCTCGGTGCGCGAGAAGGCACAGGAGAAGGTCTTTTCGCTGCTCGGCGAATGGCGGCTGTACAAGCAGCAGCGTCCCGGAACGATCATCGGCGTCGGCGGCTGCGTGGCGAGCCAGGAGGGCGACGCGCTGCTCGCGCGCGCGCCGTTCGTCGATCTGGTGTTCGGCCCGCAGACCCTGCACCGCCTGCCCGCGATGATTCGCGGCCTGAAGGGCTCGGGCCGTCCCCAGGTCGACGTCAGCTTTCCGGAAATCGAGAAATTCGACCGGCTGCCGGAACCGCAAGCGCGTGGCGCGACCGCCTTCGTCTCGGTGATGGAAGGCTGCTCGAAATACTGCAGTTTCTGCGTCGTGCCGTATACCCGTGGCGAGGAGGTCAGCCGCCCCTTCGCCTCGGTGCTCGAGGAGATCGGCCGGCTCGCCGCCCAGGGGGTCCGGGAAGTGACCCTGCTCGGCCAGAACGTCAACGCCTACGCCGGAGCGATGGCCGACGGCAGCGCGGCGGATCTCGCCACGCTCATCCACCACGTTGCGGCGATCGAGGGCATCGAGCGCATCCGCTTCACGACCTCGCATCCGCTGGATTTCGACGACAGCCTCATCGAGGCCTACCAGAGCGTCGGCAAGCTGAACGACTTCCTGCACCTTCCCGTGCAGAGCGGTTCGGACCGCATCCTCGCGGCGATGAAACGCGGTCACACGGTGCTCGAGTACAAGCAGAAATTGCGCAGGCTGCGCGCGGTGCGGCCGGGCATCTGCATTTCGACGGATCTGATCGTCGGATTCCCGGGCGAGACCGAGGCGGACTTCGAGGCGACCCTGCGTCTGGTCGAGGAGGCCGGTTTCGATCAGTCCTTCAGCTTCGTCTACAGTCGGCGCCCCGGCACGCCGGCCGCGACCCTCGCCGACGAGGTTCCCCAGGAGATCAAGCAGCGTCGCCTGAGCTTGCTGCAGCAGCGGCTCAACGAGCAGGCACGAGCCATCTCGCGGAGCATGATCGGCAGCCGCCAGCGGATCCTGGTCGAGCGCCCCTCGAAGCGCGATGCGCGGCAGCTCGCGGGACGGACCGACAACAACCGATGGGTGAATTTCCCGGCGCCGGCGAGCGCGGCCGAATCGCTCTTCGGTCAATTCGTCGACGTCGAGATTACCGAGGCGATGCCCAATTCCCTGCGGGGGCGGCTCGTGGGCGGCGCGCCGTGAGCGCGCTCCCCGGTACCCGGGAGTTGATCGTCGAGCCGGCCGACAACGTGAGGCTCGTCGAGCTCTGCGGCCCGCTCGATGCGCATCTGCGCGCGATCGAGCAGCGACTCGGCGTCGAGATCCGCCGGCGTGGCAATCGCTTCCAGATCCTGGGCGAGGACGGCGAATGCGCGCGTGCCGCGGCGGTGCTGCGCACTCTTTACGATCGCGCGCAGCGCGAGCCCATCGATCCGGAACGGGTGCACATGGCGCTCTCGGAGCACGCCATGGAACCGGCGCGACCGCGAGCCGGCACGGAACACCCGCCCGAGGAACTCAATGTGCGCACGGTCCGCGGCGCGGTCCGGGCCCGTGGCGCCAATCAGCTCGATTATCTCAACAACGTGCGCACCCACGACCTCACGTTCGGCATCGGACCGGCGGGGACGGGCAAGACCTATCTGGCCGTGGCCTGCGCGGTCGAGGCGCTGCAGGAGGAGCGGGTCAGGCGTATCGTCCTGGTCCGGCCGGCCGTGGAAGCCGGCGAGCGGCTCGGCTTCCTGCCCGGCGACCTCACGCAGAAGGTCGACCCCTACCTTCGGCCGATGTACGACGCGCTGTATGAAATGATGGGTTTCGAACGGGTCGCGAAGCTCATCGAGCGCAACGTGATCGAGGTGGCGCCGCTCGCCTTCATGCGCGGCCGCTCGCT
>JAGWPY010000184.1 GCA_028870275.1 Gammaproteobacteria bacterium | reverse complement strand
GTCGCCCGATGCGCTGGCGGCGCAGATCTTCGGTCTGTACGTCGGCAGCGCCTATTTCACCCCGGTGATCGGCGGGTGGATCGCCGATCGGTTCCTCGGCGTGCGCACGGCCGTCACGCTCGGTGCCCTGCTGATGACGGCTGGACATTTTTGCATGGCGTTCGACCGATCGTTCCTGGCGGCGCTCGCACTACTCGTCACCGGTGCCGGGTTGATGCATGGCAACGTGATGTCCCAGGTCGGGCGCCTGTATCCGCCCGACGACCGGCGACGCGCCGATGGCTTCCAGATCTATTACCTCGGTGTGAATCTCAGCGCCTTTTTTGCGCCGCTGATCACCGGGCTTCTCGCCCGCGAATACGGTTGGCACGTCGGCTTCGGGTTCGCCGGCATCGGCATGCTGGTCGGACTCGTGATCTACCTGGCGGGGTATGGCGATTTGCCGCCGGATCCGCCTCGCCGGCGTCGCGCTGCCAGCGCACCGCTCGGGCGACTCGAGCGACGCCGGGTATTCGTGCTCTGGGGACTGGTGCCCGTCTGCGCGCTGTTCTGGGTCGCACAGTCACAGGTTTGGAACGTCTACAACTTCTGGGTCCGTGACCATGTGAATCTGGTCGTCGACGGCTGGCGCATGCCGATACCGTGGCTGCAGGCGGTCGACGGGCTCGCCCCGGCGCTGCTCATGCCGCCCCTGGTCGCGCTCTGGCGCCGCCAGGCGGTTCACGGCAAGGAGCCGGACGAACCGATCAAACTGGCGATCGGCTGTTTGGTCTTCGGCGCCGGAATGCTCTGGCTCGCCATCGCCACGCCGCTGTTCACCGCGCGGGTGCCCGTGCTGTGGGCCATCGGCTTTCACCTGCTCTCGAACCTCGGCTGGCTCTACTTCACGCCGATCAGCCTCGCCCTGTTCGCACGGGCGGCGCCAGCACGCCTCAACGGGATGATGGTTGGCGCGTGGTCGCTCGCGACGTTCCTCGGCAGCGTCATCAGCGGTCATCTCGGCGTGCTGTACTCGGCCACGCACGCCGGCCGCTTCTGGTTGCTGCACGCGGCGATCTGCGCAGCCGGTGGCGCGTTCTTCGCGCTCTGCGCTCCCGCGTTGCGCCGGTCGCTGCTCGATGAGCCGGCCATGCCCGACGCTACGCCCTAGAGGCGTTCGCGGAAAGGAGCCGCCTGGTACACGGCCTTGCCACCCACCATCGTCAGCAGGACCTTGGTGTCCTCGATCCGATCGAGCGGGGTCTTGAACAGATTCCGATCGAGCACGATGAGGTCCGCCAGCTTGCCCTTCTCCAGCGATCCGATCGAATTCTCGCTATGCAGGGCATAGGCCCCGTTGATCGTCAAGAAGCGGATGCCGTCCTTCAGCGGCACGACCGGAACCGTACCGAATCGCCCCTGATACTTCGGTCCCAGGTGATTCCAGAACTGCCAGTCGCCCTTGCGCGTCAGCAGCACCTGCAGATCGAACCAGGTCTCGATCGGATCGACGGGCCAGTCGCTTCCCTGGGCGACCGGGACGCCGATTTCGGCGAAATACCCTTCCGGCTCCTGACGATTGCTGCGCGCGAGGCCAATGTACTCCTGTGACGTGTCGAGCGAATCCGGTCCTGGCTTCGCCCACTGAAAGGCCATGTCGGGGATCACGTTCAGCGCCTTGAAACGGGGAATGTCCGCGGGGTCGACGATTTCCGCGTGCGCGATCTCGAGTCGTACGTCGCGGCCATGCAGGTGATCGCGAACGTATTGGTAGGCGTTCAGCGTATGGCGGACGGCGCGATCGCCAATCGCGTGGACTTCCGGTTCGATGCCTGCGTTCGCGAGGGCGAGCAGCATCTGCTCGAAGGGTTTAGCCGGCGTGTAGGGCGCCGGGCCACTCCAGGTCCCCTCCACCCAGCGTGGCTTCGCCTGCGTTCCCTTGTTGACGAAGTATGGGCTCAGCAAGCTGGCGGTCTCGGCGGGATATTGTTGCACCCCGTCCTGGAAGAGTTCACCGGCATTGCGGACCCAGAGATTCGCTTCGGGTCCGATCGGGCCGGTATCGAACGCCGTCTTCAGCGCGAGAATGTGGCGGACCGCGACCGCCGGATCGCCGACCATCTCCTCGGGAGATACGTCAGGCGCCATGTAGGCTCGCGCAGTCAGCTGTCCTTCCTTTCGCAGAGTCGAGAACGCCTGAATATCCGCTCGAGTGGCGATCTGCAGCATGAATGCGGTCTCGCCCTGCTGGCGCAGGGCCGAGAGGGCGGTCCTGGCCGCTTCGCGGATATCGCGCGCGGACGGCGGCGGAATCGCCCTGTCGATCAGCGTCTGCGCCGCATCCTGGAACGTCCCGGACGGATTCCCAGACGCATCGCGATCGATATGGCCCGCGCGCGGATCCGGTGTCTTACGGGTAATGCCCGCCAGCGCGATCGCCCGTGAATTCGCCAGGGTCGTATGCCCGAACGACGACTCGAGCACGATGGGCCGATGCGTCTTCAGCACGTCGAGATCGGTCTTGCTGACGGCCACGCCCGACGGCAGCATCGCCTCCCGGTACCAGTTCCACACGAGAAGATACGCATTCGGCTCCTGGTCGCGCGTCTTGTCGAGACAGGCTTGCACGGCTTGCTGCATCTGTCTGACGGTCAATTGCGCGTAATGCAGATCGCAACCGTTCAGTTCCCTGCCCGCGTCGATTGCATGATTGTGCGCATCGACGATCCCCGGCATCACCATTCTGCCGCCCAGGTCCACGACCTTCGTTCGTGGGCCGATGAACGTGCGCGCACCGGCATCGGTTCCCACGTAGACGATGTATCCGCCGCGGATCGCGACCGCTTCCCGTACGCTGTTCTCGCGGTCCACCGTATAGACGAACCCGTGTACCAGCACCGTGTCCGCCGGAGAGGGACTCCCCGTCACGGCCAGCGCCGGACTGACCGCACCGGCAATCAGTAGCGTGATCACCCGCAGCGTTCGCGCCACGGATCGTGAGAGCGGGTGCCGCGCATTCGACTCGTTCATGCAGTAAATCTCCCGGAATGACAACTGTTCAGGGTCCTCGGTGACCGCCAACGATCTTTTGAGCACGAAGCCAGCGAACGTATTCCCCGAACCAGCCATCGCTGGTCGTGCCGTTGGGTTGCGAGGCGAAGCCGTGCCCACCTGCAGAAAACAGGTGAAATTCGACCGAGGCACCGCTGTTTCGCCACTGTTCGATCAAACCGAAGTCGTCCTTGCCGAAGAAACGGTCGTCGGCTGCGAGAGCCGCAAAAAGCGGCGGCGCATGCGGCGGCACGAAGGTCTTTCGGGTCGGACCATAGAGCATACCGACGAAGTCGGGTCGGGCATCGGCCGCATTCGCCTGCGCGGTGGCGAGCACCGTCATGGCACCTGCCGAGAACCCGAGGATTCCGATACGCGCGGGATCGATCTTCCAGGCCTTGGCGTGACTGCGCACCATCCGGATCGCGGCCTGCGTGTCCGCGACCGCGAACGGCATATCCCGAACGAGTTTGTCCGTCCCGACGCCTTTGATGAAGGTTTGAACGAGCGCTGCGTGCAGGCTCGCGAAACCGTCGGGCATGGGCAGCGTGCGATATTCGAGGAGGAATACCCGCAGCCCGAGACGGGCCAGCCGGCGCGCGACGTCATAGCCCTCGTTGTCGATCTCCAGATATTCGAAACCGCCACCGGGCACCACGATGATTGTCGCGGCGGGCTTGCCGCCGGCACGCGCGGCGGTGGCGATCGGCACCAGTTTGGGCTTGGAAATATTGTAGACCATACGATGACCGGGCCAGGCCGCCCAGGCCTCGGCGGCGGAAGCACCCGCGGCGGAGCCGGTGGGCGTCACCACCCGCAAGGCGATGGCGTTCGGCGTCTTCGGCGATTGGATGGGCCTGACCGAGTTCACCCAGTCTCCAGGCGCGGCAAACGCCAGCGACGCCGTCAGCACGAGTCCGGACGGGACCACGGATATCCATCGAAATGTCTTCAACACGGACCAGTTGCTCCTTTGATGCAGAGAGGTCACGGCGTTTCGGCGGCTCGCGACACCGCCTGGGTCAATGCCGCCGCACCCCAGGTGACCAGCGTCGGCGCATGAGCGTCGCCGAATTCGCGAGCGATCAACTCGATCGTGTCGACGCCCTTGACGTCCGCAGCCAACGCATACGGCGGATCGGTGAACGCGAGTTTCGGCGACTGCGCCAGTAGTCGTCCGTCGCCGTAAACCTCGAATCGCACTCTGGTCGCACGCTCGAGACTGCTGTCGTCCACGCCGACTCGGGCCGTGAATCGAGCGAACTCGCCCAGCGCCCGCACCTCGAGCCGCGAGTTCGCCAGCGCACCGATCCCCGACCTGAAGGTCTCGCCACGCAACCGCAGGACATTATCGTAGGGCGTCGAATCCGCTCGAGGTCCACCCCAGCCGGCGAGCGCCGGTCGTGGTCCGGCCCCGCGTGTCGTGCCGTCGCCCATGTAGACGGGACGGTGAATCTGCGGATCCGCCTGCAGCGCACGGATGCCGTCAGCCGCCACGTAGATCCGCGCGGGCATTTCCGACAGATAAACACCATCGCGAAGTTCCGGGCGTCCCGTGACGCGCAGCATCATGGACGCGCGCGGCGCCAATGAGAACGTGGTCTCGCCGACGAATGGCCCGAGATCGCGGCGACGCCACAGGTCGCGCACCGCGATGGGCGCATCAACCGCGAATTTGAGCTGCGCCGCGGTCAGCGTCGCCTTCACCGGTTCCGTGCCGCGATTGAAGATCACCACCGCTTTCTGGTCGCGTTTCGCGAGCTGCTTCACGATGATCTCGAGATCATCGCTGTCGTAGGCGATGACCCCTTGGTTGCCGGCCGGATCCTGATCGACGGCGATCACCTCGGGTGCCCCCAGGACATCGAGCAGCGATTGCGGGGCCTGGCGCAGGTCCAGGCCGATGATCAGTGGCGCATCCTCGATCGCCCACAATGCAAAGTGCGTACGCGCGGCGGCTAGATGGTGCGCGTCGAAGTCGCCGTGGCCGACCTCGAGCATGTCCGGATCGTTCCAGTGACCCGGTCCCGAATACAGCTCGCGTGTCGCGACCGAGTCGAAGTTGTAGAGCATGCGCGCCCAGTGTCCATCGATGTCATCACTGGTGCGCCAGAGGTTGCCGACGTCGCGGCCCCAGGCCCGCACGTTCGCCGTACCCCAGTTGCAGATCGAGAACACGAAATTGCCCGCGGGTCGCAGACGGATCAACTCGTCGCGGACCTCGGTGTAGAGCGCGCGAATCTTCGCAACTCGGGTCTGATTGATCGAGTCCGGCACCACGTAGGCCGGGAAGGCGCGAAATTGCCCCGCTTCGACCGCCGGCCGGTCCGGTGCGAACGCATTCAGTCCGCAGCCATCGACCTTGATGTAATCGAAGCCCCACTCGTCGAAGTAGAGCGCGAGATCCTGGTGAACGTGCCCATAGAGACCCACTTCGCGCTCGGCGATCGTGCCGATCGGCAGGAGAGAGTCCGGTTGTGGATAGCCCTGGGAACAGGAGTTGCGGCCGATGTCGGTGTAGATCCCCGCCTTGAGGTGCATCGCATGCAGTTGATCCACGAGCGGCCGGAAGCTGGTCCGATCGGGATCGCGATTAAATGCGCTCGGGAAGATCCCGGCTCGAACGACCATGCGGCCGTCGGGTTGGTGCCGGCTCAGCCACCACCCATCGTCGATGTTGATGTAGCGATAGCCGAGGTCGCGCAGGCCCGACTCGACGATGACCCGTGCCGAGCCCAGCAATTTCGCCTCGTCGATGCGCGTGTGAAACGCATTCCAGCTGTTCCATCCCATCGGCGGGCGCGGCGCATCACCGAAGTTCCTCTCGGTCCAGTGGCCCGCGGGCTGGAGGGGATCGCGAAGTTGGGCCGCGCGCGTCCCGCCCGGCGCAACCGCGAGGAGCCCCGCCGCCAGCATCACAAGGACCGATGACGACAACCGCCAACCCGAATTCATCCCGCCCCCTTCTGGATCGTCGGACGGCAGAATGCAATAGCGAGTCGACTGACGCAACCATCGGCATGGCATTGCGGATTTCGGCAAATGTTGGTGGCCTGGATCGGCCACCCTGATCGGTCATCTGGACCGCTCGGGCAACCAGAGTATGCTGTTGGGACCGCAAGGGAGGTCCGCCGTCCCATGACTCGAGAACGCTCGGACACCAAGGGTACGGTCATTCTAGTGGCGACCCGCAAAGGCGCATGGACCTATCGGGCCTCGCGCAGTCGCACCACCTGGCGCTGCTCAGGCCCGCTTTTCCTCGGCCAGGTCATCCATCACTTCGTCGCCGATCCCCGCGACGAGCGAACCTGGCTCGCCGCGGTGAGCACCGGACATCTGGGACCGACGATCATGCGCTCCCGGGACCGTGGTCGGACCTGGCAGGAGGCCAAGCGGCCGCCGGCGTTCCCGAAGGCCGCCGCGGCCACAGGTGCGCGCGCGGTGAATCACACTTTC
>JAGWPY010000183.1 GCA_028870275.1 Gammaproteobacteria bacterium | reverse complement strand
TGGATGCTCTCGGCCTCGAGTCTCTGCAGGTGGGTCAGGGTTCTCATCGGACGACCGCCGGTGAACGATCGCCGCAGGATACCTCAACTCACGGCGCTAGCGGCGCGCTCTTTGCTCCCTGTGCAGACCCACATCGACGATCGCGAGCAGCGAGTTGACCTCGCCCGCGAGATGGCGCAGCAGGTCGTCGAGCGTGACGATGCCGCTGACCGCGCCGCGCCGGTCGACGACCGGAATCCGTCGCACGCCATGGCTCCGCATGCGGTCGATCACGGCCGAGCTCTCCTCGGTCTCGTCGGCGATGATCGCCGGCCGGCGCATCAGCGCGCCGACGTTGGTGAGCGCGGGATCGAGCCCGCCTGCGAGCACCTCGATCGCGAGGTCGCGGTCGGTGACGACGCCGAGCGGAACTCGTCCGTCGCCCGGATCATCGACCACGACGAGGTCTCCGACATGGCGTTCGCGCATCAGCCGCGCCGCTTCCGCCGCCGAGGTCGCAACCGTACAGGTCACCGCATCGACGGTGCACAGGTCTTTGACGAGCATGACCGATCCCTCCTCCGGGTGTTTGCCCGCTCAGCGTGCGAGCGTATGCGCCAGCGCGATCAGCGCCGAATCGGCGGGCCGGCTGCGGCCCGCCACCTCGGCAAGCGGGGTGTGCGCCGGCTGGCCATCCCGCAGGCCGATCAGCACCCCGTACCGCTTCGCGACCAGCGCCTCGACGGCCGCCGCGCCGAGCGTCGTGCCGAGCATGCGGTCGAATGCACCCGGAGCGCCGCCCCGCTGCACGTGCCCGAGCTTGGTCAATCGCAATTCGAAGCCGAGACGCTGGCGGTGCGTACCGAAATAGGCCATCAAGGCGTCCGCCGCAAACGGCGCTCCCTCGGCGACCACCGCGATCGCATGGCTCTTGCCGCGCGCGTAGGCGGCGCGCAATTCCTCGGCCACTTCGGCCGGCTCGCTGGGATTCTCCGGGACGACGATCGCCTCGGCGCCGCCGGCGATGCCCGCGACCAGAGCGAGGTAACCGCAGGCCCGCCCCATGACCTCGACCAGGAAAGCCCGCTGCATCGAGGCGGCCGTGACTCTCAGGCGATCGATCGCCTGCAGCGCCACGTCCACGGCGCTGGTCGCGCCGATCGTGACGTCGGCGCCGTACAGGTCGTTGTCGATCGTCGAGGCGACCCCAATCAATGGCACGCCCTGGCGCGACAGTTCGTGAGCGCCGGTCTGCGAGCCATTGCCGCCGATGACGACCAGCGCCTCGACTCGGGCGTCGCGCAGCGAGCGGCACGCCTGCTCGAGGCCGCTCGCGCTGCGCAGGGTCTCGCAGCGGGTCGTGCCGAGCATCGTGCCGCCGAGATGCATCACGCCGCCGACCTCGCGGGCCCCGAGCGGGCGGAACTCGCCCGCGATCAAACCGGTGTAGCCGTGCAGGTAGCCGATCACTTCGTAGCCGGCCGCGATCGCGGTGCGAGTCACTGCGCGGATCGCCGCGTTCATTCCGGGAGCATCCCCGCCGCTGGTCAGGACGGCCAAACGGGTCATGCACTTCCCTGCGGATCTCGGCGCGCGCCGGCCATTGCTTCGCTTTCGGTCATCGAGGCTCCCTCGCGGGCTGGCAATCTCGACGCTTGGATCGGCTATACAGTAGCGCCGCTCGGTGGAGTGCGCATGCGGACGCGCCGCAGCCGACTAAGGAAAGACCGCAGCGATCCGCCCGCCGTTACGCCCCGCGGCAGCCGCGACGACGCGCCGCCCGGACGCGGCGACGGTCGCCCGCTCGCGCTCCTCGATCACCTTGGCGAGGATCGCCGGAATCTCGAACACGGCGCGGTTGCGGATCGCACGGGCTCGCCCGGCCTGACGTTCCCGGCCCTCGAGCAGCTGTTCCACCGCTTCACGCACCCCGCGGAACGACTCGAGCACGACGCCGACGTCGTTTTCGACGATCCAATCGGCGTTGTAGCGCTCCTGCGGCATCGTCCAGGCATTGCGCGCGACGATCATCGGCAACCCCATCTGCACCGCCTCGCTGATACTGCCGGGCCCCGGCTTTCCGATGCAGAAGTCGGCGAGCCGCAAATATTCCTGGACGCGGGGCGTGAACTCGACCACGACGTGGGCACGCGCCTTCGAGACCTTGCGCAGCCGCTCGGCGAGCCTACGGTTGTGGCCGCAGAGGAGGATCAACTGGAATTCGGCCAGACGCCGCGCAATCGAGCGCATCGCCCGGGATCCCTGTCCACCGAAGGTCACGACGCCGGTGGGCCGCCGCGGATCGAGACCGAGCCGCACCATTTCGGCGTCACGGTCGAAGGGCGGGACGGCGTAGAAGGATGGACGAATGATCATGCCGCTGACCGGGTGGATGCGATGGTCCGCGTAGCCGGCCGCCTTCGCCTGGGCGACGGCTCGCGCGGTTCCGCAGACCAGATGCTGATCCTGACCACGCTCGATCCAGAAATGCGGCGGGAAATCCGCGAAATCCGTGAGCACGGTCACATAGCCGGCGCCCGGGCGCGCCTGTGCGAGCGCCGCGTACATCGCTCGGTTGAAGTTCGGCACCAAGGACACCACCAGGTCGGGCGCCGAAGCACGCCAGTGGTTCGTGAGTTGCGCGACCAGCCGGCGATGGCCTAGCCGAATCAGCCCCTGCAGGATCCGCAACTCCTGCGACAGTCCAATGGTCCAGCCGCGCTTCAGTCTCGCGTTGTAGTAGGCCTCCGGCTTCATGCCGGTCGCCCGCTGAAACCGGTCGCGGGGATCGAGCACCTCGAACAGGTTGACGAGGCGTATTTCCCAAGGCCGCCCCTGGGCGCCGATCGCCTCGGCGAGCGCGAGCGCGGCGGCGCGGTGGCCACCGCCCGCATTGAAGTAGACGAGATCGATTACGGTCATGGATGCCCCCGGACGGCGTCGCGCCGCCGACTCGGCCCACGATTTTGCGACGCGCTCATGACCGTTGCGTGAAGCTCGCCCGGGTGGTCGTTCAGACGAGTCTTTGCAGCCATGCGAGCCAGCGCCCGAGCGAATCCCGGTAGGGCGGGCGGATCAGGCCGATCATCGACCAACGCGACTGCAGGAACACCGGACGCTCCAGCGAGAATCGCAGGAACCCGTGTTCACCGTGATACTGACCGTGGCCCGATTCGCCGACGCCGCCGAACGGCAGGGCGTGCTGTGCGACGTGTACCAGCGTGTCGTTCACCGTCACGCCGCCGGACAGCGTGGCGGCAAGCACCCGTTCGCGCGCCCGGCGATCGCGGCCGAACCAGTAGAGCGCGAGCGGCCGGGGACGCCTGTTCACGAAGGCGATCGCTTCATCGGGCGCGTCGTAGGGCAATATCGGCAGCAGCGGACCGAAGATCTCCTCGCGCATGACCCGGGCACGCTCGTCGACGTGCGGCAGCAGAACCGGCGCCAGGCGCCGATCGGCCGGGTATGCGCCCGCCGCCTGCCGCTCCACCGGCTCGATCTCGACGGCGCGTGCGCCGTGCTCGCAGGCATCGCGCAGCAACCCCTGAAGTCGCCCGGCGTGACGATCGTCGATGATCGCGGTGTAGTCGGGATTGCCGCGAAACCGCGGGTACAGGCGGCGCATCGCCTCGGCGATCCGTCCGACGAAGGGCTCCAGCAGCGTGCTCGGCACCAGCGCGTAGTCCGGCGCGACGCAGGTCTGTCCCGCGTTGATCAGCTTGCCCCAGGCGATGCTCGTGGCGGCGGCGGCGAGATCGGCGGAAGCGTCGACGATCACCGGGCACTTGCCGCCGAGCTCGAGCGTGACCGGAGTGAGCCCCGCGGCCGCGGCGAGCGCGACCTCGCGGCCGATCGGGGTCGATCCGGTGAACAGCAGATGGTCGAACGGTAGCGCACAGAATGCACGTCCGACCGCGGCGTCACCGGTGACCACGGCAACCTCGTCCGCGGCGAACCCGTCTTCCACCGCCGCGCGCAGCGCTTCGGCGAATCTCGGCGTCGACTCCGAAGGCTTGATCATCGCGCGATTGCCGGCCGCGAGCGCCGCGATCAGGGGCAGCAGGGATAGCTGCAGCGGGTAGTTCCACGGACTGACGATACCGACCACGCCGAGGGGCTGACGCTGGATCAGGGCCCGGGCGGGCCGATATGCGGGCGCCACCGGCGCGCGTCGCGGCCGCATCCAACGGTCGAGGTGGCGCGCCGTGTGACGCAGGGCCGACCTCACCTGCATGGTCTCGGTGAGTTCGATCTCCCGCACCGAACGAGCGCCGAAGTCGGCCGCGATGGCCGCCGCGAAACCGTCCGCATGCGCATCGAGCAACGTGCCGAGCCGGCGCAAACGCTCGTGCCGCACCGTGCCCGGAGGATTCATCTCGACGGTGAAGGCCTCGCGCTGCAGATCCAGCAGGCCGCGCATCGCGGATCGCGGGCCGCGTTCGCTCGATCCCTCGGCCGGACTCCGGCCCGCGTCATTGCCCGCTTCCGCTCGATTTTCCACGCTAGTTCGGCGGGTCGTTGGCTTCGAGGAAGGCGATCGTCGCCTCCAGCATCTGTTCACGCGTCTCGCTGTGCGAGAGCCAGTGATCCTCGTGCTTCAAAGTCACCATGCGCACCGGCTTTCCGGCCCGTTTCATCGCCTTCTCCATCTCTTCGCTCTGCGCGTACGGCACGACCGTGTCGTCCTTGCCGTGGATCAGCAGCACCGGCACCTGGATCGCGGCGACGTGATCGATTGGCGAGATGGCTTGCAGCCGGGGGTCGTCGGGGCCCGATACCCCGAGATAGCGATCCCAGTAGCGCTGTACGACGTTGTGGCTGGAATCCATGTTCTCGTTGGTCCAGCGCAGGAACCGCGACAAGTCGGCGACGCCCGCCACGGCCACGGCGCAGCGGTAGATGCCGTTCTGTAAGGTAACCCCCGCGAGCGCCGCGTAGCCGCCGTAACTCGCGCCGTCGATGCAGACCCGATGCGGATCGGCGATCCCCTGCTCGACGACCGCGCGCACCCCGTCCGACAGATCCGTCTGCATCTTGCGGCCCCACTCGCCGAACCCGTCCCGCAGCAGTTTCGGCGTCGAATTCGAGCCGCGGTAGTTCACTTGCAGCACCGCATAGCCACGCGAGGCGAGCGCCTGCGCCCACCAGTCGAAGTCGCCGTCATCCGCGGCGGCCGGCCCGCCGTGCGGCAGCACGATCAGGCTCAAGCGCTGCGCCGGCCTGCCCGGAGGCAGCGTCAGGTAGGCCGTGAGCGGATAGCCGTCGGCGGCCTTGAACTGCACGCGCCGCACCTCGGCGATCGGGCCCAGTCCGCGATACACATCGCCGATCCGCGATGCATCGACCGTGCGCCAATCGATGAGCACGTAGGAGTCGCCGTCCCGCGGACCGAACACGCGGATCACGAAGCGGGAGAAGTCGTCGGCATGCGAGACGAGTTCGACGCGCTCGCCCGAGTAGGCCGCGACGACCGTATTCCAGCGCGACTGCATCGTCGGATCGAAGTACACCTGTTTGGGCGGATCGTCGTCGTCGACCCCGCCGATGATGCGGCCGCCCAGGCGATCCTCGATCGGCTCGTCGAACGTATCGCCGGAGGCGAGCGGCGCGCCCCAGCTGTGATCCGCGAGGCGCAGCGGCTTCCAGATGGTGCCTTCGTCCGACGGAAAGGCGACGATCAGCGAGTTGCGGTCGGCGCTGAAACCGACGATCCAGGGCGGGTCGATCGGGGCCTCGCCGGTCGCGGCCTCGCGCAGCGAGCCGCTCTCCAGCAAGCGCAACTTCCAACGCTGGGAGCGCTGGCGGTATTCGAGCTCGGCGGCGACCCGGCCGTCGGCGTCCACCGCCCACGAGGACCAATGCGCGTAGCCTCGCTCGATCAGCCGCGACTGCATGTTGCGCGCATCGACCGAGAACAGGCCCGGCATGGTCTCGTCGTTGCCGACGTAGTAGCCCTGAGCGAAGATCATCGGCCTGCCGCCGGCTTCGCGCACGGCGGGGAAACCGACCACCGTGTTCAGCGTCCGCGTATCGGCGTCCTCGAAGGTCACCGGCCGGCCCTCGTGCGTGGCGAGGTCGTAGACCGTGAGCAGATACCATTCGTTGAGCGCTCCGGTGAAGCCCCAAGGTGGATACTGCGTGGTCGAGTATTCGATCAGCAGACGATCCTGGTCGACCCAGCCGATCGCGCGCACCTTCAGATCGCCGAGTTTGAGCGCCGCGAGCGGGTGGCCGTTACCGAGGTCCACGACGATCAGCGCACGCTGGTTGGCGCGCCTCATCACGTAGGCGAGCAGATTGCCGTCCGGCGAGAGCTCGACGTCGGCGAGCGAGGGCAGACGGCCATAGGCGGCGAGTGGCGCCGGCGACGCCGCGGCCGGCGGCGTGGACACCGCGGGCGCGGCGGCGGCACCGTCTGCGCTGGCCTTGACCGCAGTCAAGACCACGACCGTAGCCGCGATGGACAATGCACGTACGCAAAGGCGCCTGACTTTCAGCCCCATGACTCCTCCTTGAATCCCATCATTCTCCGGTCCCCATCCCTGACCTCGTCCACGGCGCGAGGACTCAGTCGCGCGGTCGGCCGCGGTGCACGACCCCGATGCACGGGTTCGCGCCCAGCGCGTAGCACAGTTCCGCAGGACGCCCCAGCCGATACAGCGCGAAATCGGCGCGTTTGCCCACCTCGAGCGTACCGCGGTCGGCCGCGACGCCGAGCGCCCTGGCCGCGTTCACGGTCGCGCCGCGCAGCGCCTCCTCGGGTGTGAGGCCGAACAGCGTGCAGGACATCGCCAGCGCGAGGAGCAGCGACGTGCATGGCGAGGTCCCGGGATTGCAGTCGGTCGCGACCGCGATCGGCACGCCCGCGGCGCGCAGAGCGGCCACCGGCGGCGGATCGCGCTGACGCAGCGTGAAATAGGCGCAAGGCAGCAGAACCGCAACCGTACCCGCGGCGGCAAGGCGGCGCGCGCCCTGCTCGCCGAGATATTCGAGGTGGTCGGCGGACTGTGCACCGTACTGCGCGGCGAGTTCGGCGGCGCCGATGTCGTGCAACTGACCGGCATGGATACGCACCGGAAGGCCGAGACGCCGGGCCGCATCGAACAGTCGACGGGTCTCCTCGATCGTGAAGGCGATCGACTCGCAGAATGCGTCGACGCCGTCGGCGAGTCCCGCGGCGGCGATTTCCTCGAGCCAGGGTCCGCACGCGGCGGCCACGTAGGCGTCGCGGTCGTCGCGATATTCGGCCGGCAAGGCATGCAACCCGAGGTAGGTCGTGCGCACCGACACCGGCAGTTCGCGCTCGAGGCCGCGCGCGACCTCGAGCATGCGCCGTTCCGTCCGGCGATCGAGCCCGTAGCCGGACTTGACCTCGATCGTGGTGACTCCTTCGGCCATCAGACGTCGCGCGCGCCGCGCCGCAGACGTCGCGAGCTCCTGCGTGCTCGCTTCCCGGGTCGCGCGCACGGTCGACTGGATGCCGCCGCCGGCCCGGGCGATCTCCTCGTAGCTCGCGCCCCGGAGCCGCTGTTCGAATTCCGCAACCCGGTCGCCGCCATGGACCAGGTGGGTGTGGCAGTCGATCAGCCCGGGCAGGATCCAGGCGCCGGCTGCGTCGTGCACCCGCACTCCCGCGGAGGCGGCGAGCCGCGCACCCTGTGCCGCCGTACCGATCCAGGCGATGCGCTCGCCGCGCACCGCGATGGCTGCGTCGCCGAGGCTCCCATAGGGATCCTCGCCAGGCACCATGGTCGCCAGGTGCGCGCCGACCCAGACTCCGTCCCAGTCCAACGCCGTTTCCGTCACGAACGCCCCTCAGACAATTGCCCCGTGCCGCATGATAAGGCAAGCTAGGTTACCTATACAGGTATAGGCAGGTGGAGACTGCGCATGCGGGCGAGCACCCAAGGCTACCGGTTCGATTGGGTCCTGCTGCCGCGGGGCTGGGCGCAAGACGTGGAAGTGCGCGTCGACCAGGCCGGCATGATCGTCGCCCTCGGCGAGAGCGTGGCGGCGGAGCCGGCACGGCGCGTCCGCGGCTACGTCGTGCCTGGCATGCCCAATGCCCACAGTCACGCGTTCCAGCGCGCTCTCGCCGGCAAGACCGAGTTCCGCGCGCACGCGAAGGACAGCTTCTGGACCTGGCGCAGCGCCATGTACCGCCTCGCGAACCGGCTCGACGAAGAGCAGATGCGCATCATCGCGACGCAGGCCTATGTCGAGATGCTCAAGGCCGGCTACACCTCGGTGGCCGAGTTTCATTACCTGCATCGCCCCCGCGAAGCCGAGTTGAGCTCGCCGCCTCGCTCCTGGCAGGCGCTCGGCGAGGCCGCACGTGACGCCGGAATCGGTTTCACCCTGCTGCCGACCCTGTATCAGCACGCCGATTTCGGCGCCGCACCCCTGCGCGCCGAGCAACGACGTTTCCAGCTCGACAGCGAGCGCTTCGTCGAGGAGCTGGAGCGACGCATCGCGGCTGAACGCCGCGCGGGCTCCGCCACGCAGCGCACCGGCGCGGCATTCCATAGTCTGCGCGCGGTCGACGCCGGCACCCTGCGCGAGGTCGCCGCCCGCCTGCGCGCCATCGACCCGCAAATGCCGGTCCACGTGCACGTCGCCGAGCAGGCGCTCGAGGTACGCGCCTGCCAGCGGGCGACGGGCGCACGTCCGATCGAGCTGCTGCTGCGCACCGGCGCGCTGGACGATCGCTGGTGCCTGGTCCACTGCACGCACGCCAACCGCGAGGAACTCGCTGCGATCGCCTCTTCGGGCGCGGTCATCTGCATCGCAACCACCACCGAGGCCAACCTCGGCGACGGATTCTTCGACGCGAGGGCATACGCGCGCGCCGGCGGCCGCTGGTGCATCGGCTCGGACAGCCACATCGGCATCGATCCATCCGAGGAACTCCGCTGGCTGGAATACGAGCAGCGCCTGCGTCGCCGTCGACGCATCGCGCTCGCCGGCGAGGAGGAACCGCACGTCGGCACCCACCTCTGGCGCACCGCCGCGCAGGGCGGCGCGCGCGCGCTCGGCCAGCCGGTCGGCGAGATCGCCGTGGGGCGCCGCGCCGACTGGCTGGTGCTCGACCCTGACCACCCCGCCCTCGCCGGCGCCTCGCCGCAAGCCGCACTCGACCATCTGGTGTTCGGGGGCGGGCGCGCGGCGATCCGCGATTGCGTGGTGGCCGGACAGTGGGTCGTCGCGGATGGCCGCCATGCGCTCGAGCAGCCCTCGAGCGGCGCCTTCAGCGCTCTGATGCAGCGACTCGCCGCGCCCTAGCGCGAGGGCGCGCGCCGGAGCGACCCCAAGGTCCCGGCAGGCACCCCGGCGCCTCAGTTGACTATAGTTGTCTATACAGCTTATCCTGCACCCATGGCGAAACCCAACGCCTCGCTCGAACCGCTCTACCTGCAGGTGAAGCGTCACATCCTCGAGAACATCGGCGCGGGGCGATGGGCGCCGGCGCATCGCGTGCCCTCGGAAAACGACCTGGTCAGGAGTTTCGGCGTATCGCGCATGACCGCGAACCGCGCCCTTCGCGAACTGAGCGACGAGGGCGTGCTCGTGCGAGTCGCCGGGGTCGGCAGTTTCGTGGCCGAGCGCCAGGCGCGCGCTCATCCACTCGAGATCCGCAGCATCGCGGAGGAGATCCGCGAACGCGGCTCACGCTACCGGGTCGAAGTGGTCGCGCTGGAGCGCGCCCGGGCGGCCGGCGGCCTCGCCGAGGACTTTCGCGCACCGCCGCGCACCGAGCTGTTCCATTCCTCGCTGGTGCACTTCGAGAACGACCGCCCGGTCCAGCTCGAGGACCGCTACGTGCTCGCGCGTCTCGCTCCGGATTACCTCACGGTGGATTTCACACGGATCACTCCCCACGACTATCTGATCGACGTCGCCCCGCTGCAGGAGGCCGAGCACGTGCTGCGGGCCACCCTGCCCGACGCGCGCACCGCCCGGCTCCTCGCGATGAAGCGCGGCGAGCCCTGTCTGCTGGTGATTCGCCGCACATGGTCGGCCGGAGCGGTCGCCTCGGTCGCCCGGCTCAACTATCCAGGATCCCGCTACGAATTGTCCGGACGGTTCCGTCCGTGAAGGAGAATCGAACCATGCATACCCCACCCTCCTCCCGAATCATCCGCGCGCCGCGCGGCGCGACACTGTCCGCGCGCTGCTGGACCACCGAAGCGCCGCTGCGGATGCTGATGAACAACCTCGACCCGCAGGTCGCTGAGAACCCCGCCGAACTGGTGGTCTACGGCGGCATCGGCCGCGCGGCGCGCAACTGGGACTGCTACGACCGGATCGTTGAAACGCTGAAGACCTTGGCCGAGGACGAGACCCTGCTGATCCAGTCCGGCAAGCCGGTCGGCGTGTTCCGCACACACTCCGACGCGCCGCGCGTACTGATCGCGAACTCGAACCTGGTGCCCCACTGGGCCACCTGGGAGCATTTCCACGAGCTCGATCGGCGCGGATTGATGATGTTCGGTCAGATGACCGCCGGCTCCTGGATCTACATCGGTAGCCAGGGAATCGTCCAGGGAACATACGAGACCTTCGTCGAGATGGGCCGCCGTCACTTCGGCGATCGCCTCGCCGGCAAGTGGATCCTGACCGCCGGACTCGGCGGCATGGGTGGCGCTCAGCCGCTCGCCGCGACGATGGCCGGAGCGAACATGCTCGCGGTCGAATGCCGTCCGGAACGCATCGCCAAGCGGCTCGAGACCGGTTACGTCGACGTCGAGGCACGCACGCTCGACGAGGCGCTGGCACGCCTCGAGGATGCCAGGCGCACGGGACGTCCGACTTCGGTCGCGCTGCTCGGCAACATCGTCGACGTGCTGCAGACCCTGCTCGAGCGCGGCATTCGTCCCGACGCGCTCACCGACCAGACCTCCGCCCACGACCCCGTGAACGGTTACCTGCCTCAAGGCTGGAGCATCGAACACTGGGACCGGATGCGCAGCGAGGACCCGCAGGCGACCGCCGCCGCGGCGAAACGCTCCATGGCGAAGCACGTGGAAATGCTGCTGCGCTTCAAGGCCATGGGTCTGCCGGTCTTCGATTACGGCAACAACCTGCGCCAGGTTGCGCTCGACGAGGGCGTCGAGCGCGCCTTCGACATCCCCGGTTTCGTGCCCGAATACATCCGGCCGCTGTTCTGCCGCGGCATCGGTCCGTTCCGCTGGGCCGCTCTTTCGGGTGACCCGGAGGACATCTACAGGACCGACGCAAAGGTCAAGGAGCTGATTCCGGACGATCCGCACCTGCATCACTGGCTCGACATGGCGCGTTCGCGCATCCAGTTCCAGGGGCTGCCGGCGCGCATCTGCTGGGTCGGACTCGGTCAGCGCCACCGTCTCGGCCTCGCGTTCAACGAAATGGTGGCGCGCGGCGAGCTC
>JAGWPY010000182.1 GCA_028870275.1 Gammaproteobacteria bacterium | reverse complement strand
CTCTATGCGGCGGTCAAGCTCAAGGACGACGGCACGGTCATGGCGATCGGCCGCAGCATGCGACCGATGGCCGCTCTGCAGCAGCAAATCGTGCAGGCGCAGAACTCGATGGAGCGGGAGCTCGCCAAGCTGCGTCAGGCCGAGGTTCGGCATCGCCTGCTGTTCCAGATGGCGACCGAGGCGGTACTGATCGTCGACGCGGCGACACACCGAATCCTCGAAGCGAACCCCGCGGCCGCGCGCCTGCTGGGGCAGGGCGCCAAGGAACTGATCGGGCACACCTTTCCGGAGGACTTCGATGCGGCGGGCAACGAGGCCGTGCATTCGATGCTCGGCGCGGTGCGCGTGATCGGACGACCCGAAACCCTCGAAGCCGTCACTCGCGACGGGCGGCGGCGGTTCAAAGTCGCCGCGGCGCTGTTCCGTGAGGAGCGCGCCTCGTTCTTCCTGATCCGCCTGAGCGCACTCGACGGCCAGCGCGAGGCCCTCGAGTCGCCGCAGGGCGAATCGCAGGTCATGAAGATCGTCGCGAACTCGCCCGAGGCGTTCCTGGTCACGGACCTCGAAGGGCGCATCCGTTTCGCAAACCGGGCGTTCCTCGACCTGGCGCAGCTCGCCACCCTCGAGCAGGCGCGCAACGAGCCTCTGGACCGTTGGCTCGGTCGCAGCGGTGTCGATTTCGGACTGCTCAGCGCGCAATTGCGCGAGCACGGCACTCTGCGGCTCTACGCGACGCAGTTGCGCGGCGAATTCGGCTCGATGAGCGACGTCGAGATCTGTGCGGTGGCCGTGCCCGATGCCGACCCGCCGTGCTTCGGTTTCACGATCCGCAGCGTCGGCCCGCGGGTCGCTTTGGAGAAGACCGGCGCGCGCGACCGACCGCGCTCGGTCGCGCAACTGACCGAGCTCGTGGGCCGAGTGCCGCTCAAGGATCTCGTGCGCGAATCGACCGACATGATCGAGAAACTCTGCATCGAAGCGGCGCTCGAGATCACCGGCGACAACCGCGCGTCCGCCGCCGAGATCCTCGGCCTCAGCCGCCAGAGCCTGTACGCCAAACTTCGACGCTACGGTCTCGGCGAGCTCGGCTCGGCCGACGAACCGCTCATCGGGTAGCCGCGCCGTCCGCCCGATGTTGCGAACCGGCGCATCGCTCCCGTCGACCGACTGGCCTGCGCCGCGCGCCGTACTCGAGCTTCTGAAGCCGATCACCTGGTTCCCGCCGATGTGGGCCTTCGGCTGCGGCGCGGTCGCCGCGGCGGCACCATTCTCCGGACGTTGGCCCTACCTCGCCGCCGGCCTCGTGCTCTGCGGACCGCTGCTCTGCGCGACCAGCCAGGCGGTCAACGACTGGTTCGACCGCGAGGTCGACGCGATCAACGAGCCGGATCGGCCGATTCCCTCCGGACGCATGCCGGGCCGCAGCGGGCTGTACGTGGCCCTGCTCTGGAGCGCACTGTCGCTCGGCGTGGCCACCGCGCTCGGGTCGTGGGTGTTCGGTGCGGCGGCGATCGGTCTCGCGCTCGCCTGGGCCTACAGCGCGCCGCCGCTGCGCCTGAAGAAGAATGGCTGGTGGGGCAACGCCGCCTGTGCGATCTGTTACGAGGGATTCGCCTGGGCGACCGGGTCGGCGCTCGCCGGCGCGGGCGCACCGACGCTGCGTACGCTCGCGCTCGCCGGTCTCTACAGCTTCGGCGCCCACGGCATCATGACGCTCAACGATTTCAAGTCCCTGGAGGGCGATCGACGGCTCGGCATCGGCTCACTGCCGGCGCGACTCGGGCCTGAGCGCGCCGCGCGGGTCGCCTGCGCGATGATGGCCGCGGCGCAGGTGGCGGTCGCGATCCTCCTCTGGGTCTGGGGCCGTCCGGCTCAGGCCTCGGTGGTTCTATTCCTGCTCCTCGCCCAGGGCGCGCTGATGCGCCGATTACTCGCCGATCCGCGTGCAAAGGCGCCCTGGTACAACGCGACCGGCATCAGCCTCTACGTGCTCGGCATGCTGGCGAGCGCCTGGGCCCTGCGCAGTCTCGGGGGATGAATCCGGTGCACTCCGGCGAGGTTGCGGCTCACCCTGGTGCTCGCTCACGCGACGGCGGCGAATACGACGTCGTCGTCGTCGGCGGGGGCCCCGCCGGATCGACCGCGGCGACGACGCTCGCGAATCGCGGCCGCAGGGTGCTGCTGCTCGACCGGGACGGACGCATCAAGCCATGCGGAGGCGCGATTCCGCCAAAACTCGTCGAGGAATTCGCGATCCCCGACGCACTGCTGGTCGCGAAGGTGCATTCGGCGAGGATGGTCGCGCCCTCGGGAGTCGAGGTCGACATGCCGATCGACGGCGGCTATGTCGGCATGGTCGATCGGCAGACCTTCGACGCCTGGCTCCGGCAACGGGCGGTCGACGCGGGCGCAAGCCTGGTCACCGGCCGGTTCGAGCGTATCGAACGCCGATCCTCGGGAGGCTCGGTCGTGCATTTCCTGAGCGCCGAGGGCGTGTCGAACCAGGTCGGTGCGCGCGCCGTCATCGGCGCCGATGGCGCCGCCTCGCAAGTCGCCCGCCAGTGCGTGCCCGGCGCCGAGCGCGTCCGCTACGTGGCCGCCTATCATGAAATCGTCCGCGCGCCGGCCGCCTCGGGACGAGGAGGCTACGACGGCGCGCGCTGCGACGTGTTCTATCAAGGACAGCTGTCGCCGGATTTCTACGGGTGGATCTTCCCGCACGGCGAGACCGCGAGTGTGGGCGTCGGCAGCGCCCACAAGGGCTTCTCGCTGCGCGCCGCGGTCGGAGCGCTGCGCACGAACGCCGGCCTCACCGGACTCGAGACCGTGAGGCGCGAGGGCGCGCCGATCCCGATGGCGCCGCTGCGGCGCTGGGACGACGGGCGCAGCGTCGTGCTCGCGGGCGACGCGGCCGGCGTGGTCGCTCCGGCCTCGGGCGAGGGCATCTATTATGCGATGGCCAGCGGGCGCGGCGCGGCCGACGCGGTCGAACGCTTCCTCGCGAGCGGCGATCCGCGCGCGCTCCGCGAGGCGCGTCGCGACTTCATGCGTGCGCATGGACGGGTATTCTGGATTCTCGGACTCATGCAGCGGTTCTGGTATTCGAGCGATGCGCGGCGCGAGCGCTTCGTGAGCATGTGCCGCGACCGCGACGTGCAACGACTGACCTGGCAGGCCTACATGCACAAGAAACTGGTGCGCGCCCGACCGCTCGCGCACCTGCGCATCTTCGCGAAGGATCTCGCCCACCTGCTCGGACTCGCTCGGGCATGAGCGCGGCGATTTCCCCGCTGCGGAGACCGGCGGTCGTGGCGGCGCTCGCGGCGAGCGCGGTCGCGGTGGTCGGCGCGCTCGAGACCGACATCGGCGCCTGGTACTACGCGCTGCACAAACCCGCCTGGCAGCCTCCCGACTGGCTGTTCGGTCCGGCCTGGACGGTGATCTTCGCATTGACGGCCATCGCCGGCGCCACGTACTGGCCGCGGGACCGCGACCGGCGCGCGCGATGGATCACGCTCGGTGCGTTCGCGATCAACGGCGCGCTGAACATCCTCTGGAGCCTGCTGTTTTTCCGGCTCCATCGGCCGGATTGGGCGCTGTACGAGGTGGGCTGGCTCTGGCTGTCGGTGCTGGTGGTCCTTGCGCGCGTGCGGCGCGCTTCCGGCATCGCTGCCTGGCTGCTGTCTCCCTACCTCGCCTGGGTCGCCTTCGCCGCGCTGCTCAACCTCACGATCGTGCGGCTGAACGGGCCGTTCGGCTGACGGTCCGGGCGATGCGCGCGCTCATCGCGCGGTGGTTCGCTTCGGGCCGCGTGATCGACGCGATCCTGGTCTTCATGGCCTTCGAGGCGGTGCTGCTGATAATCACTCGCAAACTGCGCGGCGCCGACACGATTGCCGCACTCGCGCCCGGCGCCTGCCTGCTGCTCGCGCTGCGCGCGGCGCTGCGCCACGAGGACTGGACCACGATTGCGGCGCTGCTGCTGGTGGCGCTGTTCGCCCACCTGTCGGATCTGCGCCGGCGCTGGACTAAGACCGCGGCCGCGCGCGAAAATGCCGCTGCGATCCGCGGAGACAGGTAACGCTTCCGTAAGACACGCGCGAGCGTTTTCGCGCGAGAATGGGTCGAGATTCATCACCAGAGGTTCTGCAGATGCAAGACAAAATTTCCCGACGTACCCTGATCAAGGGCGGAATCCTCGCGGGCGCCTGCGTGCCGGCCTTGGGGCTCATCGCCAAGGAAGCCGCGGCCGCGGGCCTGCCACCGCTCAGCCCGAGCGATCCGACCGCGGTCGCGCTCGGCTTCGAGCCGAACACCGCCAAGGTGGACGACAAGAAGTACCCGACCCACAAGGCGACCCAGAAGTGCGCGACCTGTGCGCAGTTCCTCGGCAAGCCGGGCCAGGCGAGCGGTGGCTGCAACATCTTCGCCGGCCACAGCGTTCCGGCGAACGGCTGGTGCTCGGCCTGGGCACAGAAGCCCTAAGATCCAGGGCCCTCAGCCCGCGTGCCCGACGGCGGGCGCGCGGGCCTCTCCCTCCCGGCGCGCGAGGCGCCGCAGCCGCTCGGCCGACAGGATGCGCACGCGCTTCGCGCGCACCCGCACCACGGCGCGACGCTCCAGTTCGCTGAAACACCGGCTCACCGTCTCGCTTCTCAAGCCGAGATAGGCGGCGATATCGTCCCGGCCCATGCCGAGGCGCAACTCCTGCGCGGGCAGACCGCGGACCTGCATGCGCGCGCACAGGCTCGCGAGGAACGCGGCGACGCGCTCGAGCGCGGCCTTGTCGCGCACCGTCGCGAGCAATTCGCGCGTGCCAGCGGCATTGGCCGCGAGCGCACGCACCATCTCGCCGTTCACGGCGGGGAATCTCCCGCAGATCGCCAGGAACGACCGCCACGGCACGGCGCAAAGATTCGAGGGTTCGACGGCAACGCAGGTGATCCGGCTGCGAGTGCCCGCCGGGCCCTGCACCGTGAGCAATTCGCCGGGCAGGCGGAAGTCGACGATCGCCTCGTTGCCGGCGATCCGCTCGATCTCCTTGACGCAACCGCTGCGGATCATGTGAAACCCGTCGAGCCGGTCGCCGGCGCGGTACAGGGCGCGGCCGCGCGGCAACTGCACGCCGCGGATGCCGAGCGCACCCGGGCCCATGCCGGCGTTGGTGGGCAATCTCGCCGGAAAACATATCCGCCGCAACCCGCACCAGTCACAATCCCGCCGCGCCTTTTCGCTCATGCGTTTGCTCTACGATCCTCGGGAAACTGACCCGGATCAGTTTCAACCGCTTCGCCGGAAATTAAGCTGCTCGGATGAACGGTGCGGCACGTCGAATGAATGGAAGGTACGAGGCCTGGCGCCGGTGTGCCGGACCGGAAATGGAGGACGACCGCCTCACCGCCCTGCGCCGGGCGATGCCGGAGGCCGAACTCGAGCTCGCGCGCCCGACTCTCGCACGCATCGCCGCGCTCAAGACGGCGCGCGAGGCCGTGATCGTCGCACATAACTACCAGACACCCCTGATCACCGCCGGCGTCGCCGACTTCGTGGGAGACTCGCTCGCGATGGCGCGATTCGCCGCCCGCTGCGCCGCGCCGGTCATCGTCGTGTGCGGCGTTCACTTCATGGCCGAGTCCGTGAAGCTCCTGTGCCCCGACAAGACCGTGCTGCTGCCGAGCGCGCACGCGGGATGCTCGCTCGCCGAATCGATCGGAGCCGACGATATCCGCGAGCTGCGTCGACGGCATCCGGATTGCCCCGTAGTCGCCTACGTGAATACCTCGGCGGCGGTCAAGGCCGAGGTGGACATCTGCTGTACCTCGGCCAATGCGGTGGAGGTGGCGAGGTCGCTCGGCGTCCGGCGCCTGATCATGGTTCCGGACCGGCATCTGGCCGATTACGTCGCCGCCCGCACCGGGCTCGAGGTCCTGCACTCGGGTGGAGCCTGCGAGGTCCACGTGAGGTATTCCGGCACCGACGTCGATGCCTATCGGCGTGAGGCGGGCGCGGTGGTGCTCGCCCATCCGGAATGCCCGCGCGAGGTGCAGGAACGCGCCGACTTCGTCGGCTCGACCGGCGCGATGGCCGAGTATCTGGCGACCCATCGGCCGCGACGCGTGCTGCTGCTCACCGAATGCTCGATGGCCGACAACGTCGCACTGCGCCAGCCGGAGATCGAGTTCATGCGGCCCTGTAATCTGTGCAGCCACATGAAGTCGGTCTCGCTGGCCGGCATCGAGGGATCGCTGGAGCGCCTCGGCCTGCGTATCGAGGTCGAGGCGAGCGTCGCCGAGCGGGCACGTCGCTCGGTCGAACGCATGCTGGCGATCTGAGGCGAGGCGCCGCTTCCCGATGGAATCCGACTCGACCGACGTGCTGGTGATCGGCGCCGGCGCCGCCGGACTGTGCGTCGCACTGAACGCGGCCCCGCGCCGGGTCCTGCTGCTCGCGCCCCAGGGCCCGCATGCGACGGCCACCACGCTGGCGCAAGGGGGCATCGCGGCGCCCATCGGTCGCGGAGATTCGGTCGCGCTGCACCTCACCGACACCCTGATCGCCGGCGACCACTCGGTGAGCGAGACCGCGGCCGCGCGGATCGTCGCCTCGGCCGCGGACGCGATCGCCTACCTGCACGCGAGCGGCCTCGAATTCGACACCGCCGGGGACGGACCCGACCTGCACCTCGAGGCCGGGCATTCGCGGCCCCGCATATTGCACGCTGGAGGAGATCGCACAGGAGCTGCGGTCGAGGAGAGTCTCTGGCAGCGGGCGCGTGCCGCCGATCACGTCACCATCCGCCGGGATCTGACCGCCACCGCGCTGCGCGGCGGCCCCGCGGGGATCGCCGGCGCCCTGACGCTGCGCGACGATGGCAGCGTGTTGGCGATCGACGCCGCCGAGACCGTGCTCGCGACCGGCGGTCTGGGCCAGCTGTTCGCGGCGACCACCAATCCGGCGCATGCCGGTGGCGACGGTTTGGCGATGGCGCTCGCGGCCGGCGCCGCCGTACAGGGCCTGGAATTCGTGCAATTCCATCCGACCGCTCTGCATTGCCGGAGCGACCCCTTGCCGCTGCTGACCGAAGCGCTGCGCGGCGCGGGCGCCCAGCTGATCGCCGCGGGACGGCCGTTCATGGCGAGGATCGACCCGCGCGGCGATCTCGCGCCGCGCGACGTGGTCGCGCGTGCCGTCTGGGAGCGACAGCAGCGCGGCGCCGCAGTGGCCCTCGATGCGACCCGAATCTTCTCGGGCAGGCAGGCGGACGAGTTCCCCGCGGCGCGCGCCGCCTGCGCGGCCCACGGGATCGATCCCGCGGTCTCGCCGATCCCGGTGACCTGTGCCGCGCACTTCCACATGGGCGGGGTCGCGATCGACGCGCGGGGGCACAGCAGCCTGCCGGGCCTTTGGGCCGTCGGCGAGGTCGCCTGCTCCGGACTGCACGGCGCCAACCGGCTCGCGAGCAACTCGCTGCTCGAGGCGATCGTGGTCGGTTCGGCCGCCGGCCGGGCGATCGCCGCGGAGCCGCGGCGGATTCGTCCGGCCGTGCGGACACGCGGCGCCGCGATCGCGGCGTTCGAGCCCGATCAGCCGCAGTGGAACAGATTGCGCCGGATCATGTGGGACGTGATGGGACCGGTGCGCGACGGGACGACGCTCGCCGCGGGCATTCGCCGCCTGCGGCGACTGCGCGCGGCGGTCGACCCCGCGCAGGCGACACTGCTCGGCCGTCTCGGCTTGGCCGAGGCCATGGTGCGCGCCGCGAAACTGCGGCTGGAGAGCCGCGGCGCGCACTGGCGGCGCGACTTCCCCCGTCGCGATCACGCACGGGACGGAGCCGCGGCACTCGGTATAATGGCCTCCCCTGAAGTGCCATTGCATGCGCGGTGACTCATTTGCATCTGAAGAAGTACATTCTCGAGTCGGCGGATTTCCCGCGGCCCGGCATTCTCTTTCGTGACATCGCACCGCTCCTGCGCGAGCATTTCGCGCCCACCGTCGAAGCGCTCGACGGACTTCTGAGCGAGACCGAGTGGGGCGAGATCGACGCGCTCGCCGGCATCGAGTCGCGCGGATTCGTGCTCGGAGCGGCGCTCGCCGCGCGCCGCGGCAAGGGATTCGTGCTGGTGCGCAAGCAGGGCAAGCTCCCACCGCCGGTGGTCGACATGCGCTACGACCTGGAATACGGCTCGGGCGTGCTGGAGATGCAACCGGGCCGTGGCCGCCTGCTGCTGGTCGACGACGTCCTCGCGACCGGCGGCACGCTCAATGCGGCGGCCGAGTTGTGCGAACGCGGCGGCTATGACGTGCGTGCACTGGCCGTGCTGATCGATCTGCGGCTGGTGGACGGATTCCGCTGGCGGGACCTGCCGGCCCGTGCCGCGATCGTCTACTGAAGCCGTCCCGGACGGCGTGCGCGGCTCGACCGCACCGCTCGTGGTCATGGCCCTGCCGCAGGAGTCGGACGGGGTCTTCGAGGCGGCCGGCGTAGCGGTGCTCTACACGGGCATCGGCAAGGTCAACGCGGCCCGGGCGCTCGCGCGCGAACTGGCACGCCGCGAGCGAGACGCTCTGGCGCCTCCCCTGGTGGTCAATTTCGGCACCGCCGGCAGCGCACGCCACGAGACCCATCGGCTGTTCGCCTGCGACCGATTCGTGCAGCGAGACATGGATGTGCGCGGACTCGGATTCGACCTCGGCGTGACGCCATTCGAGGACGTGCCGGCGTGCATCGAGTTTCCGCCGACCTTCGCCGGACTGCCGCGCGCGGTCTGCGGCAGCGGAGACTCGTTCGCGACCGCCGCCGGAGAACTGCCCTGCGACGTGCTCGACATGGAAGCCTATGCGCTCGCGAAGGTGTGCCTGCTCGACGGCGCGCGCTTCGCCTGCGTCAAATACGTCACCGACGGAGCCGACCATGCCGCCGCCGGCGACTGGCAACGGAACGTGCACCGCGCGGCCGAGGAATTCCTGCGGCTGTACCGCAGCCTCTAGCAATCTCGCCCGGGGGAATGGCGGCGGCGCTCAGGCCGCCGCGACCTCGACCAGACAGTCGTAGAACGTCGGCGCGCGGCCGATGTCGGTGAGCCGCTGATGGGTCAATTCATTGGTGTTGCTGCCGGCGACGCCGAGCTTGCGCCACCAGACCCCGAGCCCGACCACGACGCCGGGGCGTGCGCGCTCGCTGATGTGCATGCGGCAACGGTACTCGCCACGGTCGTTGAAGATGCGCACGATCGATCCATGACGCAGGCCGCGCTGGGTGGCGTCGCGTGGATTCATCTCGAGCAGCGGTTCGCCCTCGATGCTGCGCAGACTGCGGACATTGACGAAGGTCGAATTGAGGAAATGCCGGGCTGGCGGCGAGATCATCGCCAGCGGAAAGCGCCGCGCGAGCTCCGGCGCCGAGGCGGGCGACTCGTAGGGCGGAACGTAGCCGGCGACACCGATTCCGGGCGGAGCGAACTGCGCGCGACCGTTCGGGGTCGGGAAGCCGCCACTCGCGAACGGCGCATCGTCGATCGGCAGCCGGACCCAGCCCTCGCGGCGCAGGCGCGCGAAGTCGACCGCATCGCCGAAGGCCTGGGCGCCGATCCGTTCGTCGTCGTCCGCGAAACAGTCCTCGGTGAACCCCAATCGTCCGGCCAGGGCGCGGAAGACCGCGGTATTCGGCCGCGCCTCGCCGAGCGGCGCGATGGCCGGTTCGTTGACCAGGACGTAGGTATGGCCGTAGCTCTTGTGCACGTCGAAGTGCTCGAGCTGCGTGGTCGCGGGCAGGACGATGTCGGCGTAGTCCGCCGTATCCGTCTGGAACTGCTCGATCACCACCGTGAACAGGTCCTCGCGAGCGAATCCCTTGACCACTTTCGGCGACTCGGGTGCGACCGCGACCGGATTGCTGTTGTAGACCACGAGCGCCTCGATGCGCGGCCCGAAATCGGCCGAAGCCGGCGCGAGCAGCGCATCGCCGATGGTGCTCATGTTGACCACCCGCGGGCGTGGCGTCGGCATCAGATCCGGACGCTCGAGCGCCTCCGGACGGGTCGGCGCGAACCCGGAAGCCGAGAGCAGCAGACCGCCGGCGCGGTGCCGCCAGGCGCCGATCAGGCAGGGTAGGGCGGCGATCAGCCGCACGGCGCTGCCACCGCCACGGACCCGCTGCATGCCGTAGTTCAGCCGGATCGCCGCGGGCCGCAGGCTGCCGTAGTCCCGCGCCAGGGCGCGCACCTCCTCGGCGGTGATTCCGCAAACATCGGCGGTGCGCTCGGGAGTCCACTCGCGCGCGCTCTCGACGAGTTCCCGCCAGCCGTCCGTGTGGCGCTCGAGATAGTCCCGGTCGAGCAGATCGCGTTCGGCCAGTTCGCGAATCAGGCCGAGCGCGAGCGCCCCATCGGTGCCCGGCATCAGGGCGATGTGTTGGTGGCACTTGTCGGCCGTCTCGGTGCGCCGCGGATCGATGCACACCAGCTTCGCGCCATTGCGCTTGGCCTCCTGCGCGAAGCTCCAGAAGTGCAGGTTCGAGGCGATGCTGTTGCTGCCCCAGATCAGGATCAGCCGGCTCTCCCGATAGTGCTCGACCAACATGCCGACGCCGCGCCCGTAGGTCAGCTTCAAGGCCGTCGCGCCGGCGCTCGCGCAGATGGTGCGATCGAGCTGCGAGGCGCCGAGCCGGTGGAAGAATCGTGCCGACATCGAATCGCCCTGCACCAGGCCCATCGTGCCGGCGTAACTGTAGGGCAGGATCGCCTGCGGGTCCCGGGCGGCGATCTCGCGCAGCCGGGAGGCGATCTCGTCCAGCGCCTCGTCCCAGGTGATCCGCTCGAACCGCCCGCCGCCCTTCGCGCCGGTGCGGCGCAGGGGATGCAGCAGCCTCTCCGGGTGGTAGGTTCGTTCGGTGTAGCGCGCGACCTTGGTGCACAGCGCGCCGTGCGTGGGCGGGTGCTCCGGATCGCCCTGCACCCTGATCGCGACGCCGTTCTCGACCGTGACCCGGATCGCGCAGGTGTCCGGGCAATCGTGCGGGCAGGCGGCGTGGACGTTGCGGCTCAGGTCCATCGGCGGGCGGCTCCGGTGGTGTTTCGAACGGCGAGGATAGCACCGCCGGGAGGGGCCCGCACATCCCGGCGGAGCCCGCGCATCCGCTACAATGCCGGCCGACCAACCGCAACGAGGTGAACATGGAGCCGGTACAGAGCGCGGCGCGAACGGCACGCGCCGCCGATGCGATCGTCACGAGGCTGCGCGCTCATCGCGTGCAACGCATCTTCGCGGTTGCCGGCGAGAGCTACCTCGACGTGCTCGACGCCCTCTACGACGCCCGCGAGGCCATCGAAGTCGTCACCTGCCGGCACGAGGCGGCCGCGGCGAACATGGCCGAGGCGAGCGCGAAGCTCACGGGTCGCTGCGGCGTCGCCTTCGTGACCCGCGGTCCCGGCCTCGCGCACGCCAGCATCGGCGTGCATACCGCACAGCAGGACGCGACGCCCATGGTGCTGTTCGTGGGCGAGATCGCCCGCGAGGACCGCCAGCGTCGGGCCTTCCAGGAGGTGAACCTGGCGATCACCTTCGCCGACCTCGCCAAGTCGGTGCTGCAGATCGACCAGCCCGCGCGCGCGGCGGAACTGGTCGACCGCGCCTTCCAACTCGCCACCACCGGCAGGCCCGGGCCGGTCGTGGTGGGACTCCCGGAGGACGTGCTCGGCGAAGCGGCCGGCGCGAGCCTCGACGCGCCGACCGCGATCGTCGCGCCCGGTCCAGCGGTACAGCAGATCCGGGCGATCGGCGAGCGCCTCTCGGCCGCGCGCGAACCGCTGCTGTGGATTGGCGGCAGCGGCTGGGACCAGGGTGGAATCGACGCGCTGCGACGCTTTGCCTCCGCCTGGAGCCTGCCGGTCGTCACCAGTTTCCGACGCAAAGACCACTTTCCGAACGATCATGCCGGCTACGCCGGCGAACTCGGCTTCGGCGCACCGGCAAGCCTCCTCGAACGGCTCGCGCGCGCGGACCTCCTCCTCGTGCTCGGCGCCGCGCTCGGCGACGTCGAGACCGGCGGTTACCGCTGGCTCGACCGCACGTGCAGCGCCGCACGGTTGGTGCACGTGCACCTGGATCCACAGACGCCGTCGGCGGTATTCCCGGCCGGTCTCGCCCTGCAGGCCGACGTCAACGCGACCGCGGCTGCGCTCGCCGAGCTAGCACCTGCCGCCGCCGCGTCGCGCTGGTCGGCCTCGACCCGCGCCGCGCACGATGAATACCTCGCCTTCGTCCGTCCGGTCGAGGTGGCCGGGCCCGTGAACCTGTCCATCGTGTTCGGCAAGATGCGCGAGGCGCTGCCGCCGAACGCGATCGTCACCAACGGCGCCGGGAACTACGCCGCCTGGCTGCATCGCTTCTTCCAGCATCGGGAGTTTCGCACGCAGCTCGCCCCCGGGAGCGGTGCGATGGGCTATGCCGTGCCCGCGGCGATCGCCGCGAAGTTCGCCGAGCCCGAACGCGAGGTGGTCTGCGTCGCCGGCGACGGATGCTTCCTGATGGCCGTGCAGGAGCTGGCGACCGCGGCTGCGCATGGGCTGCGGATCGTGTTCATCGTGGTCAACAACGGCAGCTACGGCACGATCCGCATGCATCAGGAGAATCGCTTTCCGGGTCGCAAGCTCGGCACGACGCTGCGCAATCCGGATTTCACGCAACTGGCGCGCGCATTCGGCCTGCACGCGGCGCGGGTCGAGAGGACCGGGGAGTTCGCCGCCGCGTTCGCCGCGGCGAGAGCCGCCGGGGGACCTGCGCTCATCGAGGTGATCACTTCGATCGAGGACATTGCACCGGGCCGGCGCCTCGCCGCCGGCGCAACCGCCTGATCCGCACACGGCCGCCGGCGTGGTGCCGGCGGCGCTTTTTCGCAGGGAG
>JAGWPY010000181.1 GCA_028870275.1 Gammaproteobacteria bacterium | reverse complement strand
GTTGCGGCGCGCTGTCCCGAACACGCCGATGAATTCTTCGAGCTGATTGATGACTGGCGCCCGACCCACATCGCGCTCGATCTGGTGATGCCCGAGATGGACGGCGTCGAGGTGCTGGTCGAACTGGCAAGACGGCGCTGCACGGCCAAGATCATCATCACGAGCGGCGTCGGCACCCGGGTGCTCGACGCGGCCGGTCGTTCGGCCAACGAGCATGGCCTGTCGATTGCCGGCGTGCTCTCGAAACCGTTCTCGCCGAGTACCCTGCGCGCGTTGCTGGTCGAGGAGGCGCCGCCGCTGAACGGGGGTGCGGGATCGCCCTTCGCGGGACACAAATCGACGGCCTCGAGCCTGCACGCCCTGAGCGGCGAGGACCTGCGCCGCGGACTCGAGGCGCGCGAGTTCGCGCTGGCGCTGCAGCCTCAGGTGCACTGTACCAACGGTGAGCTCGCGGGTTTCGAGGCGCTCGCGCGCTGGAATCATCCGCAGCTCGGCCTGGTCGGCCCCGACCGTTTCATCGCGCTCGCCGAGACCGAGGGCTTGATCGAGACTCTGACCGATCAGATTCTCGATCTGGCGGTGGATTGGTTCGCCGCGCGTTTCGCGGCCACCGACCTCACGATATCGGTGAACCTGTCGGGGCGTGGCACGTCCCGGCCGAGCTCCGCTCCGGCCGACGAGGCAAGCCTGGTCGAACGTATCTCGGCCCGTTGCCGTGCGCGGTCGCTGCAGCCGGAGAACCTGATTCTCGAGCTCACCGAGTCGAGTGCGATGGAGGATCCGGTCGCCTCGCTCGACCTGCTGACCCGTCTGCGGGTCAAGGGCTTTCAGCTGTCGATCGACGATTTCGGTACCGGCTACTCCTCGATGCTGCAGCTCGTGCGGCTGCCTTTCTCGGAGATCAAGATCGACAAGTCCTTCGTCGGGACCGCGACCCGATCGATCGAGTCGCGCGCCGTGGTCGAGTCGATCGTGAATCTGGGCCACACGCTCGGCCTGCGGGTGGTCGCCGAAGGCGTCGAGGACGCCCCGACCCTGGAATATCTGCGCAATGCCGGCTGCGACCTCGCTCAGGGCTACCTGATCGCCCGGCCCATGCCGGCGGGCGATGCGCTCGCCTGGGTCGAGCGGGAGACGCACCGTCTACCGAGTCGGAGTGCGCAAAGACGCTTGCTGTGATCGCATTGGATCGTCGCAGGACAGGGAGAGTGGCGGTGGTCAGGGAAGAGGGTTTGAACGCCGCACGGCATCTGGCCGAACTCGAGCGTCTCGGCCGGTTGCATGCGGCGCTGCATCGGATCAACCAGGCGATCATGCGATCGCAACCGGGGCCGGCGCCTCGTCAGGAGCTGTTCCTGCGCATCTGCCGCGCCCTGGTCGAGGAGGGCGGTTTCGCGCTTGCCTGGATCGGCTGGCGGTTGCCGACCTCTCCGATCCTCTCCTTCGAGGCCTTCGCGGGCCCGGAGAGCGCCTATCTCGAGGGCCTGGTGATCCGTGCCGACGACAGCACGGAAGGGCGTGGTCCCAGCGGGACGGCGCTGCGCGAAGGCCGGCCGCAGGTCTGCAACGACTTTGCCGCCAACCCCCACATGCGTCCCTGGGAGAGCGCCTATCGGCGGCACCGCTTCGAGTCCTCCGCGGCCTTCCCGATCAGTGCGGGCGGGGAAATCGCCGGCGTACTCACCGTCTACGCCTATGAAGCCAATTATTTCCGTGACGAGGAGGTCGCGCTGCTGGTCGAGACCGCCGCCGATCTGTCGTTCGCGCTCGACGTCGCGGCCGAGTCCGCCGAGCGCGAACGGGCACAGGTCGCCGAGCATCGCGAACTGGCGTTCTCGAGCGCCTTGCTGGAGAGCTTGCCGGGCATCTTCTATTTCTACGACGACCAGGGCCGGTTCGTGCGCTGGAACCGCAGTTTCGGCGGCGTGACCGGATACGCGCCGGACGAGATCGCCGGGATGCGGCCGCTGGAATTCATCGCCGCCGAGGACCGCTCGAGAGTCGGCGCGGCGATCGAACGGGTGTTCGCGACCGGGGAGGGTGCGGTCGAAGGCGGTCTGCGCTCACGCGACGGACGGATCACCCCCTACTACTTCACCGGCCGGCGGCTGGTGATCGAGGGACGGACGCATCTGCTCGGCGTCGGCCTCGACATCTCCGAACGCAAGCGCGCCGAGCGCGAGATCCTGCAGTTCAATCAGGCCCTGGAACAACGGGTCGCGGAGCGGACCCGCGAGCTGGAGGTGGTCAACCGCGAACTCGAGTCGTTCAGCTACTCCGTGTCCCACGATCTACGCGCACCGCTGCGCGCGATCAGCGGGTTCGCCGGGATCGTGCTCGCCGATCACGCGGAGGGTATGCCGCAGGAGGGTCGGGCGCTGCTCGAGCGGATCCACGAGCGCGCGATCCACATGGGTCAGCTGATCGACGACCTTCTGGCGTTCTCGCGCATCGGTCGTCAACCCCTGCGGGTCCGCACCGTGGATGTTCGCGCGCTGGTCGAGCGGGCGATCGAGGACCTGCAACCGCAGTACGCCGATCGGCGCGTCGAATTCGAGATCGGCGATCTGCCGTCCTGTTGCGCCGACCCGAAGCTGCTGGCCCAGGTCTGGGTGAACCTGCTCTCCAACGCGGTCAAGTTCACGCGCGAACGTGACCCGGCGCGGGTGCGCATCGGCTGCCGCCTCGACGAGGGCGAGCGGCTCTATTACGTCGCCGACAACGGCGCCGGTTTCGATGCGCGCTACGCCGACAAGCTGTTCGGCGTGTTTCAGAGGCTGCACAGGGCCGACGAGTTCGAGGGGACCGGGGTCGGGCTCGCGATTGTGCACAACATCGTGAGCCGCCATCGGGGCCGGGTAACGGCGCGAAGCGAGGAGGGGCGAGGCGCGACGTTCGAGTTCACGATCGGAAGCGCGGAGCCGGAATGTGAGGAATGAACCGATGCCAGCACTGAAGGCCTTGATCGTGGAGGACGACCCGGACGATGCGACCCTGATCGTGCATCGACTGCGGGAGGCGGGTTACGAGCTGCACTGGAACCGCGTGGACTGCGAACCGGATTTCCTCGCCGCCCTGGATTGGCCGCTCGACATCATTCTCTCGGATTTCTCGATGCCGCGATTCAACGGGCTCCGGGCGCTCGAGCTGCTGCGCGCGAGCGGTCGCCAGGTGCCGCTGATCCTCATCTCCGGCACGGTCGGCGAGGATGTCGCGGTCGAGGCGATGCGCATCGGTGCGACCGACTATCTTCTCAAGGACCGCATCGCGCGCCTGCCGAGCGCGGTCGAGCGTGCGCTCGCCGAGAAACGGCTGCAAGCCGAACGGCTGGCGAACCAGCGCGCGTTGCACAAGAGCGATCAGCGCCTGCGCTCGATCGTCGAGCGGTCCATGGACTGCATCATGGTCGTCGATCGACAGGGCCGGATCGAGGAAATGAATCACGCCGGGCTCGCGATGCTGCAGGCGGAGAAGCTCGCGGCGCTGCAAGGACGCCGCTTCGTCGAATTCGTCGTTCCTGCGCATCGGGGCCTGTTCGACGATCTTCAGCAGCGGGCGCTCGACGGTGCGGCCACGCTCGCGACCTTCGAGATCAGCGGCTGCCGCGGCCGGTCCCGCTGGCTCGAAGTGCAGGCAGGTCCTCTGATGGATGCGGAGAACAGGGTCGAGGCCATGATCTGTATCACCCGTGACGTGACGGAGCGCCAGCTCGCCGAGGAGCAGATCCGCTCGCAGCTGGTCGAGCTGCAACGCTGGCGGGACGTGACCATGGGACGCGAGGACCGCGTACTCGCGCTCAAGGGCGAGGTCAACGGACTGCTCGCCGAGCTCGGTCGGGCGGCGCGCTACGACGCGGTCGCGCCGCCGGCATCGACGGGCGACCGGGGCGCGGCGACGTGAGCGCGACCGGCCCGGATGCGGAAGCGCGACGGCTTGCCACGCTCGCGAGCTATGGGGTCCTCGATACGCCGAACGAGAAGGACCTCGACGATCTGGTGCGCATGGCCGCGCAGATCTGCGAGACGCCGATTGCGCTGATCTCGCTTGCGGATGACCGGCGCCACTGGTTCAAGGCGGCGCACGGGCTCTCCCTGAGCGAGCTGCCCCGCGATCTCGGCTTCTGCAACGAGACGATCCGCCAGGGCGGCGTGTTCGTGGTCGAGGATGCGGTCGCCGATCCGCGCTTCGCGGCACGGCCGTTGTGCATCGACGGTGCGGCCATGCGCTTCTACGCGGGGGCGCCCCTGCTCGCGCCGGACGGTTCGGCGCTCGGCACCCTGTGCGTATTCGATCTTCGGGCGCGTAATCTGGCCGCTGCGCAGGCCCAGGCTCTGCTGGTGCTGAGCCGGCACGTGATGGCGCAGTTCGAGCTGCGCCGCCAGGCGCAGGAACGCAATCGGGTGAACCGTGCGCTGCTCAGCCTCCTGGAGGACGAAAGGCTCGCCGAGACCGCCGTGCGGGAGAGCGCCGAGCTGAACCGCGCGGTGCTCGACGCGATGCTCGCGCACATCGCCGTGATCGACAAGGAGGGACGGATCATCGCGGTGAACGGTGCCTGGCGGCGTTTCGCGCAGGAACAGCTGGGGCGGCGGCCGGAGCTGCTCGCGCGCACGGAGGTCGGCGCCAATTATCTCGAGGCCTGTGCCCGCAACGCCGCGGCCGGCGACGCCTATGCACCGATCCTGCAGGGTCGGCTCGCGGCGCTGCTGCGCGGCGAGCTGCGCAGTTTCTCGCTGGAGTACCCGCTGTCGCTGCGCGGCGGTCGCCGCTGGTTCCTGCTGAGCGCGACGCCCCTGCGCACGGCGGCAGGCGGTGCGGCCGTCTCGCATTTCGACATCACCGAGCGCAAGGAGGCCGAGGAGCAGCTGCGCCTGAGCAACGAGCGCTTCGAGACGCTGGCGCGCGCCACCAACGACGCGATTCGCGACTGGGATCTGATCGGCGATGCGATCTGGTGGAACGAAGGCTACCGGACCCAGTTCGGTTCGTCGGCGGCCGAGCAGCGAGCCGGATCCGACGGCTGGCGATCGCGGATCCATCCCGACGACCGGGCGCGCGTGCTCGAGGGCCTGCACCGGGCGATCGAGGAGGGCGCGCAGGCCTGGTCGGATCGTTACCGGTTCGCGCGCAGCGACGGAAGCTATGCCGAGGTGACCGATCGCGGCCAGCTGATCCGCGACGAGGAGGGGCGGGTGGTGCGCATGCTCGCGGGCATGACCGACGTGACCGAACGGGTCGAGCTCGAGGAACAGCTCCGTCAGTCGCACCGGCTCGAGGCCGTGGGCCAACTGACCGGCGGCGTCGCGCACGATTTCAACAACCTTCTGACCGTGATCATGGGTAACGCCGAGCTGATCCGCGAACGGGTCGACGGCGAGGACGCGCTGCGCGAGTCGGCAGGGATGATCGTCGATGCGGCACGCAGCGCGGCGGAGCTCACCAAGCGGCTGCTCGCGTTCGCGCGCAAGCAGGCGCTGAATCCCGCCCCGGTCGAAGCGAACGGAATGATCCGTGACATGGCGCCACTCCTCAGGCGCACGCTCGGCGAGGACATCCAGGTCGAATTGAGGTTGAGCGAGGACCCGTGGCTCGCGCTGGTCGACGGGGGCCAGCTCGAGAACGCCTTGCTGAACCTGTGTATCAATTCGCGGGATGCGATGCCCGGGGGGGGCGTGCTGACGATCGCCACCGCGAACGTGCGACTCGAGGCGGATGACGCCGCGAAGATGGTGGATCTCGCCGCCGGTGACTACGTGAGCCTCGAGGTCCGCGATGCCGGCGCGGGCATCGCACCCGACCTGCTCGGCCGCGTGTTCGAGCCGTTCTTCACCACCAAGGACAAGATCGGCGGCACGGGTCTCGGGCTCGCGATGGTCTACGGATTCGTCAAGCAGTCGGGTGGCCACATCACCATCGAATCCGAGTTGGGCCTGGGGACGGCCGTGCGCATGGTGCTGCCGCGCGCCGTCGCGCCGGCTGCGGAGACGACGGCGACCACCGGTACGTTTCACGTGATGCACGGCGCCGAGACCATCCTGGTGGTCGAGGACAATGAACAGGTGCGGCGCTTCGCGGTATCTAACCTGCAGAGTCTCGGCTACACCGTGCTCGAGGCGGCCAACGGCCGGGATGCGCTCGCCATGCTCGAGCGGCAACCGTCGGTCGACCTGCTGTTCACCGACGTCGTGATGCCGGGAGGCATGGGCGGGCGTCAGCTGGTCGATGCCGCGCGCGCTCTCAGGGCGGATCTCAAGGTGCTGTTCACCTCGGGCTACGCGGCCGACTCCATGGTGCACGAGGGCCGGCTCGACGAAGGAGTGCAGCTGCTGATGAAGCCCTACCGTCGCAGCGATCTCGCCCGGCGCATTCGTTCGGTCCTGGACGCCGATTGATTCAAGGACGCGCCGGCCGCGCGCGGGGGCTTCAGTCGAGCGCCGCGTACTCGCGGAGCGGCTCGGGCCGCTCGCCGCCGGCGCAGTCGAATTCGCGCGCGTACCGATGTCCGGAATACACCGCCGCGGCGATCGTACCCGGCACCGCACAGTCGCCGATGGCCGCGAGCGACACCACGCCCGCGGCTTCGAGCCGACCGGGGTCCGCGGCGAGCGCGCGCAGCAGTTCCTCCTCGGGCAGCCTCGAGGTGACCGTCACGACGTTCGCCGCCGGACGCAGGCTCTGGCGGCCGGTGATCGTGCACTCGATCCGCAGTCGCTCGCCGTCGAAGCCGCAGGCGTTCGCGTTCACTACGAGGTCCACGCCGAGCTCCAACAGCCTTCGGTGGATCGTGCGCTGCTCGAGTGTGTTGACGGTCCAGGCCGAGGGAAGCGGCGCGGGTGTGACCAGCGTGACCTCGAGCCCCTCGGCCCGCAGCCGCTCGGCGAGCACGCCGCCGAGATAGTAATGGTCGTCGTCGAACACCACGACCGGCGAGCGCGGCCGCAGGCCGCGATCCAGGTCCTCGGGAGTGAGCACCGCCGGTGAATCGAAGCCGGTCACCGGCAGGCGATTGGCGCGGCCGACGCCGTCGCGACGCCAGCGTGCGCCGGTCGCGATCACGATGCGTTGCGCCCCGCTGTCGAGGGCGAGTTCCGCGGACACCTCGCTGTCGAGATACAGACCGACCCGGGCGCTGCGGCGCAGGGCGGCGAGTCGGTAGTCGCGGACCCTCGCCCAGGCCGCGAGGCCCGGCAGGCGCGATTCCCGCGTCACCCGACCGCCCGGCTCGCGCGCGGTATCGGCCACCTGCACCTCGTGGCCGCGGGCGGCGAGCACGCGCGCGCACTCGAGCCCCGCAGGGCCGCTGCCGACGATCAGAAAGCGCTCCGGGCGCGCCGAGACCGGCACGCGTTCCGGGTGCCAGCCCCTGCGCCATTCCTCGCCCATGGTCGGGTTCTGCGTGCAGCGGATGGGCGTCGCCGTGTAGTCGCCGCTCACGCAGACGTTACAGCCGATGCACTCGCGAATCTCGTCGATCGCGCCGGTCTCGATCTTGCGCGGCAGGAACGGATCGGCGATCGAGGGTCGCGCCGCGCCGATGAAATCGAGCACGCCCCGGCGGATCTGCGCGACCATTGCATCGGGGGAGGTGAACCGGCCGACACCGACGACCGGCTTGCTGGTCACACGCTTCACGAAGCGGACGAAGTCCTCCTGATGCCCCTCGGGGGCGAAGCGCGAGGTCGCCGAGTCGTTCGCCCAGCCGCTCACGTTGACGTCCCACAGGTCGGGCAACTCGGCGAGCATGGCCACGATGTCGCGCCCCTCGCCGTCGGCTTGCAGCCCGGCCGCGCCGAGCTTCTCGTCGACCGCGAGACGCACCGCCACCGCGCAGCGGTCGCCGACCGCCTCGCGCGTGTCCTCGACCAGTTCGCGCAGGATGCGTACGCGATTCTCGAGCAGGCCGCCATATTCGTCGCGCCGGTGGTTGTGGCGGGACAGCAGGAAGTGCATCGCAAGCGACAGGTCGTGTGCCGCGTATACGTAGATCACGTCGAAGCCGGCGCGCCGGGCACGCAGGGCGGCGGTGCGGTGCCAGTCGCGGTAGGCACGGATGTCCGCGCGGCTCATCTCGCGGGCCTGGAAGGGCGCATAGCCGTGCGGACTCACGCTGTGGCTCGGTGCGAGCGCGTCCTCGCGCGAATGGTGGTTCGGTGAATTGATGCCCGCGTGCACCAGTTCGATCGCCGCGAGCGCGCCATGGGCATGCACGGCGTCGGCGAGCAGGGCGAGCGGGGCGACGTCCCTTTCGTCCCAGAGGCGGCCTTCGACGTAGGGCGAGAGATCGCTCGAGGGGTGGATCTCGACCTCCTCGGTGCTGACCACGGCCCACCCGCCCTCGGCTTTGACGCCGCGCATGGCCGCATGCGCGCGCGGCCGCAGGTGGCCCATGCCATTGCAGTGCGGGACCTGGAAGAACCGGTTGCGTGCCACCACCGGTCCGATGCGCACAGGCTCGAACAGGATGTCGAAGCGTGGATCGCGGCCGCCCGCCGCGCCGGTCGCAGCGCTCATGCGTAATAATGGATCAGGGCGGTGGCGACGCAGCCCGGACGCGCCTCGGCCTCGCGCTCGACCGTGACCCGCCACTCGGCCTGGGCGCCGCCGGGGATCGGTGCGAGGCGTTCGAGCGCGACTCTGGCTCTGATGCGTGAACCCACCCGAACCGGCGCCGGGAACCGCACCCGCTCGAGGCCGTAGTTCACGACCATGCGCACCCCCTCGATCCGCAGGCTCGTCTCGAACAGGAAGGGCAGCAGAGCAAGCGTGAGGAAACCGTGCGCGATCGTGCCGCCGAAAGGTGTTTCGCGTCGCGCCCGCTCGGCGTCGAGATGGATCCATTGATGATCGTTGGTCGCATCGGCGAACCGGGCGACCCGCGCCTGATCGATCTCGAACCAGTCGCCGACGGCGATTTCCTCGCCGACCAGGGTGCCGAGTTGGTCGATACCGTCGATGCTGCGCAAGGCCGCTTCCTCCCCGTGATCCGCCGGGCCGCGACGCCGCGCCGGGGCCGAAGGTCTGATACTCTTCGGCGGTCAATCGATGCAGTCTAATCGATCCGTCGTTCAGGAAGGAGTTCAGTCGATGCGCGAGGTCTACATCATGTCGGCGGTTCGAACCGCGATCGGTACGTTCGGCGGATCGCTCAAGGACCATACGCCCGCCGATCTCGCCACGCTGGTTTCCCGCGAAGCGCTGCGCCGCGCGGGGGCCGAGCCCGCGCGCGTCGGCCACACCGTGTTCGGGCAGGTCGTGCCGACCGAGCCGCGCGACGCTTACCTCGCGCGCGTGGCCGCGGTACAGGCCGGCGTTCCCCATGCCTGTCCCGCGCTCACCGTCAACCGTCTGTGCGGTTCCGGACTGCAGGCGGTCGTCTCGGCCGCGCAGACGCTGATGCTCGGCGAGGCCTCGGTGGCGCTCGCCGGCGGCGTCGAGGTGATGAGTCGTGCCCCCTTTCATGCGCCGGCGATGCGCTGGGGCCGCAAGCTCGGCGATACCGCGCTGGTCGATGCGCTGAATGGCGCACTGACCGATCCGTTCGGCAATGGGCTGATGGGCGTGACCGCCGAGAACGTCGCGGCCCGCTTCAGCATCGATCGGTCGACCCAGGATCGTGCGGCGCTCGAGAGCCATCGGCGCGCGGCCGCGGCGATCGCCGCGGGCCGCTTCGTCGAACAGATCCTGCCGGTCGAAGTCCGTTCCCGGGGCAAGAAGGCCGCATTCGCGACCGACGAGCACGTGCGCGGCGAGACCACGCTCGAGGATCTCGGCAGGCTTCCGGCGATTTTCCTCAAGGAACAGGGAACGGTCACCGCGGGCAATGCCTCGGGCATCAACGACGGCGCGGCCGCGCTGGTGCTCGCGAGCGGCGATGCGCTCGGTGATTTCCCGCAGAAGCCGCTGGCGCGGCTGGTCGCCTACGCCCACGCCGGCGTCGACCCCGCGATCATGGGCATCGGGCCCGTGCCGGCGACGCGGCTCGCGCTCGAGCGCGCCGGCCTCGCGCTCGAACAGATCGACGTGATCGAGTCGAACGAGGCGTTCGCGGCCCAGGCTTGCGCGGTCGCCAAGGAGCTCGGATTCGATCCGGCCAAGGTCAATCCGAACGGCAGCGGCATTTCGCTCGGTCATCCGGTGGGCGCGACCGGGGCGATCCTGCTGACCAAGGCGATCTACGAACTGCGTCGCTGCGCCGGACGATACGCACTCGCGACGATGTGCATCGGCGGTGGCCAGGGCATCGCCGCGATCGTCGAGCGCACCGGCTGAATGCCTCGACGGTGCGGCTCTATGTCCCGGTGACGGTTTTTCACCGCAGGTGCAGCGCGCGGTCGTATCCGGTCAGTTCGAGATAGCCGCGGCCTACGGGTCGGCCGTGTTCGTAGGCCCGCACCGCGCCTTCCCAGTAGATCGTGCCGGAAGTGGCACGCACGTCGTTCTCCTGATCGTCCATCAACGGCCGCAACAGAAAGGTGCGGGAGCCCGCGCGCACGCGCCACTCCACCGGATAGAGCACCGCGGTTCGCGGCGAGCGCCAGCTTCGCAAAGGCTCGAAGGCGACTTCGCCGGGAGCGAAGCTGCGGTCCGGCGCGCCAGGCGCGCGCAGCGTGCCGCCCGCCCACCGTGTCGTGCCGTTCCGACCGCGAATGCGAAAGGCCATCAGCGCGCCGCCATCGTCGAGGTTGATCCCGACCCAGTCCCAGCCGATCGAGCTCGCGTCGAGGTAGGCGCTCGACCACTCGTGATCCAGCCAGGCCTCGCCGTGCACGCTCTCGGTCCGCCCGGCCCGTACGATGCGCCCCCGCACCGCCAGATGCGGCAGGCTGTAGTACTCGCTCGCGGCGCCGATGGCCGGTCCCTTGCGGCTGTAGCCATCCTCGCCGTTCAGCATCGGCGGTTCCTGCGGCCGCAGTGCGAGCTCGAGCGCGAACTGCCGATCCTCGCAGCGGGCGCGGTAGGTGTCGCCCTCGCGGCGAAGGCGCCAGTGGTCGATCCACACGGCCGTGTCGCCAGGGAGGGCCTCGGCGAGCCCGAAACCGGCACGAGCGATCGTCTCGGCGCGCCAGAGTCTCCCGCGGTGGGGATCGGCCAGGGCGCAGTGCCCGATCAGCACCTGCCGTGGCGAGAACGCGCTCGGGTTGCCACGCCAGATGTCCGGTCGCGTGCGAAAGAACGTGATCTGGAAACCCAGACGGTCCGCGGCGCCGCTGCGCAGCCACCCGGTCACGTACCACCATTCGATGCGGTAGTGCGGATGGCTGCCGAAGTCGCCGGGGAAGGTCAGCGGACGGCCCGGCTCGACCGCCGCAAAACGGCTGTCCGGTGCATACGATGCGGACGCCGCCGGCGGCGTGGCCGGCATTGCGCGCATCGATGAGGCCGCGATGCCGAGCGCCACGATGGCGAGGGCGGCGCCGGCCCGGCACGCGGCGCGCCGCCTCACCAGTCCTCCCGCACGGCGCGCAGGGCCTGGGGGCCGGCGGCTCCTCGACCGCTCCACAAGGCGGTGAGCGCGGCGCAGGCGATGAGCATGCCCCCCAGGGAGAGCAGGGTCGTGGCCGGAATCGACAGGTCAATGCTCCAGCCGAAGGACTGTCGGTTCACCACGTAGACCAGGATGAGGCTGAGTCCGAGTCCAAGGAGCAGGCCGTAGAGCACGCCGAGTACGCTGAGCACCACCCCCTCGGTCGCGAGCAGTGCGGCCACGTCCCGTCTGCGCAGGCCAAGATGGCGCAGCACGCCGAATTCGGCCCGACGGGCGAGGGCGGTCGCGCCCACCGCGAGGCCGACTCCGGCGAGCCCGATCAGTACCGCGGCCGCCTCGAGCGCATAGGTGATGGCGAAGGCGCGATCGAAGGCGGCGAGCGAGCGGTGCCGGACCTCGGTCGAGGTCAGGATCTGCACGGCGTCAGCCGCCGCGAAACAGCCGCGGACCGCTCGCGCGAGCGCCGCGGCGCTCTCTCCGGGCGCGGTCCACAGCGAGGCCTCGGTCGCACCCCGATCGCCGCTCGCCGCGACGTAGGCGCTGCGCGGCACGACCACGGTGCCGGTGCTGCGCGCGTAGTCGCGCCAGATCCCGGCGACCTCGAAGCGCTGGTCCCGACCGGCGATCGGCAGCGTGAGGATCGAGCCCGGGTCCGCATGCTCGCGATCGGCGAAGGCTTCGGAGATCCAGGCCGGCGGCAACGCGCTGCGCCGACCGTCGGTTTGCGCGCGGACCAGGGGCAGCACGGTCCTCGCCTGCGCGCGGTCGAGGTCGCGTGCGATCAGGGTCACGGATGGCTGGTCCCGTTCGTAGCGCAGGCGCAGCGTCCGCCGGAACTCGATGCGATCGAGGCCGGGTAGCGATGCGAGCCGGGCCTGCCGTTCTGGGGACCAGAGCGCCGTATCGTCGCCCGGCGGTACGCGCACCTCGACGTCGGCGGGCAGCATGCGGCCGAGCCAGCGTTCGAACGAGGCGCGAAACGAGTGGACCATGATCGCCATCGCGACCATCAGGCTGAAACTCACGATGATCGAGGCGAGACCGAGTGTCGACAGACGGACGTTGTCGCGCAGCTGCGCGAGCGCGGAGTCGATCAGCGGCCGTCCGCTGCGCGGCAGGATCGCGAGCAGGCGCGCGGTCGCGCTCGGCACGACCAGCAGCGCGCCGATGAGCAGCAGGGCGATCGCCGCGTAGCCGAACAGGGGCAGTCCGCGCACGGGCGGCAGTCGGGCGAGCGCCGTGCCGAGCAGGCACAGGCCGACGCCGAGCCGCAGCCCGCGACCGCGGGCGGCACCGACCTCTGCGTCGCCGCCCTTCAGTGCCGCGGCCGGCGCACGTCCGGCGGCCTGCCGCGCCGGTAGCCAGGCGCCGAAGGTGGCGACCGCGACCCCGATCGCGAAATAGGCGCCGAGCCTTACCGGGGAGAGCGCGAGCGAGGCGCCCTCGGTTCGCAGCATGCCGTTGCCCAGATCACCCGACAGGGCCCGTAGCAGCGCCGCGGCGAGCGCGACGCCACCCACGATCCCGAGCGCCGAGCCGATCGCGCCGAGCAGGGCTCCTTCGCCGGCCAGAGCGAGTTCGAGTTCGCCCCGGGTGACGCCGAGGGCGCGCAGCAGCGCGAGCGAGTGGCGCCTGCGCAGCACCGCCAGGGACTGGGTCGAGAAGACCAGGAACGCGCCGCTCCAGAGAGCGACCAGGGCGAGCATGTCGAGGTTCACGCGGTAGGCGCGGGTTGCCCGAGCGGTCCGATCGAGCTGGATCCGCGGCGGCAGGGCGAACATGCCCGCGGTCAACTCGGACTGCAGACGAGCGCGGTAATCCTCGGGCGAGACACCGTCGGCGAGACGCAGGTCGATTCGATTCAGGAGGCCGATGCGGCCGAAGATCCACTGAGCGGAGGCCAGATCCATGATGCCGAGGGGCTGAGGATAGGCCGACTCGGGCAGGAGCGCGACGACACGCAGGCGATGCGGGGTATCGCCGACGACGACGTTCAACACCCCTCCCGCCCGCAGACGCAGTCGCGCCGCGGCCGCGGCGCTCAGTGCGATCGCGTCGGGTTGCCACAGCGCGGTGAGATCCGGGCCCAGGGCCGCGACCAGTGCGGGCTGCAGCAGCCGCGCGCGGAATGGGTCCAGGCCGAGGATTCGCAAGGGCTCGCGTTCTCCGGCGACGGCCGTGCGCAGCTCGAGCGCGGGGCTCGCGACCGCGACTGCCGGATCCTTGGCGAGTCGCGCGTACCAGGCCTCGTCGAAGCCGGCCGCGGACCCGCGCACGATCAGATCCGTGCGTCCGACCAGGCGAC